>CALBYK010000289.1 GCA_937889855.1 uncultured Prevotella sp.
CGCGCCCTCCTCCATGACGATGAGCACGCGGCGGTTGACCATGAGGTCGACGGCAGAGCGCAGGATGTTTATCACCTGAATGGTCTTGTCGACCGTGACGTTGCGCTTCACATGCACGAGCAGTCCGTCCTGCGCCAGCATCGTGTTGAGGGCTGTGACGGCATCCTCGTCGGTGCGTGCGAGCTTGGCGTAGTGCTCTGCTACGAACTCGGGATGCTGCTTGGCATATTCGGCAAGCGACGTGACGACAATGCCCTCTGGCAGATTCTCTTTTGGCTGGAGAGCCTGGCGGAACTGGTCGTTGACGATGAAGTAAAGCGCGGTGCTCAAGTTGGGCACATCGCAACGGAACGCCTTGTAGGGGTCGACGGGCACCTCGATGCGGTTGATGTTAAGACCATAGTTGGGCTCGAAGAGACGGTCTATGGTAGTGTATTTGTAACGCTCTACCTTGCGCGACGGAAACCCCAGTCGCTCGAAATCGGCGAATGCGGCGTCGCGCACAGCGTTGAGCGCGTCGGCGCTGTGCGCGCATATCTGCTCGCGGCACTTGCGGTAGAGGTCGATGTATTGTTGTTCGCTATTCATACTATTCCTCTCCTACCTCTGCCTTTATCCAGTCGTATCCTCTCTGTTCTATCTCCTTTGCAAGCTCCGGGCCGGCAGTCTTGACGATGCGTCCCTTGTAGAGCACATGCACCACGTTGGGCTTAATCATGTCCAAGAGACGCTCGTAGTGGGTGATGACGATGGCTGATGTCTCGGGTGTGTGCATCTTGTTC
The DNA here is from genome assembly GCA_937889855.1 of uncultured Prevotella sp. GTDB lineage: Bacteria > Bacteroidota > Bacteroidia > Bacteroidales > Bacteroidaceae > Prevotella. The sequence goes on from CALBYK010000289.1 coordinate 783, forward strand.
ACGCCGTCGGCAACGATGCGCATGGCGTCGACGTCGAGACCCGAGTCGGTCTCGTCAAGAATGGCGAGCTTCGGCTCGAGCATAGCCATCTGGAAAATCTCGTTGCGCTTCTTCTCGCCGCCCGAGAAACCCTCGTTGACGGAGCGGCGTGTGAACTTGGAGTCAAGCTCCACAATCTTGCGCTTCTCGTTCATCAGCTTGAGAAACTCGCCCGCCTTCAGCTCAGGCAGTCCCTGATACTTGCGCTTCTCGTTGACAGCAGCCTTGAGGAAGTTGGTCATCGACACGCCCGGAATCTCTACCGGGTACTGGAACGAGAGGAACAGTCCCTCGTGGGCGCGGTCCTCGGGCTTCATCTCAAGGATGTTTTTGCCGTTAAACCATGCCTCGCCCTCTGTGACCTCGTAGAGAGGATTGCCAGTGAGCACAGCACTCAGAGTTGACTTGCCCGAACCGTTCGGACCCATGATGGCGTGTATCTCGCCGTCGTTGATGGTGAGGTTGATGCCTCGCAGTATTTCCTTGCCAGCGATGGTGGCGTGGAGGTTCTTTACTTCTAACATATTCTTTTCTTTGTTTTTTTTGATTTCTTTTTATTTCAAGTCGGGCGTATGGACCTTATAGGCCTTGTGCCCAACTTGTATTATACATTAGTCATCTGCGCTCTCTCAGTAGGAGTCGAGCACCCGGTTGAGGCTCCGCTTGCGACTCTCCTTCTTTGTTTCCTTGTGTGGCTCGTCGTTGGGGTCGTAAATGCCGAGCGCCATGTAAATGAGGTCGAACAGGCTGTTGCCGTCCTTCGTGGTGAAGTGGAATGGAAATGTCGCCTTCATTCCGATCTGGAAATTGTGGCGGTGCATATTGGAGCGCATGGGGTAGGCGGTCTGCTCAGTGCCGTAGGTGGAGCTGATGCGTGTCTTGCCGTCTATGGCAAGCGGAAATCCGTACTGGAACTCAAGCGCGAGCGACGATAGAATGTAGCAGTCGAAGCCCACGGACGGCGCCACGCTCAGGCGCGGATAGTCGATAGTGTAGTTGCGCTCGTAGCTCACTCTGTCGCTGCCAGTGAACCCCATCCAGCTCTTCTCTTTTGCCGTGCCCACGTTGGTGTATGTCATCAGCGCGGCGTAGGGCTGTATGGCGCAGGCTGTGGACAACGGATAGTAGCGTGCGCCGAGCGCGATGTTGCGCATTGTGGCACTCACGTCGCTGCCGTACCACTCAAGCGTCTCGGCGTTGTAGCCGCCTACTATAGAGAAGTGGCGGTTGGAAAGCCAATACTCAAGCATCATGCTCATCTCGGGCGAGCCGAACGATGCCGCCTTGGCGGATGTGCCTTGCGGCTCGTCGTGGCTTGCCACTGCCGGGCAGGAGATGTTCATGCCGGCTATCACGGACCAACGGCGAGGGGAACCATCATCATCATCGGCGTATGAAGGAATAGTCGTGGCAGCGATTGCTGCTGAAAGGATAGCTTTTTTAAACATTGTGCTTGATTTTTTTGGAGGTTAGGCGATGTCGGGGGCGAGGACGCCCCCTCTCCCAGTTATCCTACAGTTCCCTCGAGCGATACGCTCAGCAGTTTCTGTGCCTCGACGGCGAATTCCATAGGCAGCTTGTTGAGCACGTCCTTGGCATAGCCGTTGACGATGAGGCCGACGGCCTGCTCCGTCGGTATGCCGCGCTGGTTGCAGTAGAAGAGCTGGTCTTCTGAAATCTTCGATGTTGTAGCCTCGTGTTCCACAACAGCCGTGTCGTTGTGTATGTCCATGTAGGGGAATGTGTGTGCTCCGCAGTCGGAGCCAAGCAAGAGCGAGTCGCACGACGAGTAGTTGCGAGCGTTGTCGGCGTTCGATGTGGCACGCACCAGTCCTCGGTAGGAGTTCTGGCTGTGTCCGGCGGAGATGCCCTTCGATATGATGGTCGACTTGGTGTTCTTGCCCATGTGTATCATCTTCGTGCCAGTGTCGGCCTCCTGGTAGTTGTTGGTCACGGCAACGGAGTAGAACTCCGCCTGCGATCCGTCGCCACGCAGCACGCACGACGGATACTTCCATGTGATGGCCGATCCGGTCTCTACCTGTGTCCAGGACAGCTTGGAGTTGACGCCGCGCAGGTCGCCACGCTTGGTCACGAGGTTCAGCACGCCGCCCTTGCCGTTCTCGTCGCCCGGATACCAGTTCTGCACCGTCGAGTACTTCACCTCGGCGTTGTCCTTGACCACAATCTCGACGATGGCTGCATGCAGCTGGTTCTCGTCACGCATCGGTGCGGTGCATCCCTCAAGGTAGGACACGTAGGCATCGTCGTCGGCAATAATGAGCGTGCGCTCGAACTGGCCCGTGTTGCGGGCGTTGATGCGGAAGTAGGAGCTGAGCTCCATGGGGCAGCGCACTCCCTTGGGTATGTAGACGAACGAGCCGTCGGAGAACACGGCACTGTTGAGCGCGGCGAAGAAGTTGTCCTGGTAGGGCACTACGGAGCCGAGATACTCGCGCACGAGGTCGGGATGGTTCTTTATGGCGTCGCCGATGGAGCAGAAGATGATGCCCTTCTCGGCGAGGTGCTGCTTGAAGGTTGTCTTAACGGACACGGAGTCCATGATGGCATCCACTGCCACTCCGCTCAGCGCGAGGCGTTCCTCAAGGGGAATGCCGAGCTTGTCGAACGTCTTCATCAGCTCAGGGTCAATCTCCTTCTTGCCGTCCGACGGTTTCTTGGCGAGCGGGTCGGCATAATAGGATATTGCCTGGTAGTCGATTTCGGGCACATGAACGTGTCCCCACGTTGGCTGCTCGAGCTTCCGCCAGTGGCGGAACGCCTTTAGCCGGAACTCGAGCATCCAGTCGGGTTCGCCTTTTTTTTGAGAGATAAGCCGCACGATGTCCTCGTTGAGGCCTTTCTCTATGATGTCTGTATGCACGTCGGTGGTGAATCCGTACTCATACTTCTGGTCGGCCACCTGGCGCACAAACGCGTTCTTTGTATCTTTATTTTCCATTTCGCTGTATCGTAAATAGGGGGTGACAGGCACTTGACGACAAGGCACAATGCCCCCTTAGAGTTTTAGAGTACAAAATTACGAAATATGCCGTTATTAACCGAATTATTTGCTTTTTTTTTGATGTCAAACAAGAGTAGTGCTCCAAACCGGAAAAAACAAGGGGCAGCACCCACTGGTGTTGCCCCTCTTCTTTAGGATATACAAATTAACTTATCTAAATGGTGTCTCACGACACGTAATCTCATGTTACGGATTGTAGCGCACGAATGCCTCCATAGCCTCGTAGCATGCCAGGCCGAGGTTGTGGTACAGCTCGGCTGTGGCGTGGTTGCGGTCCTCGGCACGCTGCCAGAACAGACGCTCGTCGTTGCCGAGGAACGGCGCGCTCTCCATCTGTGACGAGTGCTTGAGGATGCAGTTGCGCTTTCCGCGCAGCTCCTCCGGCGACATAGGCACACACATCTCGATGTTCTCGATTTCCCATTCTGCCCATGCACCGCGATACATCCATATGCGGCAGTCGTTGAGCCATTCGGCTCCAGCCTCCTTTTCGAGGTCGATGGCGGCGAGCACAGCGTCGGTGCACTTGCGGTGTGTGCCGTGCGGGTCGGCAAGGTCGCCCGCCACATATATCTGGTGAGGCTTTACCTGCTGAAGCAGCGCGCGCACAATCTCCACGTCCTTCTCGGTCATAGGCAGTTTCTCTATTCTGCCCGACTCATAGAACGGCAGGTCGAGGAAGTGGACGTGGTCGAGAGGAATGCCGTTGTATGTGCATGCGGTGCGTGCTTCGCCGCGGCGGATGAGTCCCTTGATTTTACGCACGTCTGGCGTGTCGATGTCCGACGGCTTCTTTTGTGCGAGGAACGCCTTTATGTCGGCATACATCTTCTTGATGGTCTCGTCCTTGTCGCCACAGAAAATCTGGTTGAAGCCGTTGATGAAGTGCATGAAGCGTGTTACCTCCTCGTCGCCTACGGCAATGTTGCCCGAAGTCTCGTATGCCACATGCACGTTGTGGTGCTGCTGGACGAGGCGGCGTATGGTGCCACCCATTGAAATGACGTCGTCGTCGGGGTGTGGCGAGAACACGATGACGCGCTTCACGGCAGGTGTGGCGCGTTCCGGTCGGTTGGTGTCGTCGGCGTTAGGCTTGCCGCCTGGCCATCCTGTGATAGTGTGCTGCAGGTCGTTGAATATCTTTATGTTGCAGTTGTATGCCGAGCCGAAGCGTGCGAGAAGCTCAGAGAGCCCGTTCTCGTTGTAGTCCTTGTTGGTGAGCTTAAGGATAGGCTTGCTTGTGAGCTGGCAGAGCCACACTACGGCTGCGCGTATAGTCTTGTCGTTCCACTCGCAGTTGGTGACGAGCCACGGGTGCACGATGCGCGTTAGCTTGCTTGCGGCTGCGAGGTCGATGAAGAACTTGGCGTCGTTGTGTGTCTGCACGAACGATGCCGGCACCGCGTCGGTGAGCGGCCCCTCGACAATCTTCTGCACTATGTCCGACTTCTCCTCGCCCCATGCCGTGAGGAACAGCTTGCGTGCCGAGAGCAACGTGTGTATGCCCATGGTTATGGAACAAGGCGGCACCTGCTCCTGTGTGCCGAAACTGTTGGTCATCTCGTCGCGTGAAGTCTGGTCGATGAGTATGATGCGGCTTGTTGACGACAGTGTGGAGCCTGGCTCGTTGGCGGCGATGTTGCCCATGCGTCCGATGCCGAGGAGAGCCATGTCGAGTCCGCCCTCGGCGGCTATGAGCTGCTCATACGCATGGCAGTGGTTGATGACGTCCTCCTGCGAGATGGAGCCGTCGGGTGTGTGTATGTTTTCCGTCTTTATGTCCACGTGGTTGAGGAAGCGTTCGCGCAACTGTCCGAGCGCGCTGTGCTTGCTGTCCGCGCTAAGCGGAAAATACTCGTATGCGTTGAACACGACAACGTTCTCGAAGCTCAGCCCTCCATCGTTGTGACGGCGTATGAGCTCGTCGTAGACAGGCGTGAGAGACAGTCCGGTGCCGAGTGCAAGCACACATTTCTTTCCGGCCTCCTTGCAGCGCTTTATCTCGGCTTCAACATTGTCGGCTATGACGCTTGCCGCCTCTTCCACCTTGGGGAATATGTCGGTGAATATTTTCTCACAGCGTGTGATTTCCGAGCGCTCAACAGCCGTGCGTGGGCGGTAGTACTGCTCCGGAACCTTGTTCAATACGATTTGTGAACTTAAATTTAGTTTCATGATAGTATGTTTTTAGGCTTGTTCTTTTCCTTTTTTTTATTATGGACGGTCGCTCGTCTTTGTAGCCCATTTTGAAGGCTTCGGCCCCATGGTGAGCTCAAGCGTTCCGCCTCGTGTAATGTCGCTGAACTCAATATACGACTTGCTGTATGGCTTGCCGTTGAGGCGTGCCGACTGCACGTATATGTTGCGGTCGCTGTTGTTGAGAGCCACAACCGTGAACTTCTTTCCGCCGCCCACGTCTACCGCCGCCTTCTTGAAGAGGGGCGAGCCGATGACATACCGTCCGCCGACAGGCTCTACCTGGTACAGTCCGAGCGATGAGATTATGTACCATGCCGACATCTGTCCTACGTCCTCGTTGCCGGAGAGTCCGTCAGGCTCGTTGTGGTACATCTCCGTGAGCATCTTGCGCAGCAGAGGCGCCGCCTTGTCAGGGCGTCCGGCATAGTTGTACATATATATAACGTGGTGGGACGGCTCGTTGCCGTGCGCGTATTGTCCGGTCATGCCACTCATGTCGGGCGAGGCGTTCTCGCCTGCGTCGCCTTCAGCTATGAACAGCGAATCGAGCTTATGCATGAACGCCTTGTCGGAGCCGAACAACTTGATGAGCCCGTGCACGTCGTGCGGCACGAGGAAGGTGTATTGCCATGCGTTGCCTTCGGTGTAGTCGTTGGTGCGGTGCTCGGCGTTGAACGGGTTGAACGGAGTTCGGAACTTGCCGTCGGTGCCAACGGCACGCAGGAATCCTGTCTGCGGGTCGAAATATTTGGCGAACGTGCGTGAGCGATTGTAGAAGTAATTGTAGCTGTCGTTGTCGCCGAGCATCTTTGCCACCTTTGCCACTCCGTCGTCGGCGATGCAATATTCGAGCGCGTTGGCTACAGTTTCGTTTGTAGGTACCTTGTCCCAAGGGATGTAGCCGTACTTCTTGAGGATGTCAAGGCTGCGTATGTCGATCATCTGTGTTGCTTTCAGGGCGTCAAGAGCCTGCCGCTCAAAGCCTTTGGCAAATCCCTTGAGCGTGAGGTCGGCAAGAACGATGGCTCCTGGGTTGCCAATCATGCAATCGGTCTCGTTGCCCATGAGATGCCATACGGGCAGGCGTCCCTGCTGCTTGTAGATGTTGAGGAACGTCTGCACGAAGTCGCGCTGCATGTCGGGGAAAAGGAACGACATGAGTGGGTGGGCGGCTCGGTAGGTGTCCCACAAGGAGAGGGTGGTGTAGTTGGTGAAGTCGGCACGGTGTACCTTGCCGTCAGCTCCGCGATATTGCTTGTCGACATCGCAGAACTGCGAGCATGATGTCATGAGGTGGTACATGGCAGTGTAGAAGATTGTGCGGCGTGTGTTGTCGGAGGTTTCGATCTGCACACGTGCGAGAGCCTTGTTCCAGTCGGCGTCAACAGCCTTTACTGTCGCGTCGAAGTCCCATCCCGGCATCTCTGCCTGCATGTTGGCCTTTGCCTTGTCGATGTCGACAGGCGATAGTGCCACTTTCACGAGCAGCGGTTTCGTGGCGTCGCCGGCTGTGATGAAGGCGCGGTACATGGAGTCGGTGCGCTCCAGTGACACGGGCTGGGAGAAGTCCATTGAGAAGTAGATGCGGCGGTCCTTTGCCCAGCCTGTAGAACGGCGGTAGCCAGTGAGACGCGTGGGCGACTCTTGTGTTAGTAGACAGTCGGTAGGAGTGTCCCATCCGAGGCATTGCGCCAGGTCGAGGGCGAGCATTGCCTTTGCCCCGTTCTGGAATGTGTAGCGGTGGAATCCGCAGCGTGCAGTGGCAGTAAGCTCCACGAGCACGTTGGGGTTGTTGAGCTTCACGGAGTAGTAGCCGGGGTGCATGCGCTCGTCCTCATGGCGGAAAGTGGTTGACTTCTGCTTGGTGTCGGTTATCGGCAGCAGGGCGATGTCGCCGAGGCAGCCGATGCCAGTGCCGGAGAGGTGCATGTGCCCGAAGCCTATGAGTTCGTTGTCGCTATAGTGGTAGCCGGATGTCCAGTCCCAGCCCCTTAGCGGCTCGGTGGGGCCAAGCTGCACGAGCCCGAATGGCGAGTTTGCGCCCATGAATGTGTGGCCATGGCCGCCGGTTCCGATATACTGGTTGACGTATTGCGTGAGATTTGGCGTTGCCGCCATCACCTTCTGTGACAGTCCACAGAGGAGAATAATGACAGTTGCAATGATGTTGCGTAATAGATTTTTTGTATTCATATTTAGTATTTAAGCAATTGCAAATTTACGGTTTTTTGTTTGGCGGTATACATTTAATTCAATATTTTTCTCATTAAAAATTATTAATGACATTCAAATAAAACTAAATCGGCAAAAAGGAGGATTTATATGAGTGCCGTAAAAACGCTTTTCTGTACTTTTGTAGTCAAAAAGGACGTAGTAAATACATAATTATTAATAAAATAACAATGAACAAGCAAACACTCGCCATTGACACCCCATTCCAGAAGCATGACGCTTATGGAGCTCTCAGCATGCCGGTTTATCACACTCTTGCCTATGAGTTTGACGACGCGTCGGTAATGGCAGACGCCTTCTGCGGCCGCATCGAGGAACCCGACTATTCGCGTGTGATGAATCCTACCGTCACCTTCCTTGAGCAGAAGGTGTGCGCCATAACCGGAGCCGAGCGCGTGACCGCCCTCTCCTCAGGCATGGCAGCCATAAGCAACACGCTCCTCTCGCTCGTGGAGGCTGGCAAGAACATTGTGTCGTCACGCCATATGTTCGGCAACACCTACTCGCTACTTGTCAACACGCTGCCGCGTCTCGGCGTTGAGCACCACTTGTGTGACCTCACCGACATCGCTCAGGTGGAGGCTGCCGTTGACGGCAACACTTGCTGCATATTCCTTGAGATAATAACCAACCCGCAGCTTGAGGTGGCCGACCTGCGTGAGTTGGCACGCATAGCCCACAAGCACAACATCCCTTTGATAGCCGACACAACGGTCATTCCGTTCACTGAGTTCTCGGCAAAGGCTCTCGGCGTTGACATCGAGGTAGTGTCGACCACGAAGTATCTTTCAGGCGGCGCCACTTCGCTTGGCGGTATGGTGATCGACTACGGTGGATTCCCCGAATTTGCCCGCCGCCTGCACGACGAGATGCTGTTCAACCTTGGCGCTTACATGACTCCTCATGCCGCCTATATGCAGAACCTCGGCTTGGAGAACCTGAAGGCACGCTATGCGCTCGAGATAAAGAACACCGTGGAGTTTGCGCGCCGCCTGCGTGAGGTGCCTGGAATAAAGAGCGTTAACTATGTAGGCTTGGAGGACAATCCGTATCATAAGCTCGCCTGTGAGCAGTTCGGGGAGACAGCAGGATGCATGTTCACCATCGACCTTGAGTCGAAGGAGGCGTGCTTCAAGTTCATCAACTCGCTGAAGCTCATCCGCCGCGCCACCAATCTCTTCGACAACCGTACGCTCGCCATACATCCGGCAAGCACCATCTTCGGCCCGTTCACCGACGAGCAGCGTCGCAAGATGGACGTGCTCGACACCACAATACGCATCTCTGTCGGAATGGAGAGTGTTGACGACCTCGTAGAGGACGTTAGGCAGGCATTGAAGTAATACACGTTAATTGGCGCGTTATGGAGGATGAAGGATTCCCGACATAACTCCCAATATGATTATAAGGAAAAAATATGGAATACGATTTTGATAAGATAATCGACCGACACGGTACAGGAGCACTCGCCCTTGAGGTATTGCAGGAGCGTTACGGTCGTCCGGACCTCACTCCGCTGTGGGTGGCCGACATGAATTTTGAGACGCCAGAGTTTATAACCGAAGCCTTGCGCCGACGCCTCGGCCACTCGCTCTATGGCTACACTGTCGTGCCTGAAGAATTCTGGCCCACCATTACAGGGTGGATTCACGACCACCACCAGTGGGACGTGAAGGAGGAGTGGATGCGCTTCATTCCGGGCATAGTGAAGGGAATAGGCTTCGTTGTGAACGTGTTTTGCAAGAAGGACGAGAAGGTAATCATCCAGCCCCCCGTCTACCATCCATTCCGGCTGACACCGCAGGGAAACAAACGCGAGGTGGTGATGAATCCATTGCACCGCAACGATGACGGCTCATACTCAATGGACTTCGACAATCTCGCCAAGGTGACAGACGACAAGTGCCGCGTGCTCATTCTCTCCAACCCACATAACCCCGCAGGCATAGTGTGGGATGTTGACACCTTGCGTCGTCTTGCCCATTTCTGCGCCGAGCGCGGCATCATTGTCATATCCGACGAGATTCACTGCGACATGGCGCTGTTCGGAAACAAGCACCATCCGTTTGCCTCGGTTAGTGAGGAAGCTGCCCAGTGCAGCATTACCTTCGGGGCTCCGTCAAAGACGTTCAACATAGCCGGTATAGTGTCGTCCTACTGCATCGTTCCCACCGAGAAACTGCGTCGTCCGTTCTTCGAGTGGCTCACCGCCAACGAACTTGACGAGCCGCACCTCTTCGCTCCCATCGCAACGATAGCAGCGTTTAAGAATGGTGAGGAGTGGCGCCGCCAGATGATTGCCTACATTGAGGGCAATGTCAAGTTTGTTGAGCAGTGGTTTGCCGGCAACCTCCCGCAGATAAAGCCGTTGCGCCCACAGGCTTCGTTCCTTGTGTGGCTCGACTGCAACGGACTCGGGCTTGGTCACGACGCTCTGCAGGACCTTTTCATCAATGGCGCGCGTCTCGCGCTCAACGACGGCGAGATGTTTGGCATTGGCGGCAAGGGCTTTATGCGCATGAATGTGGCATCGCCGCGCAGTGTGCTTGAGGACGCGCTTGTGCGCCTGAAAAATGCTGTAGACGAGCGACTCTAATACATAAGGTTTAATGGCATGGTTGAAGACCGTGCCATTAAAAATATCAAGCAGAAGAATTTTGTCTGATATATAAAGATATTTTATGTTGATTGTAGTGAGGTTCCTTGTCCTGATGGTGAGGGATTGAGTGAGGAATCTCTTGGATTATCCGTCCATGTGTCACTCTTCATGTTGGTGATAATCAACTGGTTAAGCCATATGGTGATGCTTTGGCGCTTTTTCTAAAAAAATATGTGGTACGACTATTAAAGCCGTACCACATACTGTGTGTGATTAATAGTTCTCAGCCTTAAGCTCAAAGTAGCTCTGCGGATGCTTGCACACGGGGCAAACCTCGGGAGCCTTCTTGCCGACCACGATATGTCCGCAGTTGCGGCACTGCCAGATGCAGTCGCCGTCACGTGAGAACACCACGCCGTCCTCAATGTTCTTCAAGAGCTTGCGGTAGCGCTCCTCATGGTGCTTCTCTATGGCACCCACACCACGCATCGCTGCAGCTATTTCGGTGAAGCCTTCCTCCTCGGCCTCCTTAGCCATGCGGTCGTACATGTCGGTCCACTCGAAGTTCTCGCCCTCTGCGGCAGCCTTGAGGTTCTCTACAGTGCTCTTGATGGCTCCGCCCTCAAGATACTTGAACCACATCTTGGCATGCTCCTTCTCGTTCTGCGCTGTCTCCTCGAAGAGAGCTGCAATCTGCTCATACCCTTCCTTGCGTGCCTTTGACGCGAAGAATGTGTATTTGTTACGTGCCTGCGACTCGCCTGCGAATGCTTCCTGCAGGTTGCGCTCTGTCTTTGTGCCTTTGAGATCTTTCATATTCATAATGTTTTTGTTGTTTCCTGTGATGTTTCTTTAACTGTTGCAAAGATAGAAATAATCATCGGCTTTACAAAATATAAGTTTGTAATAATTCCAATTATTTGCATTTATTAACTAAGTGAGCCTTTCAAGCTATCCGTTCATGTCGATGGTCCTTATCACCTCGCCCGAATATGTGTTGACATGCAGTTCCACCACATCCGCATCGATGTCGGAGGTACTGATGCTTGCATATTGCTGCACGGTGTAGTACTGCGGCACAGATGCCTGGTCGTGATACAGCCGCAAGACAGCACGGCGTTTGCCGTCGGCACCAGCCGTAACATCCTCAAGCACAACTCCAATAACTTGCCGTGCGTCAGCCTCCGTAGAGCCCGACTTGAAAAGGAGTGACAGGTTGATGAAACTGCGGTTTTTTGCAAGCCACACACTCTCCAGTCCGAGCGGGTCGGTGCACATTTGGTTCGTCTGGCTGGCAGCAGCAAGTCGAAGGACATGGACCTGCGACACACTCCTTGCCTTGACACTGCCAGAGGTGTCGTCATGGTCATAATAAAGCAATGCCCGGTATACGGAATCGGGAACGGTAGTCCATTCGGCAGTGAAGGGGTTGGTGAGGGAGAGGCGCGTGCCGTCGTCAAGAACAGCCGCAGTCACTGTTTTGGACGAATTGGTTTGAAGGAGCACGAGGTCAGCGGTGAGATACGAGTATTTGCCGTCGCCAGTGCTATAGTCGTCGTTAGAGCAAGCCTGGAGCGAGAGCATCACACATGCCGCCATTGCAGCTACATACACAAATCGCGCTATGGAAGTCCTGAGCCTTCCACAACGCGACATTATAAAGAACATAAGTAATTTATGGTTTGTCATTTCACTCTCATCTGGTTAATTGCCGGATTAGCATACATCTCGAGAATGCGCTCACGCAGGAATCTGTAGTCGGGGTTGTCAAGGTCGTGTATCTTGGCAAGCTGCCCGTTGAGGTATTTCTCGAACGCATCACGGTCGGAAGCCGTATAGTGGCTGGCGTATTCGGAAGTGGCGCGCAGCAAGTCGAGGGCGACATAATTTGAGGGATAGAGACGGTAGCCGCGCCAAATCTCATGGTCGATGTGAACGGCTACAGACTCATAGAACTCACCCTTAGGCATGTCTTCAGGCAGTGATGCAAGCCACTCGTCAATGCACGGCGCGCAGTGGTAGTGGATGTGCCCCTTGTAGCCCATGATGCCGGTCTGCATGCTGACGACATCGTCCATAGGTCCCTTCTTCCAGTTCTCCACGTCACGGCGAAGCTGCATCTCGCGGGCCTTAAGGAAGTCGCACGGGTCGAACTCGTAGCTGATGGCAAGCGGCACTATGTGCAGCTGCATGAGGCGGTTGGCTATGGAGCCTTCTCCTCCCATAGCCATCATCTTGAGTATGGCCTCCTGTGTCCGGTCGTCAGAGTTCTTGGCGCGTCCCTCCCGTTGTGCAATCCATATATTGTCGTTTTTATCACTTATGACAAAGTGCATGTATTCCGACAGCCGCTTTGACGCCATGAGCATCTGCCGCATAGGCAGCGAGCGCTCCACTATGAACGACTTGTTGAGCCTAACGATGTCCTTTACCCATGGCAACTTGAGAAGGTTGTCGCCAATGGCAATCTCCGTGGTCGTGTCGGAGCCCGAGTCGATGAGAAGCTTGTGAAGCAGTGCCGAGTCGAGCACAATGTCGCGGTGGTTGCTCACGAAAGTGTGCCTCTTTTGGAGGTCGATGTTACGCACATCGATGTCGCAGCCAAGACTTGCCTTTGCGAGCAACTCCACGAGGAAGTTGTAGCAGAAAGCCTTTTGGAAGTCGAGGTTCGACTTGCACTGGCTCATCTTCTTGCTTATAGCCTCGGTGGGTACACCAGGATAGAGATAGTCAAGCACCTTGAGAAACTGCTCGTTGTGCATCAGTCGGTCGAAGACAGCGGGTAGCTCTTCTGGCTCGAACGGGCGTATTGCGTCGAAATCATGAATGTTCATAGGGATAAGGTATTTTTGAGTTGTGTCAGAATTGGTTCTCGACGATGTCCGTCATAACATCCTTTATGTCCAGCCCAGCAGCACGCACCTGTTGTGGAATGAAGCTCGTCGGTGTCATGCCGGGCGTGGTATTAATCTCGAGCATGTTGATGACATCGTTGCCCTCGCTGTCCTTGGTGATGATGAAGTCGATGCGGATAAGACCGTTGCAGTGGAGAATGTCGTATATTCGGCTCACCTCCTCAGCCACACGCTTGGCGGTGTCGGGGGTTAGGCGTGCCGGGGTTATTTCCTGTACCTGCCCGTTGTACTTGGCGTTGTAGTCGAAGAACTCGTTCTCGGTGACCACCTCTGTAGCCGGGAGCACGACAGTCTTCTCGCGTGTCTTGTAGCATCCTATTGATATCTCTGTGCCCTTCATGTAATGCTCAATCATCACCTCGTCGCTCTCCATGAATGCCACGCGCAGTGCGGGAGCCAGTTGGTCAGCGTTCTTCACCTTAGACACTCCGAAGCTTGAGCCGTCGGCGGCAGGCTTTACGAAGCAAGGCATGCCAATCTCGCGCTCGATGTACTCGTCGCTGTACTTGCCCTCCTCGCCACGGCGCATGAGCAGGCTCTTTGCCACGTTCACACCGAATCCGCGCAGATAGTTGTTGAGCACATACTTGTCGAAGGTCATTGCCTCAACGAGCACTCCGCTTGTGCTGTATGGAATGTGAAGCAGCTCGAAATAGCCCTGCATGACACCGTTCTCGCCAGGTGTGCCGTGTATTGTGATATAGGCATAGTCGAATACGACAGCCTTTCCGTTGAGCACAAAGGAGAAGTCGTTCTTGTCGATTTTTGCCACGTTGCCGTCCTGCAGGTCGACGTGCCAGTCCTGTCCCTTTATGTCGACGATGTATACATTATAGCGTTCCTTGTCGAAGAAGGAATAGATGCCCTGTGCAGAACGCATGGACACATCATGTTCAGAAGAGTCGCCACCGCAAACGATGGCAATGTTACGTTTTAGTGTTTCCATTATATTATAATGTGTGTTTATTTGTTGCTGAATGTATCGCGTGTGGTGCCGTTTATGTAGCCCCGCCACTTCTCTATCAACGCCGCCAGGTCGGCGGGCAGGCTGCTCGTGAAGTCCATCTGCTGCTTGGTTGTTGGATGTACAAACCCGAGAGTGCGCGCGTGCAGCGCCTGGCGCGGACAAGTCTTGAGACAGTTGTTGATGAATGCCTTATATGTAGCCGAGCGCTCACCACGCAGAATCTCCATTCCACCATAGCGCTCATCGCCGAATAGCGGATGGCCGATGTGCTTCATGTGCGCGCGTATCTGGTGCGTGCGGCCTGTCTCAAGGCGGCACTCTATGAGTGTGACGTAGCCGAATCGCTCAAGCACGCGCCAGTGGGTCACCGCCTCCTTGCCTATGCCCGACTCGGGCGGCATGACGGTCATGCGCAGCCGGTCTTTCGGGTCGCGAGCGATATTGCCCTCGATGCGTCCCTCGTCCTCGGTGAGGTTGCCCCACACGACGGCGTTGTAGGACCGGTGGGTAGTCTTGTTGAAGAACTGCAGTCCGAGTGATGTCTTCGCCTTTGGCGTCTTTGCTACGACAAGCAGTCCGGAGGTGTCCTTGTCGATGCGGTGCACGAGTCCCACCTCAGGGTCATTAGGGTCGTAGCTCTTGAGGTCGCGCAGGTGCCACGCTATGGCATTGACGAGCGTGCCCGTGAAATTACCTGCCCCAGGATGCACAACCATCCCAGCTTCCTTGTTGACCACCATGAGGTCGTCGTCCTCATACACCACATTGATGGGTATGTCCTCAGCCACGATGCTCGTGTCGTGTCGCGGGCGGTCGAGCATGAGCGTCACTGTGTCGCCCGGGCGCACCTTGTAGTTGCTCTTTACAGGACGGTCGTTGACATGCACGAAGCCGGCGTCGGCGGCTGTCTGTATGCGGTTGCGCGACGAGTGGGGCAGCTTCTCGCACATGAATTTATCAACACGCAGCGGCGACATGCCAGGGTCGGCCACAAAACGGAAATGCTCATAGAGCTGTCCTGTCTCATCGTCGGACTGGTCAGCGTTGGAGGCCGCCAGCTCGAGGTCTTCAATATCTTGTATTTCGTCTATCATCAATTGTTTATTTTGAAATATGTATTCAACATCAGGCATATAACATTGAATATCACTCCTCCGGTCCATGCACCTCATGGAACTCGTCCACATCGCCGCTTTCTTCCGTGAACTCGTCGTCATCGTGCACCGGCTCAGGCGCGTCGATGTAGTCGATGTCCTCAGTGGAGTCGCGCTGCCCGTTGCCCACCTGTATGGTGACGTAGTCGTCAACCGACACTTTGTCGCCGGCAACTACATGCCGCCCCTTCACAAGGATGCCATATACCCAGTCCTTCTCGCCGTCCACATACTGCGGCTGCGTGAGCTTGAAGCCCATTGCCGACAGCTTTGCCATAGCCTCGCGCAGCGAACTGTTGTCTATAACATCAGGAATGGTGAGCGTAGGCGTATGGGAGGCGTTGACAATGACATAAACAATATGCCCCGACTTGACGCGTTCGCCAGGCATCGGCGACTGTTCGAGGATGCAGTCGGGCGGCAAGCTGCGCACATAGCCCGTGTCACTCACGACGACCTGCAAACCTGCCTCGTTGAGCAGGTACTCGGCATCGGCAAACGACTTGTGACGCACGTCTGGGATGGGGATGGACTCACCATGGTGCGTGTATATGTCGAGGCCGAACTTGACGCCCACACATGCCAGCACCACTACTATTACCATGGCGCAGACATTGCCCCAAAGATAACGACTTGTGAATTTTCTGATGAATTCAGATGGGTTCATTGTTATATTTTCCAATTTTGCTATCTTGCAAAGTTACGATTAACATCGGAATATACAAAAAATTAAGCCGAAAAAGCGACGGCATATTGATATATTTAGTAATTTCGCGCGAAAAACAGAAAGACCATATTACGATGAAATATTCCAAAAAGAAACTGACAGCGCTTATTTGCGGTGTCGTCACAATCGTGGCGGCAAGCATAGCGGGATGGCAGCTCATGCCGATGTCGGCAGACGGCATGCGGCAGAGCACTGTCATCGTTGAACAGACCACATGGCATGAAGTGTGCATAGACGGCAAGCCACAGCTTTACTTCAGCGGGGCCATGGGCGACTCGGCTCTGCTGGGCGTCACCGCCAACCGCGACTCCGCCTCCCACCGCAAGCGCATGGTGGGCTGCTGGGTCAATACGCTCCCGCTCATCCCATCGTGCCGCGGACGTGTAGCCACCCTGCTCATAGACAAGCCAACGAACCCGCGCCTAAAAGGCGACTCTGCCATTGTGCGGCTCTGCCGCCAGTCGATAGACAAGCAGCTGCAAACACTGAAGGCGCAGAAAACCGAGCTCGACTACTACCTTCGCGTGCACGGAGTGCAGGACAACGGCTACCAGACCATAGCCTCGCTGGCCGACCATATAAATAAGGTGCTGGCCGACGTGCAACGCGCAGGACACATGCTCGACAGCTTGACAAACGGCAAGCACCACAAGCTCACGCTGAAGACGGAAGCCACATACACCGCAGTCTACCACAATAATGAAGGCAAGCCAGAACGTGTGGCGCTCAACGTTAACCGCATCAATAGACAAAACAGCACAATGCTCCTGCAGACAACCGACCGCTCCACACCGTCGTGCGCCACACCATTGTCACGCACACTTTGGACCTGTCAACCCAAAGGCAGAATATTAGCCGTAGGCTATCCGGGACTTGGCGAGGACGGACTGGCATGTGACACGATAAGGCCAATTGTTGTGCCGGGCAAGACAACGGCAGACGGAAGACACGACATGCCTCAGATACTCGTCTCGGACGGGGCACCTGTATTCACATCCAAAGGATGGCTTGCAGGCATCGTCAGTGGCACGAAGATTGTAAACCGCCTCAACTGGTGAAACGCCACGCAAGCGGCAAAAACAGGCGCATGAGAATAATAGACAGAACAGAACCAAAAATTTTTATGAAAGCATTCCTTTTTATACTTCTTCTTGCCCTTGCCGGGTGCCGCGACGTGACACCCGACTCACGCGTTGTGGCAACAAAAGGCAACATGACCTACCGCGGCAGCATGAAGAACGGCAAATACGACGGATACGGACAATTGTCTATAGGAGACAGCGTCGTATACGCCGGACAATGGAGAAACGGCATGAGATGGGGAAAAGGTGTGAGCCACGACTCGCTCCACCACCGGATAGTGGGCACATGGCGCGCCGACACACTCGTGTCGGGGCAATGGACCGACTCCACCGGCACCTACTCAGGCGAGATGAACCGCGACGCCATAGCGCAGGGCCACGGAACGTTCACCGACCCGCAGCGCAACCTTTACATAGGCGACTGGCGTGACGGCATGCGCTACGGATTCGGATTCGACCTCACACGCAAGAAGCACATACGCGTTGGCGAATGGCGTGCCGACCGCTACCTCGGCGAACGCCTCGAATATACAGCCGACCGCATATACGGCATCGACCTCTCGCGATTCCAGCACGATGTAGGCAAACGCCACTATCCCATCGACTGGAGCCGCGTGCGCATATCGCACCTTGGCAACATATCGCGCAAGCGCGTCAACGGAAAGGTAGACTACCCCGTGTCGTTCTGCTACATCAAGTCCACAGAGGGAACGTCACTGCGCAACCGCTACTACCACTCCGACTGCACGTCGGCACGGGCACGCGGCATAAAAGTGGGAGCCTACCACTTCTTCTCAACCCGAACGCCTGCCTCTGCACAGGCCCGGTTCTTCATTGCCAACTCCACATTCCACAAGGGCGACCTTCCGCCCGTGCTCGACGTGGAACCGACCCATGATCAGATAAAGGCAATGGGCGGGACGGAGGTCATGTTCAGAGCCGTGCGCACATGGCTGCGCATAGTGGGCGCACATACAGGCACAAAGCCAGTGCTCTACGTTTCGCAAACATTCGTAAACCGCTACCTGCCGTCGGCACCCGACCTGAAGCGCGACTACAACATATGGATTGCGCGCTACGGAGAATACAAACCCGACGTGCATCTCGTTTACTGGCAGTTGTGTCCTGACGGAAGGGTGAGCGGCATAAAGCCGGAGGTTGACATAAACGTGTTCAACGGATACAAAGGCGAATACCGCGACTTCCTGGCCAGGGAGTGCATAAAATAGCCAACAAGAAAAATTAGTCTATGAGGAGAACATCCTTTTTCTGTCAGCGCTGCTGCTCGCAGCCCCAGCGGCATCACGTCGCGCAGAGCAACGGGTTCTTAAGCCTGTCGCTCGACGTGTTGAAACCATACACACTCAGCCATGATGTTCTGCTCATTTAGAGGGTATGGCATACTTGTCATACCCTCTGAATAACGCTACTTGACAATCTTCTTTGTCACACCGTTCTCCTTAACGATGTAGGTGTTGTTTGCTGGAAGCGAGTTGATGTCGAATGTCGACTTGGTGTTGACAATCTCGTTGCCCTGTATGTCGTATACACTTGTGCCTGACGGCTGCGTCTTGCCGGCAACAGTGACGTTGCTTATGGCTGTGACAGTCCAGTCGGAGTTGCCCGGAGTTATTGTGAGGGTGCCGTTCACCTTGGTGACGATGAAGTTGGTGTTGACATTCTCCTTGCCGTATATCGGATAATAGCCGTCCTCCACAAGGTAGTCGTCATCACTTGTACTTTCATGGTGAGTGCCCATCCACACCTGGTATTTGCCGTCTGGCAGGCTTTTGAGGTTGAACTCAAACGCCTGGTCCTTATACCCGGCAAACTGAACAATTTGAGGCAGTTTGTAAGCGCTGGGGACAAAAACCTTACCCGTGCTAAGATTCTTGCATACAAGTCCCATAGTACCCACGAACGTCTTGTTTTCGATATTAAATAAGGAGCCATTGCTCATAGTGAGGCTGGTGCCTGAGACATTGAACGAAAACCCAGTTGGCGTAACCCACATTGAGTGGAACTTCTCGTTGGTAGTGCCCGGCACACGGGTGAACAGCGCGTTCTGTCCCTCGGTGTAGCTCCCCTGCGAAGAGTTGAGAAGGAACATGTCGAAATAGCCCTGGTCGCTGCCGTCCCATCCCCAGTTGACATGCACGAGGCCGTCCTGGTCGTATCCGTCGAACACGAACTCATGTCCGTAACCGCTCTTCGTAGATCCTCCAAACATCACGGGACGCCCCTCGCTAATCTCCTTGTAAATCCATTTTGCCCACAGGTCCTTAGGGGTGTAATCGCGCCAGACGGTAAGCGTTGTCTCGTCGAAACCAAGATTGCTACGCATGCCAGCAACAGCGTTCGCGTTGTTGGAGCCACTTCCAGACGGCGCATAGTTCATCTGTGCCGCGGCGCCACAGTCGCGCATGAGGACAGCGACGGCGTTGCCCTGTACACTGTTATAGCCCTTTGAGTAGGAATCAAGCATGTTAGCCCAGTCGTAAGTGGTGTTGAATGTAACACGAGTGTCAACACCAGCCTGGTCCTTGCCATTGGGATAGAACGTCCAGCTGGCAGAGCCATTGCCCTTGACTGGATATTCGTAATAGTTGAGCACCTGCGCCATGGCAGTTGCCACACAGCCGGTAACATAATGTGCATTGTAAACACCGTAAGTAGGGCATAAGTTATTGTAAGGAGCGCTTTGTCCCCATTCCGTAGTGAGAAGCGGAGCAACCTCCGACTTGAGTCCCGACTTAAAGTCGGCATCATAAGGCTGCACGAGATTCTCCTGCATCTGCGTTAGCGACTCATTGACAGCACCGAGCCACCACTCGAAGGCCGGGGCTGTGGCTCCGTCTGCACTTGAGTCGAAATAGCCGAGCACGGGCTTGAAGTTGTCGTCGTTGGCAAGGACAACGCAGCGTCCGCCCTCATAGCCAACGATGCTTATCTGCGAGTCGCGCTTGAGCACCTTCAGAGAGCCTGGGTTGTTGTTGGTAGACGGAGCCTTCATGGTGGCCTGCGAGGCAGTGATGACACGGGCAGCCTCACCGATGAGCTGCTTTGTGGTGCGCACCTTGGCACCAGCCCCCTGCACGGCGAGGGCAGCAAGCATCATCAAGAAAATCTTGTTTCTCATTTTGATTTGGTGTTTTTGTTGAAATATTATTAATGTATAAGCGACGCATTCAGAAGCGATAATCTCATTGTACAAACCCTCTGCTTGCGAAACTTCATTGTTTTTGAATGCTCAAAATTAGTAATTTATTTGTACACAGCCAAATCTTCTATCTCATATATTTTATAAGTAAACCGTGCAAAATTATTTCCAGTAATTTTGCACGGCTACTAAGAGAATAATGCCTGGCACACGCGTGCATAACACCTGAGTATGTGTGTGTAATGTCAAAATGTTAAAAAGTTCTATTATGTTAGGATATTTTCAAGGAATGAGTCCCGGAAATGTGACTCTGTTTGCCCGCACACTTGCCATATTGTCATTATTTGGCATTTGGACAACATCCTTCAAATTGTTCCTCGGTAGCCGCCCGAAACTTATAAACATTAACAAAAAATACGCAATTTTCTTTGATTTGGAATAATTTTGTCATAAAACCTTACTTTTTGCGTTAAAATATTTGCATGGAAGCCAAATAATAAGTACTTTTGCAAACGAATTTTAAAATTTAAGAAAAATATATTGACACTCCGATGATTTGTATTTGAGATAACAACAACATTAATTCTTGATTAGCAATCGCGGTTGTGCGCAGTTTCCTCCACCTCGCGTCCGAGGCGGATAATTGCCAGGCGGCGGATGTCCGCATGTCACAACATCAGAAACAACATTATTTATTATATAAACAAGAGAGAGATTTTTATGGAAAAAAGACTCATGACACTTGCAGCTGGTGTGCTCCTGTCTACTGGAGTGGCATTGGCGCAATCTCACATTTCCGGTAAGGTCACCTCTGCTGAAGACGGCGAGCCGGTGATCGGCGCATCCGTAAAGGTAGTGGGGTCGAAGACCGCCGGAGCCGTTACCGATATCGACGGTAACTTCTCAATCAACGCCCCCGCTGGCTCCCAGCTCGAGATTACCTACATCGGTATGGAGAAGAAAACGGTGAAGGCCGGCAGCAATATGACTATTGTGCTCAACGCTGACAACCATTCTATTGATGAGGTAATCATCACAGGCTACGGTTCTGCAAAGAAGCTCGGTTCTGTGGTTGGTGCGGTGTCTACTGTGGGCGAGAAGAAGCTCGAGACAATCGTAACACCAAACTTCACCGACGCCCTCGCAGGCCAGGTGTCGGGTCTTTCTGTACTTACCTCAGCAGGCGACCCGTCGTCATCGGCAACAATACGTCTGCGTGGTGTCAACTCAATATACTCTTCGAACCAGCCGCTCTTCATCCTTGACGGCTCTCCAATCTCTTCTTCGTTCTTCGCGACGCTCAACCCGTCGGACATAGCCAACATCACCGTGCTCAAGGACGCTGCCTCTACGTCTATCTACGGTTCGCGTGCCGCCAACGGCGTTATCGTCATCACGTCAAGACAAGGCAGATACAGCGAGCAGATGCAGCTCACGGTCAAGGCGCAGTATGGTATCTCGTCACCGACAAGCGACGGCGTGGACATGATGAACTCTGAGCAGTACATCAAGTTCCGCGACATGATGGGACAGCCTGTAAGTGACGACATCAAGAATCTTGTAAACAAGTATCACATCAACACCAACTGGCGTGACGAGATGCTCGACAGCTCGGCTCCTACATCCGACATCAACGCCACGATGCAGGGCGGTGGCCAGACGATGAACTACTTCCTCTCGTTCAACCACCACGCTCAGGAGGGTCTTATCCAGAACTCGGGCATGCACCGCAACACCCTCTCGGCACGCATCAACGCACGTCTGAACGACTACTTCAAGGTTGGCTTCAACTCCAACTTCGGTACGCAGAAGTACAGCGTAAACGCCGAGTGGAACGATAACTCAAACATTTACGCCGCCAACCCGTTGGTGTTCGCTCGTATGGCACTGCCGTATGACACGCCATACTACTATTCGTTCGACGAAAACGGCAACATGATAAAAGGCGACCGCGCAGCCAAACTGTATTATACTGGCTCAACGACTCCATGGTTCATTGACCAGTACCGTAAGCAGGACCGCACCCGCATCACCCTTAACCTCGGTCTCAACGAGCAACTCACACCGATAGAGGGCCTTACATTCACAGCCGTACAGGCTATGACAGGCTACGACTATACTGGCTCGTCATCATCACTGCCTTACGACAGCTTCGTGACACCTATGGGTCAGACCGTGGCTTCAAAGACTGGCTCACGTTCCAACTCATTCTCACGTTACTATCAGTATACTCTCACACATACCGGTGAGTGGCGCAAGAACTTCGGCAAGCACTACATCAACGTCCTCGTGGGTGAGGAGACACGTATCGAGCGCTCTAAGTCGTTCGGCGTATACTCTTCTGGCCATACCGACGCACGCCTCATGGATATCATGTCTGGTAAGACAATCAATCTTCAAGATCAGTCGGACTCTAAGGCAGAAGAGATAAACAACTCGCTCTTCGGCAACGTTGAGTACAACTACATGGAGAAATACTATGTATACGGCTCTCTCCGCCGTGACGGCAGCTCAAAGTTCGCTCCAAACCACCGTTGGGGTACATTCTGGTCGGCTGGCGCGAAGTGGAACGCCAAGGCAGAGAACTTCCTCAGACCAGTAAGCTGGCTTGATAACCTCACACTGAGCGTCAACTATGGTACTACCGGTAACGACTCAGGAGCAGGCTCATACGACTACTTCGGACTCTTCGGCACAGGCTCGCTCTACAACGGCGAGAACTCCATCGGCATAGCACAGGCCAGTAACAACGAGCTCACATGGGAGAAGGTGACAAAGCTTAACGTTGGATTGACCGTTGGCCTCTTCAACCGCCTGAGCCTTGACGCCAACTTCTACCGCAACAAGACTTCCAACATGATTATGAGTATTCCTTACTCAATGACAACTGGTTTCTCTTCAGGTGTGGGCAATATCGGCGCTATGACCAATACCGGTTTCGAGTTGACAGCCAATGTCGACATTCTCAAGAACCGCGACTTCAACTGGACATTCTCAGCCAACGTGGGCTACAACAAGAACGAGATTACAGAGCTCTTCCAGGGCCGTGACGAGTATGTGCTCAACAACACGGGCCAGAAACTGGCTGTCGGTCATGCTTACGGCGAACACTACTATGTTCGTGGCGCAGGCGTTGACCCGAAGACCGGCGCTCCTCTCTACCTCGACAAGGACGGCAACGTGACCAAGGTGTATGACGAGAACAATGACGCCGTGTTCCTCGGCAAGAACCGTTTCGCTCCGTGGATTGGCGGTTTCGGAACAAATTTCACATGGAAGGGATTTAGCGTCATAGCCGACTTCGCATGGCAGTCGGGCAAGTACATGCTCGTAAACGACAACATGTTCATAGCCAACCCTGCCAATGCCACACAGTTCAACCAGCGTGTGGAGATGCTCAACATGTGGACCACACCGGGACAGATTACAGACGTGCCTGCTGCAAAGTACAAGGTTGAGTTTGACGACCGCATGCTCCAGAACGCATCGTTCCTGCGCATGAAGACCCTCACCATCCAGTACGCGCTCCCGAAGCAGTGGCTTGCCGCAACACGCTACATCAAGGACGTGAAGGTATTCGGCATCGCTCGAAACCTCTTCACCATAACATCGTTCGAGGGCTACGATCCGGAGCCGGACATCAACCTCGTGCGGTTCAACTATCCTAACACTCGCCAGTTCGTGCTGGGTGCTGAGATCACATTCTAACAACATACAATAAGGAAACATTTATGAAGAAAATATATTTATCGTTGATGTTGCTTGGGGCTGTGGCATTCACCTCCTGCGACATGGACACAAAGCCTTGGAGCTCGCTTGACGAGGATACTGCTATCTCGACCACCAGCGACCTCCGCAAGTTCCGCAACCAGATTTACAACAATCTGCGCAGCTGCACATCCGGAGCATGGATGTATCTCACCGACATACAGATGGACGAGTTCAACGGACTCATAATCAACGGCAACCAGCTTGGCGAGATATCAAAAGGCAACATCACCACATCAGATACCGACATCCTCGGATGCTGGTCGGGTGGCTATGCCATGATTGCCAACTGCAACTCGCTCATCGAGCATGCCGACAAGCTCCTCGCACAGGAAGGCACAAGTGACGCTGACAAGGTGGCAATCAACCGCTATAAGGGCGAGGCACAGTTTATGCGTGCCTACATGTACTTCTGGCTTGCCGACCATTTCTGCCAGTCGTACACACAGACCGACCCCAACAAGGACGCATCGGGCATGCCTATCGTGACCGAATACAACCCGACGGGTGACGCTTCCAAATATCCTGGCCGCTCTACTCTCGCAAAGACATTCGAGCTTGTAGAGAACGACCTCAACAGTGCTTTGGAGAAACTTCAGGCATTTGAGGCTTCTGGCCAGAAGGTAGAGGCTGAGTCGAAGGCTGATGCGTATACATATTTAACATCATACGCAGTAGAGGCCCTTCAGGCTCGCGTTGCCCTTGTTAAGGGCGACTGGCAGACTGCACGCGACAAGGCTGTGAGCGTCATTGAGTCGGGCAAATTCTCGCTTGCCACAATGAAGAACTATGCCAAGATGTGGTCGGACGACACAAGCACTGAAACCATCCTCCAGCCTATCCAGAGCCCGACAGAGCTCGGTGGCACATATGCAAATGTGTTCCAGGACAAGAGCGGCACATCGGCATATTATCTGCCTAACTACGGTGCACTGTCAATCTACGGCGAGGGCGACGTGCGTTTCGACACGTTCTTCTCAGAGTACGGCAACCTTACAGTGGAAGGCTCGCAGTACCCGGCATATGTGTTCAACAAATACCCAGGCAACACCGCCCTCCGCACCTCAAGCGACAACAACTTCGCCAACATGTCTAAGGTGTTCCGCATCTCGGAGATGTATCTCATCGCAGCCGAGGCTGACGCTCGCTTGAACAACACTCAGGAAGGCAGTAAGTATCTCAACGATTTCTGCGCAATGCGCATCCAGGGTTACAAGTCGCAGACATATTCGGCAGACAACCTGCTCAGCACAACTCTTGAGGAGCGCGAGAAGGAGTTCATTGGCGAGGGATTCCGCTGGAGCGACATCCGCCGTGAGGGCAAGGGATTCAAGCGCGTGTCTGACTTCCCGTCTGAGACAGGTCTTGACTACTTGAACAGCATCATGGTGACACTGGGTCGCAATATCTCTTATGCGGCTGACGACCACCGTCTGACATGGCCTATCCCAAAGACTGAGATTGACTCCAACCCGCAGCTTAAGGGTCAGCAGAACCCTGGTTATTAATATTGTTGTATAAACATTAAAGAATAAACTTTCGTATGAAATACATAAAATTATTTATGTTGTTGGCGGCAGTTTCCTTCCTGGGAGCCTGCTCCGATGACGACGAGTCCTGGAACTCAGCCAATGACGTGACCGTGAGCATGGAGAATACCACAATGCGCTTCAATGAAAGCGCTGGTATTGTAGAGGTGCCAATAAAGGTAGAAGGCGAGACCAACGGCAACGTCCAGGTAACCATCGAGACAAAGGCTACTGGTGACAACCCTGCCAAGGAGGACGAGAACTACTACATCACAAGCAAGACCATCACCATCTCTGACGGCGAGGGTCATGTGGAGCTTGAATGTGTGGACGACGATGACATCAACAGCGACCGCACCTTCGAGATATCTATCGTTTCAGCAAAGGGTGCCAATGTAGGCAACGCCACTACTGTTGTGACTCTCCGCGACAACGACTCACAGTTCTACGAGAAACTCCAAGGTTCCTGGAAGATGAGCGGTGTTGACGAAAAGGGCAATGCCGTAAACTGGGACGTGAAGATTATCGGCGCTACCGATGAGAGCGACAAGGACTACAACAAGACACTCTATGTTACTGGCATGTGCGGTCTTCCTTCTTCAAAAGCAATCCTGTCCTACTCTTACGATAAGGACACAAACAAGGGTTCTGTCTCATTCGACCACTTAGGCGAGTACAACTTCGCTGAGGGTGTTAACTTCGGTCTGACCAACCCTGTAAACTTGTGGCTCTTGCAGCTCAACGGCAACAACCTATCTGCCAGTCCGGTGAACGGTACATGGTCTGCCGATTTCAAGACCATCACCTTCGACGAGGACTGCATGCTTACAACTTACCTCATTGACAGCGTGACCAAAAAGCAGCTTGGCTACATATGGATGGGCAACGATGTTGAAGGCGGTATAAAAGCAATAAAGATGGTTAAGTCAAAATAACAAATGCTAACAAAGCATATTGAATGACATTTATGGCAAAAGGAGAGTTAGATATCCTCGTTATTGAGGATATCTCTCTCCTTTTTGTTCGTTTTGTAAAAATTGATTACTTAAAAATAGGAATTTTTATTACGTATGAAGACAAAAATCTTTACACTTGCGTTAGCGCTCGCAACATCATCCATTGCCAGCGCAATACCAGCTCAGCGTGGTATATGGCGCACCATGAGACTCGTGGACGGCACCGAGATTAAAGTGGAGCTTTGTGGTGACGAGTTCATGCATTTCTGGCAGGATGCCGACGGCAACAAGTACACTGTCAACACCGATAACCGACTGAAGGTGGCAGACATGGACCAGCTGCTCAAGCGTAGCATTGAGATGCGCGAGGCTGCCATGAACGTCAGCGGAGTGAATCCGATGAGAACCAAGTCGAAATCGGCACAGAAGTCAGCTTACATTGGCAACAAGCGATGCATCATCTTGCTCGTGCAGTTCTCCGACAAGAAATTCTCGATGGACGATCCGAAGGCCTTCTACAACCGCGTTGCAAACGAGAAGGGATTCAACGAGGGAAAATTCACGGGAAGCGTGTCCGACTACTTCAGCGCACAGAGCAACGGACAGTTCAACATAGACTTTGATGTTGTCGGACCATATACACTCGGTACTTACGCCAGCTACGGCGAGAACGTGAACGACGCCAACGGCAACCGCCTCTACGACAAGAATGCCCAGGGTATGATATCGGCTGCATGTCAGGCAGCTGTGCGCGACGGTGTCGACTTCACGCCTTACGACTGGGACGGCGACGGCAATGTAGAGATGGTGTACGTGCTTTATGCCGGCGAGGGCGAGGCTACCGGCGGCGGAGCCAGTACTGTATGGCCGCACAAGTCGGTGCTGCAGCCGGCTATCACGTGCGGAAGTGAGAAGGTATCTACCTATGCCTGCTCCAACGAGCTAAGCTCACCGACAAGTCTGGCAGGCCTCGGCACCATATGCCACGAGTTCTCACACTGCCTCGGCTATCCAGACGCCTACGACATCAAGTACAACGGTTTCTATGGAATGGGAACATGGGATCTCATGTGCTCAGGCAGCTACAACAACAACCAGTTCACGCCGGCAGGTTACACAGCCTACGAGAAATGGGTTGCAGGATGGATTGACCCCATAGAGCTGAAGGACAACGCCAGCTACTCACACATCGAGCCTGTAGCTGATGGCGGCGATGCCTATATATTCTACAATCCGGGCAACAAGGACGAGTATTATATCATTGAGAACCGACAGAAACAAGGTTGGGACAAATATCTCGCGGCTTCAGGAATTATAGTGAACCACATCACTTACGACCGTCAGGCATGGGATCTCAACATCCCGAACACAAACTATGCGCCATACAATACATATGAGCGCATAACCATAATACCTGCCGACGGGTCAAAGAGCGACAACACTGAAAGTGGCGATCCTTGGGGCAACATCTCCGCAAGAAGCACACTCTCTAACTCGACGTCGCCTGCCGACATCACCAACACCGAGAACAAGGACGGTTCCAAGTTCATGAACATTGCACTGACAAACATGGACACCACGGACGGTCTTGCCTCGTTCACATTCAAAAACTATAACATCAGCTCGTCGCAGGAAGGATATATAATACACGAGACTTTCGACAGATGCCAGGGTACCGGCGGCAACGACGGCAAGTTCAAGCCAAGCTCATCGCTTGACAAAAACTTCGCTGTAGGAGCATTCAACCCCGACGTCAAGGGCTGGGAATGTGGATACGTGATGGGAGCCAACCAGTGCGCGCGCATCGGACAGTACTCGGAGGACCAGTCGGCGCTCACATCTCCTGAGCTCACGCTCAACGGCGAGTCGAAGCTCACGTTCAAGGCAGCGCCTTACGGCTCTTACGACACAACGCTCAAGGTGACAGCCGACGGTGCCACACTCGGACAGACCGACTTCACCATGACTCCTGATGAATGGACAGAGTTCTCCACAACCATCAAGGCAAACGGCAAGTTCCGCCTCACTTTCCAGGGCGGACTCCGCTGGTTCCTCGACGAGGTGAACATCACCGAGCCTACATCAGGCATTGGCGGCATTAAGGACGGCAACGTGAAGCCAGCCTCAACACACGTCTACTCCATCGACGGCCGCTATCTCGGCAACAGCCTTGACAAGCTTGGCAATGGACTGTATATCGTAAACGGCAAGAAGGTAGTGAAATAAGCGGCTACCGAAATCGTCTCCACATTAGTGGGCATGGCATTGTTGCCATGCCCACTTTTTGTTGACATATTGTCCAAAATAAGTAATGAATTGTTTTGCCCTTCGCTTTTTTTAGCGTATTTTTGCACATTAATATTTAGGTTGCGACAAAAAGCCGCCTTAAAAAACAAGTCATTATGCAAACAAGATGTCATCTTTCGGTTCTCGCCCTAAAGCAGGCAGAGAAATATGGAGAGCGCGAGGCCTTCACGTACAAGACCTTCGGAGGCTCCGCGTGGAAAACCATGAGCTACAGCCGTTTCGCTCTCCTGGTGAAGCAGGCAAGCAACGCCTTGCTCAATCTTGGGGCAAAACCGCAGGAAACCATCGGCGTATTCTCACAGAACTCGATTGAGTATCTCGTCACCGACTTTGGCGCCTATGGCGTGCGCGTGACGTCGATACCGTTCTATGCCACATCGTCTGAGCAACAGATACAATACATGATAAACGACGCGCAGATAAAGTTTCTCTTTGTCGGCGAGCAGGAGCAGTATGACAAGGCACACCGTGTGTTCGGCATGTGCCACTCGCTTGAGCGCATTGTCATTTTCGACCATTCTGTGCGCATCTCCACACACGACCCAGCAGCCCTCTACTTTGACGACTTCCTGAAGCTCGGCGAGGGTCTGCCGCGACAGAGTGAGGTGGAGCAACTCTACAATGAGGCAAACGACGACGACCTCTGTAATATTCTTTACACATCAGGCACGACAGGCGACTCCAAGGGCGTGATGTTGTCCTACGGACAGTATGCCGCCGCGCTGAAGGCCAATGACGAGGTTGTGCCGCTCAGGGAGAGCGACCGCGTCATACAGTTCCTGCCAATAACACACATCTTCGAGCGCGGATGGTCGTATCTGGCTTTCTCGGAGGGAGCACACATTATTATTAATACCGACCCGCACGAAATTCAGCAGTCAATGCGCGAGACACATCCGACATGCATGTCGTCAGTGCCGCGATTCTGGGAGAAGGTGTATCAAGCCGTAAAGGACAAGATTGACCGTTCCAGCGCCACCAAGCAGAATCTTTTCCGCCATGCCCTCGAGGTGGGACGCCGCTACAACATCGACTGCAAGAGCCGCTGCAAGCGCCCGTCGTTGATGCTCGCCATGGAGTACAAGCTCATGGACAAGATGATTCTGCGGCTCGTGCGCAAGCAGATAGGTCTGGAGAATGCCAACATATTCCCCACGGCCGGAGCAACCGTGTCGCCCGAGGTGGAACGGTTTGTACATTCGGTTGGCATAAACATGATTGTGGGCTACGGCTTGACGGAGAGTCTTGCCACCGTGTCGTGCGACCGTGCTGACATGCCTTTCACAATAGGTTCTGTTGGACGTCCCATCAACGGTCTCCAGGTGAAGATTGGCGAGAACAACGAGATACTGCTAAAGGGGCCGACCATCACCAAGGGCTACTACCGTCGGGATGCCGTGAACAAGGAGGCATTCACTGCCGACGGGTTCTTCCACACAGGAGACGCAGGATACCTGAAAGACGGCGAACTGTTCCTCACCGACCGCATTAAGGATCTTTTCAAAACCTCGAACGGCAAGTATATCGCCCCGCAAATGGTGGAGTCGCTACTGCTTGTCGACAAGTTCATTGACCAGGTGGCTGTAATAGCCAACGAGCGCAAGTTCGTGTCGGCGCTCATCGTACCCGAGTTCCGCCTTGTCGAGGAGTGGGCTAAAGACCACGGCATCGCGTTTGAGAGCCGCGAGGACTTGTGCAAAGACCCCAAGGTGAACAAGATGATGATGGAGCGCATACAGACGCTTCAGCAGCAGCTCGCGCACTACGAGCAGATAAAGCGCTTCACGCTCATCGCCCACCACTTCTCGATGGAGTCGGGAGAGTTGACCAATACGCTGAAGATACGACGGCCCGTCATATACAAGAACTTCAAGGAAGTAATTGACCGAATGTACGAAGACTAAAAGAACAAAAGATAATGATAACAGCCGACCAATTGAAAGATGTGCTTGAGCGCGCTGACGCCATCAACCACTATCTGAATATCGACCAGAAAAAAGTGGAATACGAGGAAGAGCAACTCCGCACACAGGCTCCCGACTTCTGGGACGATCCCAAACGTGCCGAGGAGCAGATGAAGAAAGTAAAGGGCATCGAAAAGTGGATCAAGGGCTACGAGCAGGTGCGACGTCTCGCTGATGAGCTACAGCTTGCCTTCGACTATCACAAGGAAGAACTCGTCAGCGAGGAGGAGGTTGACGCTGACTACGCCGCCGCCATCAAAGCCATCGAGGACCTTGAGTTGAAGAATATGCTCCGCCAGAAAGAAGACCCGATGGATTGTGTCCTGAAAATCAACTCAGGTGCCGGCGGCACGGAGAGTCAGGACTGGGCACAGATGCTGATGCGCATGTACATGCGGTGGGCAGAGGCACACGGCCACAAGGTGACAATAAGCAACATCCAAGAGGGCGACGAGGCAGGAATAAAGAGTGTCACGATGGAAATAGAGGGAGGTGAGTATGCCTACGGATACCTGAAAAGCGAGAACGGAGTGCATCGCCTTGTGCGCGTGTCGCCATTCAACGCTCAGGGAAAGCGCATGACGTCATTTGCCTCAGTGTTCGTTTCTCCGCTTGTCGACGACACCATTGAGGTGTATGTCGACCCGTCGAAGGTGAGCTGGGACCTCTTCCGCTCGGGCGGAGCCGGAGGCCAGAACGTGAACAAGGTGGAGACAGGCGTGCGCCTGCGCTACCAGTATACCGATCCCGACACTGGGGAGGAAGAGGAAATACTCATCGAGAACACCGAGAGCCGCAAACAGCTCGAGAACCGCAATAACGCCATGCGTCTTCTCAAGTCGCAGCTCTACGACCGTGCAATGAAGAAGCGCCTTGAGGCGCAGGCCAAGATTGAGGCTGGCAAGAAGAAGATAGAGTGGGGCAGCCAGATACGCTCCTATGTGTTCGACGACCGTCGCGTGAAGGACCACCGCACCGGCTACCAGACTGCCGATGTGGACGGCGTGATGGACGGCAAGATTGACGGCTTCATCAAGGCCTACCTCATGGAGTTTCCTACGGTGGACGAATAGTACAAATGTATAACTGAGAAACTTTTAAATTTTAATAACTATGAGCCAGAACAGTAAAATAAAGCGTGAGAATTATGCCAAGCGCCAGGAAGAGGAAGGCAAGAATGTCGTGAAATGGATAATCATCGGACTATTGGTTCTTGGCGTGGCATTCGCCATATGGACAACCACACAGGTTTAGCCACAAAATACAATTATAATGAGTGGATTAGAAATTGAACGTAAGTTCCTTATAAAGAAAGGCGGCTCCTGGAAGGAGACCGCCTTTTCTTCAAGCCACATCAAGCAGGGTTACATGCCTTGCGAGACGGCTACTGTGAGAGTGCGCACACGCGACGACCGTTCTTGGCTGACAATAAAGAGCCACAGCGACCGTACGGGAGTGTCGCGCTATGAATTTGAAAAGGAGATAACGGGCGACGAGGCCAGACATCTTTTCGAGCTTTGCCGTGGCGGAGTAATAGACAAACAACGTTGGCTTGTCAAGAGCCCCGACGGACAGCACACGTTCGAGGTGGACGAATTCTTCGGCGACAACGACGGACTTGTCATTGCCGAGGTGGAACTTGGCTCAGAAGACGAGCCTTACGCCAAGCCCGACTTTATCGGCGACGAGGTCACTGGCGACCGCCGTTACTACAATTCACAGTTGCTTGTCAATCCATACAAGAACTGGGGAAAATAACTACAATGACAATAGAAAACTTCCAAGCCATGCCGCACAAATGACGCAACCTTATAGATTCGTGACGTGTGGCATGGCTTCGTCTTTTACAGTAAGGCCTTTATTTCCGCGTCAATGTCCTTAACCTGCGTGTCACGCTTCACTACATTGCAGTTCTTGTCAAGCAGGAAGAACGTAGGTATTTGCTGTACGTTATATAGCTGGAGCACCTGCTGGGTACTGTCGTCCACACGGGTGCAAATCCATGGCAACTCCGCAGTCTGGGTCTTCCAGAAGTGTTCGTCACCATCCACCGATACCTGGTATATATCGAAACCGGCTGCATGATATTTGTTGTATAACTCACGAAGCATCATGATACGCTGCAGTGACTTGTCACTGGCAAATATATGGAAGTCAAGCATCACCACCTTTCCGGCAAGCGACGACAAAGGACGTTTCACACCGTGATTGTCGGTGAGGGTGAAGTCGATAATCCCAGTTGCGTTAATCTTCGACGCGTCTATAGCCTGTGCCGCCTTGCGGCTCTGAGCGAGGCGCACGTCCTTCATGCCTTCTATGGCGATGTTGTGGAGGTTTTCACCTCGCTCCTCGTTAGGATAGAACGTGTCCCAGCTTGTGGCAACAGCGGCGAACACCTTCACGTCGCTCTCCGATGAGCGTGGGTTGAAGATGAGTGTAGGCTGCCCGCCTACGCTGATGGTCTGGAACAGGGCGAAGTACGACGACGCCTTCATCGGCTCCTTGAAGATGTAGTGCAGCTTGACAATCTGCTTGTAGCTCTCCACCACGCTGCTGATGCTGTCGCTCACGGCGTCGGCGCCGAGCTGCTGGCTCCGCGCTATCATGCTCACTTGGGCCTGCAGCTGCATCTGCATGACGGCAAGCTCCTTTATGCGCTGGCAGTCGTCGGAGCCTTTGACTTCATACTGCGACGCCATACTCGGATAGGTGGCCTTAACGCTTATGGCCTCTGTGGAGTCAATGGCGATGTTGATAATCTGTCCGGCGATGCGCAGACGGTAGAAGTCGGGGGCTGTGGGTGCATTGCCGTCGAACGAGAACGAACCGTCGGCGGACAATTTTACAGAGTCGACTTTTACCGGGCCATTCAGACTCATGTTCTCAAAATAGAGTGTTGAATCAGCGGCATTCTCAATAGTGCCGCTGACATGGAATTTGCGTTCGTTGCATGATGACGCGCAGATTATGGACAAGACTGCGAGAGTCATTGCCAAGAGCTTTCTTATTAACTTTAGATTCATGATGTTTTTATTATATTCGTTTCGGTTCTTCCTCGATTTTCTATTTTGACTTGCAAACTTACACATTTTTATCCGTAATTCCTTGTTATTCTCACAAAATAATGCTACTTTAGCAGTCAGAATTACACACCTATTAAAGTATAGCAATGTCAAGATACATCAACCCATTCACAGATTGGGGCTTTAAGCGCCTCTTCGGTCAGGAGTTCAGCAAGGATTTACTCATAAGTTTCTTGAACGATCTGCTGATGGGTGAGTTGCATGTCGATAATGTCACTTTCAGGGACAAAGAGCAATTGGCACCCACCAGAGACCAACGCGGTATAATATACGATGTGTATTGTGAGGCCGACAACGGCAAGCGCTTCATTGTTGAGATGCAAAACAAATGGCAGCCGAACTTCTTAGACCGTTCAATATGCTATGCATGCCGCAGTATTCTCGAACAGGTTGACAAAAGCAAGAAAGAGAAGGAGGATGCTTACAAGTTCCTGCCAGTTTACACTGTCTGCTTTATGAATTACAATCCAAAGACAGAAGGTCTTGACAAGTTCAGAACAGATATAATACTTGCAGATAAGGACACTATGGAGCGGGCTTCCGACAAGCTTCGTTTCATATATTTGGTATTGCCTCTTTTTAAGAAAAAAGAGGATGAGTGTGAGTCGGATTTCGAAAAATGGATTTATGTTTTGAAGCATATGGAAGCATTGAGCAGGATGCCGTTTACGGCGCAGAAGGAGATATTCAAGAAATTGGAGGAATATGCCGACAGTCATAGACTGAATAAAAAAGAATGGGAAGCTTATGAAAACAGTCTTTGGATAGCCCGTGACAACATGGCATGTATGGCTGCCGCTGAACGTGAGGCACGCGAGAAGGGAATGAAGGAAGGACGCGAGGAAGGACTTCGTCAAGGCATGGCACAAGGCATGGCACAAGGCATGGCACAAGGCATGGCACAAGGCATGGATGATGCTAAGAAATCAAATGCCAAGCGCTTCCTTGCAATGGGGCTTTCGCCTGAACAAGTGTCGGAAGGGACACAACTTCCTTTGGACGAAGTGTTGAAATTGTTGCAATAAAGATAATGATTGAGCGCATTTCAGTGGCTTCATTAATATCCCGGATGGCACTTAAAATAGGAACCGTTGTATGCGGAATCGCATGTACGGTGGTGTTAGGGGGTGGAGAACGAAAGTAGGAAGAAAAACACTTCGTTTTCCTCCTACTCGATTGCGTGTTCAGCAATCCAATAGCCTGCCGCCACAGCCATAAATCCGAGCACGATGCTTAGTCCAGCATACAGCGCTGCTGCGATGATGTTGCCGCCGCGCAGCAGCGCAAGGTTCTCGTTGCAGAAGGTAGAGAATGTGGTGAAGCCACCACATAGACCTGTCGTTAGCAGCATTCTGACGGAATTGCCGCCAAGGTTGCCATGCGATGACAAACCGTAGAACAGGCCTATAAGCAGACATCCACCGATATTCACAGCAAACGTTGGGTAGGGGAATGTGCTGTTCATATTCTCAGTCACAATCTTCGACACCATGAACCGCAAGGCAGAGCCAATCCCGCCTCCAAGCGCGACAATTAATAATGTGCGTATCATATATTATTTGTAAATGTTTTGTTTTTTGTGCAAAGTTAATCAAAAAAGTAAATATTACATAGTTGTTTGTGCACACAGTCTTTGCATGACCGCAAAATTGAATAAAAAAACAAAAATATCCGTTCAACGTTCGTTTATCCGCTTGAAAATCGCTAACTTTGCTACCATATTTAATTTTTTGATGTTATTATAACGATTTAGATGAACGTAATTACAAAGACAGTATCATTGCCTGATGGCAGAACCATCAGCATTGAGACCGGGAAAGTGGCAAAGCAGACCGACGGAAGTGTTGTACTGCGTATGGGCAACACCGTACTTCTCGCCACTGTTTGTGCCGCAAAAGATGCAGTTCCCGGAACAGATTTCATGCCTTTGCAGGTAGACTACAAAGAGCAGTACTCAGCAGCAGGCCGTTTCCCCGGTGGCTTCACAAAGCGCGAGGGCAAGTCGGGCGACAACGAGATCCTCACGTCGCGCCTTGTTGACCGCGTGCTCCGTCCGCTCTTCCCGTCGAACTACCACGCCGAGGTATACGTACAGATCATGCTTCTCAGCGCCGACGGTGTTGACCAGCCTGATGCTCTTGCAGGATTTGCAGCTTCAGCCGCAATGGCTTGTTCAGATATACCTTTCGAATGTCCTATCTCTGAGGTTCGCGTTGCCCGCATCAACGGCGAGTATGTTATCGACCCGACCTTCGAGCAGATGAAGGATGCCGACATGGACATCATGGTTGGTGCCTCTGCCGAGAACATCATGATGGTGGAGGGCGAGATGAAGGAAGTGTCGGAGCAGGACATGATTGGTGCCCTCAAGGCTGCCATGGCTGCAATCAAGCCGATGTGCGAGCTCCAGACCGAGCTTTCAAAGGAGCTTGGCACCGACGTTAAGCGCGAGTACTGCCACGAGGTGAACGACGAGGAACTGCGCGAGCAGCTCCGCAAGGAGACCTACGACAAGTGTTATGCCATCGCTGAGGCTGGCGACCACGACAAGAAGAGCCGCGAGGAGGCTTTCGACAAGATTCTCTCCGACTTCCAGGAGGCTTACGACGCAGCCCACACAGAGCTTACTCCCGAGGAGCTCGACGAGAAGCACGCTGAGATGGTGCGCTACTATGCCGACGTGATGCGCGACTCTATGCGCCGCTGCATCCTCGACGAGGGCAAACGTCTCGACGGCCGCAAGACCACAGACATCCGTCCT
Organism: uncultured Prevotella sp.; assembly: GCA_937889855.1. Taxonomy (GTDB): domain Bacteria; phylum Bacteroidota; class Bacteroidia; order Bacteroidales; family Bacteroidaceae; genus Prevotella. The sequence goes on from CALBYK010000289.1 coordinate 37,250, forward strand.
ATCTGGTGCGAGGTGTCTCCGCTGCCTATGCCTCACGGAAGTGCTATCTTCACACGTGGCGAGACACAGTCGTTGTCTACATGTACTCTCGGAACGAAGATGGACGAGAAGCTCGTTGACGACGTACTGGAGAAAGGCTACCAGCGCTTCCTCCTTCACTACAATTTCCCGCCGTTCTGTACTGGCGAGGCCAAGGCTCAGCGCGGTGTAGGTCGTCGTGAGATTGGTCACGGTCACCTGGCATGGCGCGGATTGAAGGGTCAGATTCCTGAGGACTTCCCTTACACTGTTCGCCTTGTGAGCCAGATTCTCGAGTCAAACGGTTCTTCTTCAATGGCAACAGTATGTGCCGGCACTCTCGCCCTTATGGACGCTGGTGTTCCTATGAAGAAGCCTGTCAGCGGCATCGCAATGGGTCTTATCAAGAACCCGGGCGAGGAGAAGTATGCTGTGCTTAGCGACATCCTCGGTGATGAGGACCACTTGGGCGACATGGACTTCAAGACTACCGGTACACGCGACGGTCTTACAGCCACACAGATGGATATCAAGTGCGACGGTTTGAGCTTCGAGATTCTTGAGAAGGCTCTTATGCAGGCTAAGGCTGGCCGCGAGCATATCCTCAACTGCATGATGGAGACAATCTCTGAGCCGCGTAAGGAGCTCAAGCCGCAGGTTCCACGCATCATCCAGATTGAGATACCTAAGGAGTTCATTGGTGCCGTGATTGGCCCTGGTGGCAAGATTATCCAGCAGATGCAGGAGGACACTGGCGCAACAATCACCATCGACGAGGCCGACGGTGTAGGCAAAGTACAGATTTCGGCTCCTAACAAGGACGCCATCGATGCTGCCCTTGGCAAGATTAAGGCTATTGTTGCAATTCCTGAAGTTGGCGAAGTTTATGAGGGCACAGTGCGCTCTATCATGCCTTATGGCTGCTTCGTTGAAATAATGCCTGGCAAGGACGGATTGCTCCACATCTCTGAGATTGACTGGAAGCGTCTTGAGACAGTAGAGGAGGCAGGCATCAAGGAAGGCGATAAAATTAAGGTTAAGCTCATGGAGATTGATCCGAAGACTGGTAAGTACAAACTCTCTCACCGTGTGCTTCTCCCGAAACCGGAGGGCTACGTAGAGCGTGAGCGTCGCCCACGTGGCGAGCGTCGTCCGCGCCGCGAGGGTGGTGAGCGCCGCGACGGACGTCGCGAGAACCGCGAGCACCGCGAGCCGAAGGACTTCAATGACTCACTCGACCACAACAATGACATTGAATAAATACGCTACATAACTAAAGAAATTCCCTGCATGGAAGTCTCATCTTTTGACTTGCGTGCAGGGATTTTTATATTAAACAAGTTTTCAACAACAGAATTCATCAAACATACAAACATTATAATAACCACAAATCCAGAGTCCACGGCCACATAAGTGGATGCTAATGTTTAAAAATGGCGAATCTGTTGATTGTAATTGAAGAAAATTGTTAACTTTGCAGATGATAATTTAACTACAAAACTACAGATAAATAATTTACTAAACACGCTCTATTATGATTTATAAACGAAGAAGCCTTTTTGCAATACTGCTTGCAGCATCGCTACTGCCGGCACCTGCGCAAACACATGTCAAGACAAAGAAGCAAACAAGCGTTGAAAACCCTATATACAAACAGGCGTCAAGACCTATAGAGGAACGCGTAGCCGACCTCTTGAAGCGCATGACATTGGAGGAGAAAATAGCGCAACTGCGCTGCCCTCTCGGTTGGGAGATGTACAACAAGACCAGCAAGAAGACGGTGGAGCCTTCGGAGAAGTTCAAAAAGATGATGGACGAAGCCCCCATTGGCTCTTATTGGGCTGTGCTGCGCGCTGACCCTTGGACTCAGAAGACACTCGAAACAGGATTGTATCCAGAACTGGCAGCGAAAGCCATAAATGGCCTTCAGAAATACGCAGTAGAGAACACGCGTCTCGGCATACCCATTCTGTTTGCCGAGGAGACACCGCACGGACACATGGCAATAGGCACGACTGTCTACCCCACGGGACTGTGCTGCGCGTCGACATGGAATCCCGAATTGATGCACCGCATGGGTGAGGCCATGGGGGCTGAAGTGCGCTCACAGGGAGGTAATGTTGGCTACGGTCCTGTGCTTGATGTGGCACGCGAGCCGCGCTGGTCGCGAATGGAAGAGGGGTTCGGCGAGGACCCTTGGCTTGCAGGCGTGCTCGGGCCTGCTATCGTGCAGGGCATGCAGGGTAACGCCACAGACGGCAAGCACGTATTTGCCACACTGAAACACCTGGCAGCATATGGCGTACCCGAGGGGGGCCACAACGGAGGCAGCGTGTATGCAGGCGAGCGCTTGCTGCGCTCTCAACTGCTCCTGCCGTTTGAACGAGCCGTGAAGTCGGGGGCCGCCACAGTGATGACATCTTACAACCATGTTGACGGCGTACCTTGCACCGGAAGCAAGAAACTCCTTACCGACATCCTGCGCGGCGAATGGGGATTCAACGGCGTCGTCTACAGCGACCTCTTCTCTGTTGAACTCATTCACGGACTGGGTGCCGCAAACGACAATGCACAGGCAGCATCTATAGCACTGAAGGCCGGACTCGACATGGATCTCGGAGGCGAGGCTTTCGGAAACAACCTGAAAAGCGAGTTTGAGAAAGGGGATATAAGCGAAGCCGACATCAACCGCGCCGTGGCAAATGTGCTTCGCTTGAAGTTTGAGCAGGGATTATTCGAGAATCCATATGTCAACCCCAAGACAGCAAAGCTCACATGCCGCTCCGAGGAACACAAGGCTATTGCCGAGCAGGTGGCTGAAGAGGGCACTGTGTTGCTGAAGAACAACGGCGCACTGCCGTTGTCCCACTCGCTGAAACGCATCGCCGTGATTGGACCTAACGCCGACACACCATACAACCAACTCGGTGACTATACAGCACCGCAGGCACGAGAGGCCATACACACCGTACTCGACGGCATCAAGGCTGTTGTAGGTGACAAGACGGAGGTGGTTTACGCCAAGGGATGTGCTGTGCGCGACACAACAACCGCCGACATCCCCGCTGCCGTGAAGGCAGCCGAGAATGCCGATGCCGTTGTACTGGTGGTAGGCGGCTCCAGCGCACGCGACTTCCGCACTAAATATATATCTACCGGTGCAGCCATCGCCTCAAAGGAGGTGCTCGACATGGACTGTGGTGAGGGCTTTGACCGTTCCACACTCGACCTCCTCGGAAAGCAGGAGGAGCTTATCGACGCCATGGCGCAGGTGACGCGTCGCACAAGCAAGCCACTGATTGTCGTATACATAGAGGGACGCACGCTGCTGATGAACAATGCAGCCGAGAAGGCCGACGCCTTACTCACGGCTTGGTATCCCGGCGAGCAGGGCGGCAACGCCATCGCCAAGATTCTGTTCGGTGACAAGAACCCCTCTGGACGTCTGCCGGTGAGCATTCCACGCAGCGTTGGCCAGCTCCCCGTATACTATAGCCAGGGCAAGACGCGCGACTACATGGATATGGAGTCGGCTCCGCTCTATCCTTTCGGCTACGGACTGTCATACACCAAATTCGACTACTCAGGAATGACCATAGTGAAAATTGCCGACCCGTCTGACGCTGCCGCTACTGCCAACAAACCGCAGGTGGCATCGGTCAACGGACAGACAGAGGCAATGGAGTCGGCTAATGGACTGCTGATGGCTGCAAGCCCGGCTCTTGCCAAGGTCAAGCTGACGGTGAAGAACACTGGCACGCGCGACGGCAGTGAGGTGGTGCAGCTCTATATCCACGACCGTGCAGCATCGTTCGCACAGCCGGCGTTGCAGCTGCGTGCCTTCGAGAAGGTGAGCCTGAAGGCTGGCGAGAGCCGCACCGTCGAGTTTACACTCGGCTTCGACGAACTTTCCATTATTGGTGAAGGCATGAAGCGCGTACTCGAGAAGGGCGACTTCGACATTCTTGTCGGGGCATCGTCACAGGACATAAGGCAGAAGGGGGTGCTGAGCCTGTAAATACAACTGACCAATCTTTGGATTGTACCATGCTTCGGTAACACAACAACCAAATTCTGGTAGCAGGCTTACATGGCTTTGTAGATTCATTACCAAGCCTTGGTAACACGAGTTCTGGGTCAATATGGCTTATAAGAGTGCTTTAATGATGCTTGATAGGGCAGCAATGGCATTGAAAAGTAGAAAAATACCCTAAAAACTTTGCTAATTCACAAATAATCAGTAACTTTGCACCCACATTTGCGGTAAGGCACCGCAAAGTCAATATTGTATAACTAAATTAATAAAAGAAAACAAAATGATTATTGTACCAGTTAAAGATGGTGAGAACATCGAAAGAGCTCTCAAGAAGTTCAAGAGAAAATTCGAAAAGACAGGTGTTGTTAAAGAGTTGCGCGCACGCCAGCAGTACAACAAGCCTTCTGTTTTGAAGAGACTCAAGATGGAGCACGCTATCTATGTTCAGCAGCTCCGTGCTAACGAGGAATAATAATTCCACCATTTCGACACATTAATAAATATAAATGACCGCGTGTCCTTTGCCGCAGGCAAAACGCGTCGGGTCGGATGGATCAGGAGGTGTATACATTCCCTTAGACATATAATCATTTCATAAATATCAAAGTTCTCCAACCCGGTTCTTAATCGGTCACGTATAATGTGACGCACACGCTGAGTGTGTGAGTGGAGTGACGTAAGATGGCAAAAGAAGCGCCGTGTTAACGGAATGTTTCTTTTGCCATCTTTTTTTTTCTCTCTCTCTTTATCTCTCCTTACGACATCATCTGTTGCAACCATGAATTCCTGACGCCTTTTGTGCTTGTTTTGTTTTAGTAGGCGGGCAGTAAATATATAAGCCAATTAGCAGAAGCAAATTGTTTTCTTATAATGTCAGCTTCTCAATGATTTGTTGCGGCAAAAAATCGACCCGACAGTAGCTTTTTAATTCAATATGCTTGATTTACCTCAATTATATGCTAAAAATCAACTTTTTTTGAAACTTTTTTGTCAAAACACTTGCACGGAAAGAATTTTTGCCTTACCTTTGCATCCGCTTTCGAGA
>CALBYK010000290.1 GCA_937889855.1 uncultured Prevotella sp.
GCACGGCGCAGTCGTCGCCTACACCTTTTATTGTTGACGAGTTCTTTAGTTTTATGTTGTCGGTGAGGTGGTGGATAAGCCCGAACTCACCGAGTTTGGAAATGTCAGTCATATAATAAATAATGTGTATATAGACAGAGTGGGTACGGCAAGATGCCGTACCCTCCTAAATGTTTCTTGCTTATGCGCGTCGAATCATCTCGCGCATAATTTCTGTCATAAGCGGCTGCGCGTTGTTGGCAGCCACCTGCACCTCCTCGTGCGACACCTCTACAGGCGTGTCTTCAAGTCCGAGGTCGGTGATGATAGAGATGCCGAATGTGCGTATGCCGCAATGGTGGGCCACGATAACCTCAGGCACGGTGCTCATGCCCACAGCGTCCGCACCGAGGCGGTGGTACATCTTATACTCGGCAGGTGTCTCGAACGTCGGTCCCTGCACGCCGATATACACACCCTCCACTACGCGTATGCCCTTTTCCTTTGCAATCTGCTTTGCCTCGTTGATGAGCGAGTGGTCGTAGGTTTCGTGCATGTCGGGGAAGCGCGGGCCTGTCGGGAAGTTCTTGCCGCGCAGCGGATGCTCCGGGAAGAAGTTGATGTGGTCGGTGATAATCATGAGGTCGCCAATCTTGAACTCGGGGTTCATGCCACCCGAGGCGTTGCTCACGAAGAGAGTCTTAATGCCCAGCTCGTACATCACACGTATAGGGAAAGTCACCTCCTTCATAGAGTAGCCCTCATAGTAGTGGAAGCGTCCCTCCATGGCCATGATGTCCTTGCCTCCGAGTTTGCCGAAGATTAGTTTACCGGCATGTCCCTCCACGGTAGACACGGGGAAGTTGGGTATATCCTTATATGAGAATTCGTAGCTGTCGGTGATTTCAGTAGCGAGTTGTCCGAGACCTGTACCGAGAATGATGGCTGTCTTAGGACTTGTTGTCATCCTTTCTTTTAGCCAGGATGCTGTTTCTTGAATTTTTTCGTACATAACTTATTATTTTATTGTTAAATTCCTCTTCGCCGTCCAACATGAAGCGTATCCTTATTGGAAGGGCGTAAATGTTTTGTCTTGTTTCTTCGGACATTCCCTCGACTGTGGCAAGTCGCGTGGCATCCTTCTCTGTGGTGATGATAATCTTTGGCGACTTCATCGACGCGAACGTTGAGTTGACGTGTTCCATCTCATTAGCCGTGAATTGGTGATGGTCGCCGAAGGTGAGTGGCGTTATGTTGCGGGATACAGCCTGCAGGTCAACAATCATCTGTTGGGGAGAGGCAATTCCCGTGAGCAGCAATATATTGATATCATGCGGCAGGTCAGCTATAGGCAGTCGCTTGTCGCCGAACACCATTTTCAGCGACTCATATTGCAGGGTAGTGAAGAACAGCTCCTGATACGGATAAAGGTCCATGGCGCGTTTCAGCACGCGGAACTCCATAGGCTTCAGGTCCTTCGGACATTTTGTCACAATCACGATGTCGGCCCTTGACTTGCCGTCCTGCGGCTCGCGCATGCGTCCGGCCGGCAGCAGTTTGTCGTAGATGATAAGCCGGTGGTAGTCGACGAGCAGGATGTTGACGCCCGGCTTTACGTAGCGGTGCTGGTAGGCGTCGTCAAGCAGGATAACGTCGACATCCTTAGTGGTGTCGTCGGTTGTGAGCCGGTCGATGCCCTCGCGCCGTTTCTTGTCTACTGCCACATATATGTCGTCAAACTTCTGCCGCATCTGGTAAGGCTCGTCTCCTATCTCGCGCATTGGCGTTGTGCTGTCGGCGAGCACGTATCCGTGGCTCTTGCGTTTGTACCCACGTGAGAGCACCCCTACCTTGAGCTTGTCGTGCAGCAAGCTTATGAGATACTCCACGTGTGGCGTCTTGCCCGAGCCTCCCACCGTTATGTTGCCTACGGCTATTATCGGTATGTCATAGCTTTGCGTCTTGAGCAATCCAATGTTGAACATCCAGTTGCGCACCCGCACCCCGATGCCGTAAAGCCAACTAAGTGGTAGAAGCCATTCATTGATTTTTATGAAATCACCTTCTGTTCTCATGATGTTATTTTATGTTCATTATATAAGGCAGCCGAGCCTGCATAGCCTGACGTTTGTTGAGTGTGCGCATCATGCAGAAAGGCTCGTATAGATCGCCCAGCGTTACGCGCAGTTGCTCGTCAAGATAGTTGCCTCCCGACATGCTGTCAAACAACTGGTCAGTCCATGACGCCGGTGCCGGGTATTCTGTGGTGTAGTACTCTTTAATTTTTGCGAGTTGTGCCGCCTTCTTGACAGCGTCGTCAAGGCTGCCCAGCTGGTCGACGAGCTTTATCCTCAATGCGTCGCTTCCTATCCACACACGTCCCTGTGCTATCTTCTCCACACTCTCAACCGGCAAGTGTCTACCGTCTGCCACACGTTTGCGGAACAGTGCGTATCCGTTGTTTACATAAGCCTGCATCATGGCCGTCTCCTCGGCATTAAATGGGCGTGCCATGGTGTTGCCGAAGGTGGCGTTGCGGTTTGTCTTCACCTCGTCAAACTTCACTCCAAGCTTTTGCGTTATGAGTCCGCTTGCGTCAGGAATGGCGGCGAAGATACCAATGCTGCCCGTGAGGGCGTTTGGCTGTGCCACAATCCATGATGCCGGAGCCGAGAGATAGTAAGCGCCTGAAGCGGCATAGTCGCCCATGGAAATAACCACAGGTTTTTTCTCTTTAAGCATGCTCACCTGATGCCATATCTGTTCCGAGGCATACGCGTCGCCTCCGCCTGAGTTGACGCGTATCACCACTGCCTTCACGTCGTCATCGTTCATGAGGTCCTCGAGGTCCTTGCACACTGTTGTTGCTGCAATGCAGTGCTCGTTGGTTGAAGTTATGTTTGAGATGTCCTCCTGTACAACGCTGCCATAGGCATAGTAGACGGCAATCTCGTCGCCTTTGTCCTCTGTGTCCTTGGCGTTGAGCATGTCGCTCACAGATATTTGCGGCACTGCCTCGTCCTTATCAATCTTCAGCAGCTCCTTCACGGCGTCCTTCACCTTGTCCGCGTACATCAGTCCGTCCACCATCTTGCGTTTCTTCAGCAGTTCGGCAGGTTGAAGGGCGGTGTATTCATCAGCATACCTGTTGAGTGAGTCGACGCTTATCCCTCGGCTCTTCGACACAGCCTGACATATATTGCTCCATGCTCCGTCTATGTAGAGTTTTGTCTGCAGGCGGTTGGCCTCGCTCATGTGATCTTCAGTGAAAGTCTCGGTGGCGCTCTTGAATGTTCCGTCCTTCACCACCTGGTATTTCACGCCGAACTTTGCCATAAGGTCCTTAAGGAAGATGGGCTGTGCGGCAATGCCGTGCCAGTCTACCATGCCCTGTGGGTTAAGGTACACCTTATTGGCAGCGGAAGCAAGATAATATGCGCCCTGCGAGTAAGAGTCGCCGTATGCAACAATCCATTTGCCGCTTTTGCGGAAGCCGTCGAGCGCGCCTCTTATTTCCTGTAGTGTGGCAAGTCCTGCGTCCAGGGCTCCAGCCTCTATGTATATACCCTTCACGTTCTCGTTGTTCTTGGCTTTCTTTATGGCAGCGAGGATGTCGTTTAGCCCGGCTGTAGGAGAGTAGTTGCCGGTGAACCTTCCCATCATGTCGTCTTTGCCCTGTTCCTCAATGTCGCCGTTGAGGTTTACCACGAGCACGGAGTTCTTTTCAACGTTTTGAGTGGCTTGCCCAGACGCCACCATTCCCACAATGCTCATCACGCTGAAGATGCCTACAGCGATGACAAGAATGACGATGCCGACTATAGTGGCAAGTACATGCTTGAAGAAATCTTTCATACAGGATATTTTTAGATGATGTTAAATATAATATATGTGCAAAGATACGATTTTTTGGTGACATAAAGGTATATATGAAAGTTTATGTTTCCCTATGTCGCAAAAAAGCAGTAACTTTGCAGTCCGTTAATGGAATAGACATTCCGTTTTATTCAACCAAATAATATACAGAAAAGAGAAAGTATGGATCAGATCCAAAAAATCGAGTACGAAAAGTTATTGAGACGAAAGCTCGACTTGCTCCTTAAGACAGGTCAGATGCTTGTAGAGAGTGCCGCCGACACAAACCGCATCATCCGCAACATGAATCGTGTCGCCGCTTTCCTCGGGTTGCCAGAGGAGCATCTTCACGTTTACGTGCAGTTCAACATGCTCATGGTTAACCTCAGTGATGGCGAGCACTCGTTTACCAAGTTTCAGCGTTGTACAAAGCACGGCATCGACATGACCCGCATCTCGCTCATCTCAAAGCTCTCATGGAAGGCCATTACGGAAGACTACTCAATAGAGCAGTATGCCGAGGAGCTTGAGCAGATAGCCAAGCGCAAGCGCAACTACACGCCTCTCCAGGTTGCCATCGGGACGGGTTTCGCCTGCGGCGGATTCTGCATCCAGTTCGGCTGCGACTGGACAGCCTTCTTCTACGCT
>CALBYK010000291.1 GCA_937889855.1 uncultured Prevotella sp.
GAGAATATGGCAAGGATGCCATACCAACTTTGCATAACATCCTTACCATCCTTTCATTATTTTTTTGTCGACTTCTTCTTTGAAGATGTAGTTTTTTTCTTTGAAGAAGATGTGGTCTTCTTTGACGATGTTGTTGTCTTCTTTGAGGAAGAGGTTGACGTTGTAGCAGGGTGATAATATGTCAGAGCCTCGGGCAGTTCCTGCTTGATGGCGGCAATGCGCTTGGCATCGGACGGATGGTCGCTAAACATGTCGCTCTGGTTACCGTTGCTGCCTGTTGCCTGTGCCATACGCTCCCAAAACGAAACAGCCACATTAGGATCATAGCCAGCCATTGCGGCGAAAATTAGCCCCATATGGTCAGCCTCGCTCTCATTCTCACGCGAGTACTTAAGGCTGCGGAATTGCAGACCCTTCTGAGCTATAATCTGCGCGAGCTGCGTCGTGCCAGAGCTTACTCCAGCCGCACTGAGCACTTGCCCGAGAATCTGCGTGCCATACTGGTTTTTTATCTGCTTGCTCATCTGCTCGGCAGAGTGTTTTGCCACAGCATGTGCAATCTCATGGCCAAGAACAATGGCAAGCGAAGCCTCATCCTTGGTGACGGGCAACAAGCCCTCATAAACCACAATCTTTCCCCCTGGCATACAGAAAGCGTTAACATTCTTGTCCTGTACAAGATTAAACTCCCAGTTAAACTGTTTGGTCTCAGCCTGCAGACCGTGCTCGTTGAGATATTTCTCAACAGCCGTGGCAAGCCGCTGCCCCACGCGCTTTACCATAGCCGTGTTTTCTGTGTTGGTGGAGAGTTTCGCCGACTTCATGTAGTTGGTGTACTCCTGGTTGCTCAACGAGAGCACCTGCTCATCACTAACAAGGATGTTCTGCTTGCGTCCTGTAATAGGCACGGTGCGTGTCGTGCCACATGCAAAGACAATGGCTGCCACGACAGCCATCAACAAAAACTTTACTTTTCTCATAACTTTTTTTTAATGTTGTTGTAATTGTTCTTGATAGCGTTATTGTAATTGTTCAATGTTGTTGCTATTGTGGTGCAAAAGTATATAAATTTCATATAAATCCAACTAAAAGAAGAAGTTTTTTTATATACTTACTACTTTGCCAACGACCATAATTCACCAGACATACTACTTACGCACAAGCACCGACCCGCTTTCGTGTCGTGTAGTCACCTGAACGGCATAAACGCCATGCTCCATACCGCTGACATCCAGTGAGTAGCACTCAGTCCCAGCTACAAGCCGTTGCCTCATACGCAACTTGCCGTCAACGCCATACACCCTCAAGTCGCCATCGGCATCTATCGGGGCGTCAAACGCCACACACAGCGTCTTGCTGTCCACAATCTTTATGTCCACTTTGGCTGGATTAACAGCCGAAAGTGCGTCTATGCCCAACAGTCCAAGCACATCCAACAGTCCGGCATAGGCGTCAATTGCCCCGCAACCGCAATAAAATGGAGTCATGTCTCCATAGTCACCGCACGGGTGGGACGTGCGTCTTATCACATCCATCACGTCAGCTGGCGACAAGCGGGGATTAGCTTCAAGCCATAAGGCTATTATTCCTGCAACCGCAGGCGCTGACATTGACGTGCCGCACTCAACAGACCATCCGTATGTCCTGCCGTTCCAGGCTTGTTCAGACACGAGCTTGCTTATACCCGATGTGTGGCTCTCCATATAATAGCTGCTCATAGCGGATATGACGTTGGCTCCTGGAGCCATGACATCCGGCTTTACACGTCCGTCAAACGTTGGACCGACCGACGAGAAACTGCTTCGCTGGCGCGTTGGTCCCCAATGTGTATTCTTCTCCGTGCCATACATATTGACATAGCTGGGCCTATACGACGTGGAGCCGACACAGATGACGGACGGGGCACTGCCGGGCGAGAGAATGTTGTGAGTGTTCACGGCGTCGTCTAGCTCATAATCGTCAACACGCAAGAAACTACCATGAACGGAAAATATTTCGCCCATACCATCCTCGCCTGTCACCAGAAACGCTGGCTTATATCCTTCTTGTCCAAGCTTTTGCTCGTCTGTGCGCTCCAAATGCACGTCAACAACAATATCGTCCGGCTCATAGCATGAGCGGTAGGCAGACATCGTCAGCCTATAGTCCACATCATCAATGGCAAACGCCTCACTAAGCAGCGAGTCGGGAGAAGCACACACGTCAGAAACCGGCACGTCCATGACAACCTGATGGTCGCTGGTACCTATATGTTTTGACTTCAACTCTATGCGATGGTCACCATCCAGCCCACATAGCTTAGTTAGTATGTTAAGGTTGCCGCGCGTGTTTATTGTCACGCCAACGTAATTGTCGTCAGTAGAGACAAATGTACCTGCTGAAACCATTCCAACAGGCTTGCCGACATAACTTCGATTCAGACTCTCGTTGCCAGCCGAAGCTACAATTATGCGCCCAGGTCCCACAAGATGGGAAAGTGCCTCATAATACAGTTGGTCGTCACCGCGAAAGTCCTGGCGCGAGCCCTCGCTGAACGACACGACACATGGCTTACCTACAGACGCGGCATAGTCGAAGAGATATTTGAAGCCGAGAAGGTCGGTGGCAGTAGTGTACCTGTACAAGTCGACGTCTGATATGTAAGGCTCGTCGCCCGACACGGCATTGCTCACAAGACACAGTTCGCTATCTGGTGCCATGCCTGCATAAGGAGTGCCTGCCCCATTGCCGGCGGCAATGCCAAGCGTATGAGTACCATGAAAAATGGAAACAGCATCACGCGAATGGGCATATCTGCTTATTGCCTCGGCGGAGGTATATTCTGCTCCAACATACATATCACTCCCGATTGTGTCGGTGCTGAGCTGGTCCCAGAACCTCATGATGCGAGAGCCCTTACCTTCGGTGTCAAGAAATGTGGGATGCGTGAGGTCAAAGCCCACATCCATCAGACCAACCACCACCCCACTGCCAGTGTAGGCTTGCGACAGATGACGGGCCGTATATATGTCGGTGGCATTGGTATAAAGAGCCATAGAGTCAAGCTGCAATTGGTTGCCGCGCTCTGCCTCCACGCGGCAAATGCGCGGGTCGGCTGCCATAAGGGACAGGCTGTTTAACGGGACATCTGCAACAAACACGTTGCCGATGCGCGCCAACGTGCGGCAGCCGTTTTCGGAAAGCGGAGCTGACGACAGGTCTGCAGTACGGACAAGGGCACACACATGGCGTTTGTCGGATGGGGACTGCCTCAGCACCGCACGCGAATTCTCCTTCGTGCCAGGTGCTTCCAGCAATAGTCCGCGAAGGGAGGACGAGAGTTTTGAGTATTGTTGCGCGTCAACTTCATGCAGTGGCAATATCAGCAAGCAAGCTACCAATACTGGCAACAAATAGTGGTTTCTTTTCATAATCTAAATCTTGACATGGCTCAAAGAGCCTCATTAGATTGCAAATTTACACATTTATGATGAACAGTCATAATGTTTTAATCCTATAATCTCATTTATTTATTGTACCTTTGCATACCGATTGATAAAAACACCAAAAATATAAAATAAAAAAAACAAGAAAATAATGGAAAACAAAACAAACAAGCTCATCGCAGCTCACTACCAGCTCTTCACCATAAACGACAACGGAGAGCGCAAACTCGTAGAGGAAACATCACAGGAACAACCATTCGTGTTCATATCAGGATTCGGCGCCGCACTCGACGCACTCGAGGAGAATCTCTACGACCTTGAACGTGGCGACAAGTTCGACTTTGAGCTTGACAAGGACCAGGCTTTTGGTGAGTATGAGCCAAAGCGCGTAATTGACCTCCAGAAGGACATGTTCACCGTTGACGGGCATTTCGACAGCAAGAACATCTTCAAGGGCGCACAGATTCCGCTGAAGAACGAGGACGGCAATTTCTTCATCGCCACCGTACTGGAGATTGGTGACCAGACAGTGAAGGTTGACCTCAACCATCCACTTGCCGGAAACCGCCTCAACTTTAAGGGCTACATCATCGAGAACCGCGAGGCAACAAAGGACGAGATACAGACCTTGCTCAACCACCTCAACGGAGGCGGATGCAGCGGACACTGCGGAGGCTGTGAGGGAGGCTGTGAGAGTGGTTGCGGACACTGTCACTAATCCACTCTTATGTCATATAATATCCGTATAATATACGTTACTACATAATGCGAAGTATATTAACGGCCATTGCACGACTCATAAATTAACGTTCCGTACACGTGTTATAATTTGTTCATTTATTATTAACGCTTAAAAACTATGCGCAACACATTCGGAAACCTTTTCACGCTGACCACGTTCGGCGAGAGTCACGGGGCAGCAGTGGGCGGTGTGGTAGACGGTATGCCTGCTGGCATCTACATCGACATGGAGTTCATACAAAACGAACTGAACCGACGCCGGCCAGGACAGAGCAAGATTACCACCTCGCGCAACGAGCCAGACAAGGTGGAAC
>CALBYK010000292.1 GCA_937889855.1 uncultured Prevotella sp.
AATCGACAAGACTGGCGTTCACTTCACAGAGCCTACAGGCACTCCAGAGGAACTCGCTTCTCTGCAGAAGTCTTACGAGCACCTCTGCAAGATGCGCGACGAGATCGTTGAGCTCGGCATCGTTCCTCCAGTAGAGAAGTGGGGTGAGATGAACCCGAACCTCTAATCGGACGGATATCGAACAATAATAAGGGGCATGTTCCTGTTGGGGAACATGCCTTTTTTGGTGTCATTAATGATAAAATTAGCGGTAAATTAGCGGGCTCTAAAGACAAAATGATAAAGTTGACATTTGTCTTTAGAGCCCGCTAATTTACCGCTAATTAAAACCGTTGATTATTCATCGGCTGCCCGTTGGCATCCGTTACTCGTTCTCCGGGGCCTTGTCAATGAGGTCCATGAACTGGTCGAGCTTCGGAGTGATGATAATCTGTGTGCGGCGGTTGCGCTGCTTGCCAACCTCGGTGTCGTTTTTGGTCACAGGGTTGTACTCGCCACGTCCACCCGCTGTGAGGCGCTTCGGGTCGACTCCATACTTGGTCTGCAGGGCCTGTACAACGCTTGAGGCACGAAGGCAGGAGAGATCCCAGTTGTTGCGGATGTTCTTCATTGACGCAGCGCTTGCATTGACAGGCACATTGTCGGTGTTGCCCTCGATAAGCACCTCGTAGTCCTTGTAGTCCATGATAATCTTTGCAATCTTGCTGAGAGTCTCGGCTGCGCGGTCGTTGATCTCGTAAGAGCCGCTCTTGTATAGCATGTTGTCGGCAAGCGAGATGTATACAACGCCCTTGAGCACTTGCACGTCAACCTCCTTCATCTCCTCCTTGCTGAGTGAGCGGGTGAGGTTGTTGGTGAGCACCATGTTGAGAGAGTCGCTCTTCGACTTAACCTCAACCAGGTGGCGGATGTACTGGTTCGACTCGTTTATCTGGTCAACGAGCTTGGAGATGTTCACGTTGTTGGTGTTGGCGTTAGTAAGACTCTTGTCGAGCGAGCTCTGCATCTGTGAGTAGGCAGCCTTTGCCTGGGAGAGCTGCTCCTCAAGCGACAGGACACGCGCCTTTGAGGCTGCGAGCTCCTCTTTCGTGCTCTGGTAGTTGCTTGAGAGTTCCTTGTTCTCAAGGCGGCAGTTGTCAAGATCTTTCTTGCTTGCACAGCTTGTGATGGTAAGCAAGCCTGCGAACATCGCGATTGCGAATACGTTTCCTTTTTTCATATCTTTCTGTTTTTTTGTTGTTATCAGATGTTTAATCGGTGCAAAGTTAGCATTAAACTTCCGTATAGCTGATATTTTGACGTTAGAATAGCTAAAATGTTGATTGCCTTTAATTTATTTTAACGTGCAGACAGAAGGCTATGTATGGAAAATCGCAAAATTTACAAGCTAAATATTAAAACTCTTATGATATGTATGTTTGGGTACATATTTTGAGATAGGCTATGGTTGTCATGGGGTATCTGTATTTGGAGTAACTCTGAGTTTATCGTTTTCTTCTTGTCTTTCTGCCGTATCTCAGGATTTTTGCCTAATTTTGCATTTACTTTTAAATATTGTGTACCCAAAACTAAAACAAATCTAAGCAACATCAAATGAAGAATTTCAAGAGTATGGCCATTGCTGCCGTTTTCGCGTCAGTCGCTGTGGCGGGGCAGGCAAAGGACAATATCGACTATGTCGATCCTTTCATCGGAACCACCAACTTCAGTGTGTGCAACCCTGGAGCCGTGCGTCCGCATGGACTAATGTCGGTGGTCCCGTTCAATGTGATGGGCTCCGACATCAATGAGCAGGACAAGGACAGCCGTTGGTGGTCGGCACCGTATGAGTATAACAACAAGTACTTCACTGGTTTCGCGCACGTCACGTTGAGTGGGGTGGGGTGTCCCGAGCTGGGCACGCTGCTTACAATGCCGACAACGGGCGAGCTTAATGTCGACTACCGCTCGTATGGCTCTGAGTACAAGGACGAGCAGGCACGCCCCGGATATTACAGCAATGTGCTTACAAAATATGGCATAAAGTGTGAGGTGTCGTCAACGATGCGCTCCTCGATAGAACGGTTCACGTTCCCGAAGGGACAGGGCAACCTGCTCTTCAATCTCGGCAACGGATTAACTAACGAGATTGGAGCAACGCTGCGCAAGGTGAGCGACACGGAGTTTGAGGGAATGCGCCTGCTCGGCACTTTCTGTTATAACCCTCAGGCCGTCTTTCCTATGTATTTCGTGGTGCGTGTCAACAAGGTCCCTAAGAAAAGCGGCTATTGGAAAAAACAGCCGGAGATGAAGGGCGCCGCCAAGGAGTGGGACGTGTATAGCGGCAAATACAAGCTGTACACCAACTACGGGCGTGACATGGCGGGCAACGACATCGGCTACTTCATGCAGTACGACCTTAAGGAGGGTGAGCAGGTTGAGGTACAGGTGGGCGTGTCGTTCGTGAGCATCACCAATGCGCGCGAGAATCTTGACAAGGAACAGCCCACGTGCGATTTCAACCGTGTGGTGAGCGACTCGCATGACGCATGGGCGAGGACGCTTGACAAAATAACTGTAGAGGGAGGCACCGAGGACCAGCGCCGCGTGTTCTATACGGCACTCTATCACACACAGATTCATCCAAATATCCTCCAGGATGTCAACGGTGAGTATCCGCGCATGGAGGGCGACGAGACAATGAAGACGTCGGGCAACCGCTACACCGTGTTCTCGCTCTGGGACACATACCGTAACCTCACACAACTTCAGACTCTTCTCTTCCCGGAAAAACAGGAGGATATGATAAACTCCATGATTGATATGTATAAGGAATGGGGATGGATGCCTAAGTGGGAGCTCTACGGACGCGAGACTTGGACAATGGAGGGCGACCCGTCTATACCTATAATCACAGACGCCTATCTGAAAGGACTTCGCGGCTTTGACATTCAGACTGCTTACAAGGCTTTCCGGGCTTCTGCCACGCTGCCGGGCAAGGAGAACCGTATGCGTCCCGATATCGACCCCTACTACACGAAGGGATATATACCGATGGGTATGTATGAGGCTGATCTGTCGGGTGACAATTCGGTGTCGCACGCTCTTGAGTATTATGTGGCTGACAATGCTCTGTCGCTGCTCGCACAGTCGCTTGGCAAAACTGCTGACGCAAAATTGTTCCGTCAACGCTCGCTCGGATATAAGCATTATTACAGTAAGGAGTCGGGCACGCTGCGCCCAGTACAGAAGGACGGGAAGTTCCTCTCACCGTTCAATCCTGAGGATGGCGCCGACTTCTCAAACGCGCCTGGATTTCATGAGGGTTCGGCTTGGAACTATACGTTTTATGTGCGCACGACATACATGGCCTTGCCAAGTTGATGGGGGGACAGAAGAGGTTTGTCGACAAACTGCAGATGGTGTTCGACAAGAATCTTTACGACCCGGCAAATGAGCCTGACATCGCCTATCCGTATATCTTCTCTTATTTTAAGGGTGAGGAATGGCGAACACAAAAGACGGTTGACGCCTTACTTAAGAAGTATTACACAGCGCGTCCGGATGGTATACCAGGCAATGACGATTGCGGCACAATGTCTTCGTGGGCAATATTCTCTATGATGGGACTGTATCCTGATTGCCCAGGCTCGCCTTACTATACGTTGACGACGCCGGTGTTCTCTAAGGTTACTCTGCATCTCGACAAGAAATATTATCCGCAGGGAGACATTACTATTGAAACGGACCGCACGTCACCATCACAACTCTACATTAATAATATGACGCTCGGTGGCAAGGCCCTTTCTACTTATCGTATATCCCATAAACAGCTTGTGGATGGCAGGGTGCTTAAGATGTCCTTGAAAAAATAACTGAAAAGTGTGGTTTTGGTGTTAAAAAATACCAAAACCACACTTTCTGTTTTGTGTATTCAAGCGAATATGATACCTTTGCATTTGAATTTTGACATAAATCAATACGGCTAACTATATAAAAAGCATGCTCTCGGCAGCAATCGGCGAAGCAGTCATTCCATGACAGGCATTTGGCTCCATGTCCCTTTGCGCCATTCCACACAATTTTTCATGACTTTTTTCTTGGCCGCCATTGGTCGCGTTCACCGAGTCGTCGGGCGTGCAAGGGTCTTGCCCCATATCCATTTAGCGACATTTTTCCGCAGTGCCGCCTCGTGTAGGTGTAAAAATTGCGTAAAGATGCCGACAGGGAGTGTCTATACCTTGTCGTCTTGGGCGCATTCTCTGAGTGTTGCCAAGCCTTAATTTCATTTTATAGGTATAATATAATAAGGTAAAATACCCTTAATAACAGTCTGTATTGTGAATGGATGTTAAAATATCGACATTTTGTCAATATTTTTCTTGAAAAGTTTTGGTAATACGGATAAAAGTTATACCTTTGCATCCGCTTTCGAGAAGCAACGAAAACTCAAACAAAACGAGATTGCGAAGCGATAAAGAAAGCATTAAAGAAAGAGTT
>CALBYK010000293.1 GCA_937889855.1 uncultured Prevotella sp.
TTACTATCCTTTCATTTCCGATGGTTAGACCCGCTTGGGATAATTGGTGGTTACCATCGGCAAGCCCCAACACTTACAACTGTCGTTTAAACTTTCTTTCAAAAAGTTCCGTGTTTCTGTTTCCCCAGTCTATCATTGCGTCGATAATGGGGATAAGTGTCATGCCTAAATCCGTAATGGCATACTCAGACCTTGGCGGCAGCTCAGGATAAACAGTTTTTGAAACAAGTCCGTCCTCCAGCAATTCTTTGAGTTGAATGTCGAGCACACGCGGCGTTGCCTCAGAAAATACTTTGTGTATCTCACTCGGCCGTAAAGGCTTGTAGCGCAGTTCGTCCAATATGCATGATTTCCACTTTGAGCTTAACAGACTCATTGTCAGCCGTAGCGGGCAATCCAAATCAACGGGTATTTTTCTTTCGTACATAATCTTATGAATGTAGTATCAACGCCACAAAGTTAAGCAAAACTGATGAGATACCATGTCATCCCGAATAAATTTTCGGTATATGAATAATTTTTCGGTACTTGTGGGAAAGGCAGGTATTCTGTAACTTTGCAGCAGATTAACAACTAAATCACAAATAATATGAGAGCAAGTATCGAAGAATATAAGGCGGTGGAAGAAGCTGCCATGAAGTTTGTCAAAAGTGTGGCTGAAGGCAACAGCAAGTATGCCAAGGAACTGTTCGTTGACGAGGCTGTATTGTTCGGTTATCTCGACGGGACATTGGAGCATGGCAGCATAGAACAGTTTTATAAGAATGTGGACACCGTTGGAGCCGGCGATGACTTCAAGGCGCGTGTTGATGTCGTGACCGTGGAGGAGACACTCGCAGTAGTCAGGGTGCTTGAAGAGAAATGGGGCGGACGCATAGACTTTACCGACTATCTCCTGATGATGAAGATGAACGGTGAGTGGAAATGTGTGGCCAAGGCTTATAACCAGAATTCCAATACGATAAAGGAATAGTATTATAAAAATCGAGGATGAATAGTATAATGCCGTTATGCTGACAACCAAGAAACATCATGCCGAGACGGCAGAAATCATGTATATCAGGGTTTGCTTCCGGAAACAGTTTGAGTATGGCATTCTTTTCCGTCTCTGAAGAATAAACCTTTGAGATACTTATTATGGAATGCTTGCCATTTACTTTTGCGTGGTACTCATCATAGGAATGGTCACCTCCATAATCCTTGTTCTTGTCGAAAAAATTGGGGAAGCGTTTGCACATAAGGTCATAAAACCACAGTTCTGCACCTTTGTACTTCTGCAATTCTTCACGTATATGCACATAGCTAACGTCACCTTTGTTTGCGGAAAAATAAGCACTTGAAGAGAAATTGAATAAGAAATCATCGTCATCTACCCTTGGATGCTTTTTTATTATCAGAAGTAACACCATGTCCTGCTCGAAGAATCTAACAATAACCTTGAGCCTCTTCTTCTCGTAAATTTTCTCGTCAAGGAGTTTTACGTAGTTTACTTTATTCTTTAATCTGCTTGTTGGTTCATTCTTCTGTTCCATAGTATAGCGTATTTTTATCCATACTTTTCCTGATTTTCTTATAAACTTCTTTGCCACAGATTGTCGCAGGTGGACATGTATGCCAACTTCCACATGCCAGACATCGCTGTGGCGCAATAATGCATGTTGCCATCAACTCAGCGTAAATGCTGGTAAACTTCTCTCCGCATTCATCGCAAACAAAAGGTCCTTTTCCGAAAATCATAGTCGTCTCGTTTATTCGTTGTTAAGAAGCGACATCAAATAGCTGCCAAGACTTTCCTTGCTGCCTTTTCGTTTGGCAACAAAATAGGGCATAAGTATCATGCCGCAATAAACCATAGCAAAAGCAATGCCGCACGCAATCTTCACATTTGCACTTGTTCCTGCGAATGTCACACCGTACAGACAGACCGACAATGTTACCCATACTGCAATCAGAGATATAACTTTCTTCTTCATATTGTTGACGTTTTTGAAGTTCGCTGCAAAGTTATGCCTCTCGCAAGACAAAAGGTGTCCGACTATATGAAAAACTTGCGCTTATTCGTACATTTCGCCCATTTTCTTGACGATGCGTTTCATCTCCTCGCGCATGGATAGCGGTTCGAGCACTTCCAAACGCTCACGATGCCAAAGCAACTGTTGGTAAAGGTTGTAGCATGGAACGATATGGTATTCGAAAATGGTGTACTCCTTGGTGGCTTCTATTTCCCGTTGTGACTCGTGTATGGGCAAGGCACGCACATAGTCTGCCTGAGTGCCATACACTTTGACCACCAGCCGCTCTGCCTTTTGCTCGTCGCTGTGGTTCACGCCAAAGCTGCCTGCAAAATACTCATCCACGGTAACGTCGTTCGATGGTTTCACCTTATCTGCGGTCAACTGTATGTTGTCCATACGCTCCAATGCGAACACCGACAGTCCGTGGTGACGGTTGTCAGG
>CALBYK010000294.1 GCA_937889855.1 uncultured Prevotella sp.
GTTTCACGAAACCGCTCACCTGCTCGAAAGGCGAGTTGGCACGGTGTCCGTCCGTGCGACCGTAGTTGGCTCCCACAATGCTCGAGAAACGGTGCTTGCGGAAACGGTTCATGGCAGTAGCCTCAACGGTGCCGTAGCTGCCACCCTGCAGGCTGATGTCGGTAGACGAGCCGTCGGTATGCATCTGCCTGGTGACGATGTTCACAACACCGCCCATTGCGTTGGAGCCATAAATCGTAGATGCCGGACCACGGAGCACCTCTACCCTGTCGGCAAGCATCGTCTGATAGGCATCGGCAATGGGATGGCCGTAGAGGCCAGCATATTGCGGCAGACCGTCCACCAGTACGAGCAGGTTGGCTGTCGAACCAATGCCGCGCACCTTTATGCCTCCGGCTGCTCCCGTGCTGACACCGTAGCCAAGCATACCGCGCGAGGTGACAAACATTCCGGGCACCTGTTCGGCAAGCGTAGGGAGAATGTTGTCGCGGTAATTCTCCCGCAGTTTCTCTCCGTTGACTATTGATATGGTGACAGGCATGTGGCGCACGTCAGTCTTGTAGCGTGTGCCAGTAACCACCACCTCGTTGATTTTGTGCAATGTTGAGTCTGCCGGTTCTGCCGCCATCGCATTTGCGGCTGCTGTGGCAACTAAAATAACAGATGCTATCGTTTTCATTTTTTCTGTCTCGTGTGATTGGATATTATTAAATGACGGGTATAAATTCTATGCGTGCTTAATAGCCTATCGCCTTCAGCCACTTGTCTACCTTTGACAGATCCGTGCGGGTCTCGTGGCCGTAGATGCTGAAAGCCTCCTTAAAGGTTGCGTTGGGATATAGTTTCTTCAAGTCCTCCACAACGTTGCCCAATCCGCTACCCTCGTGTGTGGTGAACGGGATGATTGTCTTTCCGTTGAGGTCGTACTTGTCGAAGAAGGTGAACATCACCTGTGGATAAGTGCCCCACCATACAGGTCCGCCGACAAACACGGTGCTGTATTGGTCTATATCCTTTACCCCGCCCTTGAATGTCGGTTTCTCGTTCTTCTCCTGTTCCTCTTTAGCCAATTTCGTGAGAGCGTCATACGACATGTCGTAGCTCTTGTCTGCCACGATTTCAAACTCGTCACCTCCAGTAAGCTTTTGTATCTCGTCAGCCACAAGCTTGGTGTTGCCCACTTTCACATTGCCTACGGCATAGTTTTCCCCGGCATGCGAGAAGAATACTATCAGTACTTTCCCCCTCTGTTCCATATTGCTTTCTCCTTTTGGTGTGTTGCCGCTACATGAAACGGACATTAGCAGTCCCATCATCAGCGCAATGCTTTTTATAAAATTCTTCATGTCTCAATACTTTAAGTAAATGTTTGAATTATATTTTTATCTAAAATTGACTTGTTTCCTGTTGCCTGCAAAGTTAAAGAATTTAGAAATGACAAAATGTACCTGAGTTACGGCAATTATTATCATTTTTACCTTATATACTTAATTTTACGTGTTTACAGACACAACTTTATTACATCTATATGTTAATAACAATAGTATAGACAGTATGATATAACCATAAGTCAAATCCGAAAAATCGAGTATTCCACAAATGAGTGCATCTCTACATAGGCATAGACAAATACAGAAGACATAAACATATTACAACACTTCAAGAGCGTAAAATATATCGTATTCAAAACTTGTATGGCGGTATATTTTTTATTACATTTGTAGCAGACATTATAAAAATCGGAGAAATTATGCGACAGACAGAAGAACGATATATCAGTTTGCTGACAGATTTTGGTTTTAAGCGGATTTTTGGCACGGTTCCAAACAAGGATTTGCTCATCGACTTTCTCAATTCGCTTTTCAATGGCGAACAGGTGGTCAAGGACGTGACATTCCTCAACAGTGAGCATGTAGGCGATGTTTTTGCCGAGCGCAAGGCTATATTCGACGTTTATTGCGAGAACGAGCATGGCGAGAAATTCATTGTCGAAATGCAAAATGCCTATCAGACATATTTTAAAGACCGTTCATTGTATTATGCCACATTCCCGATACGCGAGCAGGCGTCCAAGGGCGACAATTGGAACTTCAAGCTGCAACACGTCTATGTAGTGGCATTGCTGAACTATGAAATGAGTGATGCAGCTTTCTCCAATGAGACCATCAACCACGATGTAGGGTTGCTTGACAAGCACACACCCCGTGTATTCAACGACAAACTCACATTCAAATATGTTGAAATCGCGAAGTTCAACAAAAGTGTTGACGAACTTGAGACCAATTTCGACAAGTGGCTGTACGTATTGCAAAACCTGTCACGTCTTGACAACCAACCAAAGTATCTTCAAAATGAAGTGTTCAACAGGCTCTTCTCTGAAGCCGAGATAGCAAGATTCTCAAGAACAGAGCTCAAAGAATATGAGGACAGTCTAAAGGCCTATCGTGACATTAAA
>CALBYK010000295.1 GCA_937889855.1 uncultured Prevotella sp.
CGAGAGTTCCGATTGGCTCTCCGTCCATCACCTTCTTCAAGTTGCCGACAACGTCCATGTTGAAGACGTATATAGGCAGGTTGTTCTCCTTGCACATGGTTGTGGCAGTGAGGTCCATCACCTTAAGGCCGCGTGTGTAAATCTCGTCGTATGTGATTTCGCTGAACTTTGTCGCGGTTGGGTCCTTCTCGGGGTCGGCAGTGTAGATGCCGTCCACGCGTGTGCCCTTGAGCATGACGTCGGCCTCAATCTCGATGCCGCGCAGTGACGAGCCGGTGTCGGTGGTGAAGTAGGGCGAGCCCGTACCTGCGGAGAAGATGCACACGTAGCCAGCTTCCATGGCCTCGATGGCCTTCCACTTGGAGTAGAACTCGCCTATAGGCTCCATGCGTATGGCTGTGAGCACCTTTGTCTTGACGCCTATGGCTCCGAGAGCCGAGCTCAGCGCGAGCGAGTTGATGACCGTGGCGCACATGCCCATTTGGTCGCCCTTCACACGGTCGAAGCCCTTTGACGCGCCGCTGAGTCCGCGGAAGATGTTGCCGCCACCGATGACGATGCCAATCTGGACACCCATCTCGTGCACCTCCTTTATTTGTTGCGCATACTCACCCAGACGAACCGGGTCAATGCCGAAACTCTGCTTGCCCATCAGGCTCTCGCCGCTGAGCTTTAATAGAATTCTGTTGAATTTTGCCATTTGCTTTTTGTTATTTGTTATTGTTTAATCAGAATTTACAATACCCCTTTATTCCCGAACGGCTCCCGGACTCATCCCGAACTCGTCCTTGAAGCACTTGTTGAAATAAGACGGCGACGTGAACCCCACGTCGTATGCAATCTCCGACACCGCCTTCTCTGTTGTCTCAAGCAGCCGTCGTGCCTTTACAAGCCGGGCCTTGCGCAGCAGCTCCACGGGCGTCTGCCCGGTCATGGCCTTCACTTTGCGGTAGAGCTGCACGCGCGAGAGTCCTATCTCCTCGCCAAGGCGCTCCACGGAGAAGTCGGAGTCGGCCATGTTCTCCCTTATGATGTCGCGCAGCCTTGTCACAAAGTTCTTGTCCTGTGTGCCAAGGCCGCTCTCGTCGGTCTCCTCCTTGCTGTTGTCCGAGAAGATGGAGCGCAGCAAGATGCGTGAGCGCAGCAGGTTGTCGATGCGCGCCAGGAGCACCTTGCCGGAGAATGGCTTGGTGAGATAGGAGTCGGCGCCAGTGGCATATCCCTGCTCGCGCTGCTCCGTGAGCGTGCGTGCCGTGAGCAGGACGACGGGGATGTGGCTTGTTGCCGTGTCGGCTTTCAGCCGTCGTGTGAACTCCAGTCCGTCCATCTCTGGCATCATCACGTCGCACACCACGAGCTTTGGCACCTCGCGCCGCGCAATCTCCAGTCCCTGCCGCCCGTTGGCAGCCTCCGACATGTTGTACTTGTCCTTAAGGATGGATCGCAGATAGGCACGCATGCCGCTGTTGTCGTCGATGACGAGCACGAGCGGCCGGTCGGCGTCGAAGTCCTCGGCGTCGATTATGCGGTTGGCGGCAGCCTTCTCCTCCACGCTCGCCGGCACCGCGTAGTTGTCGTCAACAAGTGTGGCGTCGGTCGCGTGTGTGCCGGGCAGAGGCTCGTCCTTGGACGGGTCATAGCCTTGCTGTGTGTCGGGGATGGTCACGGTGAACGTTGTGCCCTTGCCCGGCTCGCTCTCCACGCTCACCTCTCCCGAGTGCAAGTCTACATAAGCCTTGACGAGCGACAGTCCTATTCCCGTGCCGCCTATGGCGCCGTGCGCCTGGCAGAAGCGTTCAAACAGGTGTGGCAGCTCGCTCTTGTCGATGCCCTTGCCCGTGTCGTTGACGCTGAGCGTGAACCGGTGGCTGGCATAGGCAAGCTTGGTGGTGATGGTTCCGCCCTCGGGCGTGTATTTCAGCGCGTTGGACATGAGGTTGAAGTAGACGTGCTCAATCTTGTCGCGGTCGGCAATCACCAGCGCTCCTTCATCCACACCCTCCGTGTCCACCTTTATATTTATCTTGCGGCGTGCGGCAGCTGTCCTGAAGTCGTCTGCCCATGTGCGCAGCTCGTCGGGCAGGCAGAAGCGGTTGAGCCGCAGCGTTGCCTTGTTGTTCTGCACCTTGCGGAAGTCGAGTATCTCGCCCACAAGCTGTATGAGAATGCGTGTGTTGCGCTGTATCATCTGCAGCATGGAGCGGTGCGTGCCGTTTATGGACGGGTCGTCAAGCAGCTGCTCCGTCGGACCTGAAATGAGCGTGAGCGGGGTGCGCAGCTCGTGGCTCACGTTGGTGAAGAACTGCAGCTGTGTCTGCGTCATCTGCTCCATGTCCTCCGTCATCTGCTGCTGGCGCCGTATCGACTCCTTTAGCTTGCTATTGATGCGTGTCTTGGCGAGATAGGCACGCGCGGCATACGCGCACGCTACAATGAGCAGCACGGTGATGACGATGAACACCAGCAGATAAATGCGCTGTGTGTTGAACTCGTCGGCCGATCGGTCCACCCTCGAGCGCAACGCCGAGAGATGGTCCTGCTGACGCACGGTCTCGTCGTTCTGCATGAGCAGCACGCGTGCGTTGTCGCGCGTCACGAGTGCCGAGGAGAGGCGGTTCTCGCGGCTGTACTTCTTGCCAGTAAGAATGTTCATGGCAAGCTGCATCACCTCGTCGCCTCGCGTAGGATATATGTAGCTCGCGAAGAGAGTGCCGTCGTTGACGAGCTGCATGCCCCCGCCCTTCTGCGGCATGGCATCGATGCCGCAGAAGCGTATGTGGCTTATGTCGAGCCCGTGCTTGGCAGCGGCGCGTCGGGCGCCTACCGCCATGCGGTCGTTGTGGGCAAAGAGGCAGTCGAAGGCGGGAGCTCCGGCACTCAGCATGGAGTCGACAGCGTGGTAGGCGCCTTGCTCGGTCCAGTCGGAGTTGACCTGCCTTACAATCGGCATGTCCTTGTGGCGAGCCATCACGCTGTCAAAGCCATGCTGCCGCTCAATGGCGGGCGACGAGGAGAACAGGCCCGTAAGCTCGACGATGCGGCTGCCGGCTGGCAGCGTGCTCGACAGATACTCGCCCATGTCCATGCCAATCTCCTTGTTGTCGGCTCCGATATAGGCGGTGTACTTGTCGGAGCGCGTGCGGCGGTCGAATATTATCACGGGTATGCCCTTCTCGTAGGCGCGGTCAATGGCAGGCGATATCGACACCTGGCCGGGGGCGACAATGAGCAGGTCTACGCCTTCGTTGACAAAACTGTTTATCTGCTCGGTCTGAAGGTGCACGTCATCGTATGCCGACTTTATCCGCAAATCGACATCGTTGTAATATAGCGCGGCAATGCGCAGTTCCTCGTTGAGCTTGTCGCGCCATGTGTCCTCCGAGCATTGCGATACGCCTATGACATACTGCTTTTTCTCCTTGTTGCCACAGCCGGCAGAGACAAGAATCGCCAATAATGTCAAAAATAAGCTTATGAAATTGTGTAGTTTGTACTTTTCCATTTGACTGGTTTGGGTAAATGTTTCCACAAAGTTAATGATTTTTTTTGGATGTCTCAACAATAATATGTATTTTCGTGGTCAAATAAATAACAAACAAATACCTATATATATAAATACGTAATGGAAATGGGATGCAAGTTTGAGGTGTGCGCCAATGGCGTGGAAAGCTGCATTGCCGCCCAGGAGGGCGGCGCCGATAGGGTAGAGCTGTGTGCCGGAATACCGGAGGGCGGCACCACCCCGTCGTATGGAGAGATAAAAGTGGCGCGTCGCGTGCTCAGCCGCACACGCCTGCATGTCATCATACGCCCCCGCGGTGGCGACTTCCTCTACACCCCGCTCGAGCTGGAGCGCATGGAGGAGGACATACGCGTGTGCCGCGAGCTTGGCGCCGACGGTGTGGTGATAGGATGTCTGCGTGCCGATGGCTCTCTTGACACCGACGCCAATCTCCGCCTTGTCGAGGCTGCGCGCGGCATGTCGGTGACGTTCCACCGCGCCTTCGACCGTTGCAATGACCCGCTGCGGGCTCTTGACGAGCTGTGCCGGATGGGCATTGACCGCGTGCTTACATCGGGGCAGCAGCCAACGGCACGTCAGGGCATCCCGTTGCTGCGCCAGCTGCACGACGCAGCCCAGGGGCGCATCGCCATTCTTGCAGGATGCGGAGTCAACGAGCGCAACATATGCGAGATACACGAGCAGACGGGCGTGGGCGAGTTCCACTTCTCAGCCCGTCTTCCAAGGAAGAGCCTCATGCAGTATGTCAACCCCGATGTGTACATGGGGGACAAGAATGCGGACGAAGGCACGCTGATGTACACCTCCGCCGAACGGGTGAGGGCCACCATAGCCCAGCTCCGGGATGCGGAAAAATTACTGACACGATAATCAAAACACGCAATGTATATGCAAACAGAACAATACACAAGCGACGCGGTGGCACTCCTGCGCCGGCTCATTGCCACAAAGTCGGTGAGCCGCGAGGAGAAGGACGCCGCCGACATAATGGAGAGCGAGCTGCGCCGGCTCGGATTCAGCACCAGGCGCGAGGCCAACAACGTGTGGGCTCTGCCGGATAGGATGCTCCCCGACCGTCCCACGCTTCTGCTCAACGCCCACATCGACACCGTGCGCCCCGTGGCGTCATGGACGCGCGACCCCTTCTCGCCCGACATCGAGGACGGCACACTCTACGGACTCGGAGCCAACGACTGCGGCGGCGGACTCGTGTCGCTGCTCCAGGCTTTCCGCATGCTGCACGACAAGGACACGCCCTACAACCTCGTCTACCTGGCGTCTGCCGAGGAGGAGGTGTCGGGCAAGGACGGGTTTTCCCGCGCGTTGCCGCTGCTGCCGCACATTGATGTAGCCATAGTGGGCGAGCCTACAGGCATGCAGCCTGCCGTGGCAGAGAAAGGGCTCATGGTGCTTGACCTGACGGCTCACGGCAAGAGCGGGCACGCCGCGCGTGGCGAGGGGGTGAACGCGTTGTACGAGATGCTCGACGACCTTGTGTGGATACGCGGCTACCGCTTTGAGCGGGTGAGCTGCCATCTCGGCCCTACGGTTATGAACGCAACGGTGATAAATGCGGGCACGCAGCACAACGTGGTCCCAGACGTGTGCCATGTCGTTGTGGATGTGCGCACCAACGAGCTGTACACCAACGAGGAGGTGTACGACATCATTTGCCGGCATGTGCGCTCCGAGTGCAAGGCACGGTCCTTCCGCCTGCACTCTTCGTCAATAAGTCTTGACCACCAACTTGTGCAGCGGCTTGTTGACATGGGCAAAAAGCCGTTCGGGTCGCCAACGCTCAGCGACCAGGCTCTCATGCCATGGGAGTCGCTAAAGCTCGGTCCGGGCGACTCAGCCCGCTCACATTCAGCCGACGAGTATATACGCGTCAGCGAGATAGCCGACGCCATCAGCACATATGTGAGGCTTATAACCAATAACCGCAGCTGCTGACAGGAAGAGGAGGATGGAAGGCGCGGCGTGTTTACGCGCACACAAGAACACGTTTCTAAAAGTAATTTAAAAACCCGAAAAACTCCAGTTTTTATTTGGCTATAACAAGCAAAAAAGTTATATTTGCGGTGTCTAAATGACACAACGACACTTTTAGAGAACAATAAGTTAATCTGTATAAAACAACTAAAAAACCTTTTACTATGAATGTTGAAAAAATAATGCACGACCTTGAGGCGAAGCACCCGGGCGAGGCGGAGTATTTGCAGGCAGTACGCGAAGTTCTCATCTCCATACAGGACGTTTACAACCAGCACCCTGAATTTGAGAAGGCAAAGCTCATAGAGCGCCTTGTCGAGCCGGAGCGCATCATCACGTTCCGCGTGCCGTGGACCGACGACAAGGGCGAGGTGCATGTCAATATAGGCTACCGTGTACAGTTCAACAGCGCCATCGGCCCGTACAAGGGAGGCTTGCGGTTCCATCCTTCTGTGAATCTCTCCATTCTTAAGTTCCTCGGTTTCGAGCAGACATTCAAGAATGCCCTCACCACTCTGCCTATGGGTGGCGGCAAGGGCGGCTCCGACTTCT
>CALBYK010000296.1 GCA_937889855.1 uncultured Prevotella sp.
GAACTGCCGTCTACCCTACTCCAGTCGCGGCTAATAAACGTGTCGTTCAAAAAGAAAGACGGAGCCATAGAGATGCCAACCATACAATTCAACGGAGCTATAAAAGCGCCACAAATAACACCTGGCGACGTTTCCGGGTTCCTGCCACAAGCGGCAAACATTAAAGAACGGCTAAAGATGGACACAGACTTCTATGGCACGGGGTCGTCAATCAACATAACACGACTTGCCATAAGCACAATGGACAACCAGTTCCGTCTGGTCGCAAGCTGCGGGGCGCGAAATCTGCCCAATGCCGCATCATGGTTTGCCAACATCACCGGGCTGCATGCCAGTAGCGGCTTCATAGAAACCGTAATAAAATGCGCGACTGGGAACAACGGGCCTGACATCATCAGCAAGCTTGGCGACATACGCCTGACTGGCTACGCAGGAGGCGACAAGCGCAACATTGCAGCGAACGCGAAAATAAGCATGTTACCCGGAACTGTGTCAATTGCCTTAAACAAAAAAGACAAGAACATAGCTGGGCATGTGGAGACAGAGCATTTCGACATAGGCAGGCTCGCAAACAACGACAAGCTGGGGCATTTGTCGGCAAACCTGAACATCAATGGCACCGGCAAGAACAACATTGCTGCAAACGGGCGTGTCTACGACTTTGACTACAACGGATACAAATACCGAGACATAAGGCTTGACGCCACATTCTGCAACAATATTCTCAACGGAAGCATAGGCATCAATGACCCAAACATACAGATAACAGCAAATGGGCAGTTCAACAAAGGCGGCAAGGTGCCGAGCCTGAAACTCAGCACAGACATAGCGCGTATTGTGCCGCACACGCTGCATCTCTCAGGAAAATGGCCTTCAACGGCATTTACCGGAAAGATCGCGTGCGACATCAAAGGAAGCAACATCAACAATGCGGACGGTGTCGTTGACATAAGCAATTTCACAATGAACGGGCCACAAAACCAATATGCCGTCAACAACATTAATATAAAAACTGGTTTCGTCAATGGCAACCACTACCTGAACGTTGGAAGCGACTTCGGAAACGTTGACATCAACGGACACTTCAGCTACAACAGCATAGTATGGAGTGTGCTGAACATGGTAGCTGCAAAGCTGCCGACAATACCGGGACTGGCATACCATCCACTAAAAGAATACAACAACTTCACCATCAACGCGTCTATACACGACACAGAATGGATGAGGCAACTGCTTGGCGTGCCTCTCGACATACACAAGCCACTTAACATAAGCGGTGAGATTGACGACCGTAAGAAGAAGATTGACTTATGGTGTGACCTGCCGTCATTTGCATACAACAACAGCTTGTTCAAGGACGCATTCATCAACATCGAAACTCCTGGGGACACGCTGAAGACCGACATCCGAATAAAGAAAATGAACGACAAAGGCAAAGCCATGTCGCTCTGCCTTAATGCAGGGGCTTCAAACAACCGGCTTATGACGTCACTCTCATTCCACGACAACGCCAAGCACCAGTTGAGGGGCGTGATTAACGCGAGCTCAGTATTTGCCAAAGACAGCCGTGATGTGTCTACCGCATATATCGACATTCTTGAATCGCGTGCCACTATAGGAGATACCACGTGGCATGTGGCACCGTCAAGTATCACATATAGCAAGAATTGCCTGCACGTGGACAATTTCTCCATTGGCCATGACAAGCAATTTCTCACCATCAACGGCTCAGCCACTAAAAGCCATGACGACTCGCTCGTGGTATCGCTCAACGGCATAGACGTGAACTACATACTCAATCTGGTAAACTTCCACGCGGTCGACTTCTTCGGCATGGCTTCTGGCGAGGCACATGTGGCTGGAGCATTCAGTGACAAGCCGCAGCTCGCTGCCAAACTTGAAGTGAGCGACTTCAAGTTTGAGTCGGGACGCATGGGCACTCTATACGCCAATGTAGGCTACAACAACGACGAGGGACGCATAGAGATTGACGCAGTCGCCAAGGACGATGGAAACAGAAAGACCGACATCAACGGATATGTGTCGCCAAAGCATAACTACATCGACCTTGCCATCAACGCACACCGCACACGGGCAGAGTTCATGGAGAGCTTCTGCGGCTCGTTCATGGACAACGTGAACGCCGACATTGACGGCAAGATGAATGTGGTCGGACCTCTAAGCAGCATCAATCTTGTGGGCAAAGCTGTCGTCAACGGGTCGGTCAGGCTGTCAGCACTCAACACGACATACACCCTGCGCAACGACTCCGTGACATTTGTGCCGAATGAGATAAAATTCGCAGCCGACACATTATACGACCGAAACGGCAATATTGGTATCATGACAGGTAGCTTGTTCCACGAGTGTCTGTCAAACCTCTCATACGACCTCGACATAAAGGCAAAGAACCTTCTTGCATACGACACACACTCGTTTGGCGGCAACTCGTTCTACGGGACAGCCTATGTCACTGGCACATGCGGCATAAAGGGGCGCAGCGGAGAGGTTGTCATCGACATTGATGCCACACCGGAGAAGAACAGCATTCTGGTGTATAACGTGGCCGACCAAACATCTATTGGCTCAAGCGACTTCATCAGTTGGCGAAAGCTCAACAACGACACAACGATTGTAGATAACGAGAATGAGGACAAAGAGCCGGACATCTCAACCAACATGCACCTCAACTTTCTCATCAACTGCAACCCTAACGCGACACTCAAGCTACTGATGGACGAGAAAACCGGCGACTACATAACGCTCAACGGTGACGGGATGCTGCGTGCCACTTATTTCAACAAGGGATCGTTCGACATCTATGGCAACTATATTGTCGACCATGGCGTCTACAAGTTGACAATACAGAATATCATAAAGAAAGACTTCCTCTTCCAAAAAGGAGGCATGATATCATTCGGGGGCGATCCTTACAACGCGTCGCTCAACCTGAAGGCGTTATACATACTCAACAGCGTGAGTCTCGCCGACTTGAATATCGGACGGTCGTTCACGAACAACAATGTGCGCGTAAACTGCCTGATGAACATAACGGGCAGTCCAAATGCTCCGCAGGTTGACTTCGACCTCGACATGCCAAGCATGTCGAACGACATAAAACAAATGGTGTATAGCGTGCTTGACGCCGAAGAGGAGAAAAACCAGCAAGTGCTGTACCTTCTCGCGGTCGGCAGATTCTACTCGCAAGGCAACAACAACTCCACGGACGGCACGGCGCAATACAGCCAAACCTCGCTTGCTATGCAGAGCTTCCTAAG
>CALBYK010000297.1 GCA_937889855.1 uncultured Prevotella sp.
GAAGTTGCGGTAGACGGCAAGGTGGGCGCGTGGCTTTCCGTTCTTGGGATTTGTCCCGAGCTTCTTTTGCAGCGCCTTTGCCACCTCTATGCCGCTGCCCACCACAACAACATCTATATCGTTGGTGGGTCGTTCGAGGAAGATGTCGCGCACGTAGCCGCCCACGAGATAGCACTCCACCCCGAGTTCGTCGGCCGTCTCGCCTATCTTGTGAAATATTTTCTTGTCAAGTATTTGTGCCAGTTCGGCATCGCTGTATATCTTCATGTTGATTGTTCTAATGTGAAATTCGGCACAAAGTTACAAAAAAATAATGGTACAGGTAAAAATAAAGGCAATAGAATAAGAACGAATGAGTTAACCTATATGTAAAGACAATTCTGCACAGCTACTCATATAATAAATTGTGTATAATGACTGCTGCGGAGGCCGGAGACCTCCGCCATGGATAATGTTACGATTTTTGTATTTTGATACCTCCGCCACGTGTAAGGCATTTGTCACGGCCTCACTCCAAATACCGGATAAGCCTGATTAATCGAGCTTCTCAAGGTCGGCAACGATTTTGCTGTACTGCTCTGAGGCCGTGAATCCGGTGTTGCGTCGCATCATCAGCGTCACGTCGCCCACGCTTGACGTGTAGCACGACAGCTCGTTGTTGTACTGTGTTGTGTGCACGCTTTGCCTTGATATCTCGCGTTCGCGCTCGCGCATCAGTTGGTTGCACACTTTCTTCATCAGCGGCATCACGATTTTGTCGAACAGGTGATGTCCCTGTATGTACATGTAGGTTTGGTCGGGCAGCACGCCGAGTCGTCTCAAGTCGTCTTTCACTTGTTGGTAGCTTTCTTTGGCGTCAGGATGCTGACGTTGGAGGATGTTGATGCGGTGTCCCACCCGCCGCCGCAGTGTGGCGAGCTGTTCGTTTGCCGTCTCTGGTGAGAGGTTTCCCATCTCGATGGCCCTCAGAAAGTCGGTGATGGTGAACTTCTGAGGCGACGACATGCGGTACGACCAGATGTTCCACACGAACAGAGGATAAATGGCAAGCGAGAAATCACGCAGGAAGGCCTCGAAGTCGAATTTAGGGTTGTCGTTGAGTGTGGCTGCAACGCAAATCTCATGCAGCGACGGTGCGTAGCACTGCATGTTCTCTATGGCATAGGCATAAGTGTGGAATATGAATGGACTCTCGATAATGGTCTTCGACGTGAGCGTCGTGCCTTGTTGCAGGTAGTCGTAGTCGGCATCGACACAGGCTATCATGTCCTTTCCTA
>CALBYK010000298.1 GCA_937889855.1 uncultured Prevotella sp.
AAGATTGACGTGGTGCCATGCTTCATGTGAGCGTTTACAGCCACACGGAAGGCTTCTTCTGTGCCCTCCATGAAATCGCGTCCGCCACCGCCGTGCACGTGCATCTCGATGCCGCCGGGAACAACAAAACAACCTTTGGCGTCAACTATCTCTGCGTCAACAATATGGAGGTCGCTGTTTGACACGGCTTTTATCCTGTTGCCGTCAATAATTACGGAGCCACCCTCAAGCCAGCCTTTTGGGGTGAGTATACGTCCGTTGATAATTTGTTTAAGCATAACTGTTTGATTAGTTTTTTTATGAACTTGCCAAGCTGCAGATTATTGTCATAGGTTTATGTGCAAAGCTTTTAAAAGCCCATTAAGATAATTTGTCAAGCAAAGGTACATATATTTTTTTTACTATTCGTAAAAAATAGGAAAAAATGGGAAATAAACATTCATAAAAAAAAGCTAATAAAGAAAGAAAGTGTCAATATGGAGTTTCCCACATGCCATATACGATACTTTCTTCCTTCACGAGCTTACTTAAAGATTGTTTGTTATCTCACGTCCCATCTGCATGACATACGCGAGATTGAGGTTCTCGTCAAACATCATGATGTCAGCATCCTTGCCTTCTTCAATGGAGCCTTTACGGTCAAAAACGCCCATTATTTTGGCAGGTGTCTCGCTCGCCATGCGGCACGCGTCTGCCAGAGGTATGTTGGCTTTCTGCACACATACCTGTATAAGCCTGTCCATTGTGGCTATTGAGCCTACAAGCGTGGAGTGGTCGTCAAGTTTGCACACGCCGTCCTCCAGAATCACATGCGGCTCCGGGACAACATCACCGTCGCTTGCGGCATAAGCCAACGAATCGGAGATAAGAGCCATCTTCTCCACGCCTTTGATTTGATAAACCACATGGAGCATGACCGGAGGCACATGTATGCCGTCGGCTATCACCTCTACCGACATGTCCTGAAGGGCATATACGCTCTCAACTGTGCCGGGCACCTTGAACTCATGCTCTTTGTAGACCACCGGCATGGCATTATAGAAGTGGGCGACATGCCTCATGCCAGCATCGTGCGCCGCCAACACGTCTTCATAGGTGGCACGTGTGCATGTAATGGCCGTCATCACACCATGCTTGCAGCACGAATTGATGAACTCCACTGAGCCGGGCAGCTCAGGAGCTTCGTCCCAACGCTTTATGCACTTATATTTGTCAAGCAGCGGTTCGTATTCCGACGCAACCGGTACCTTGATTGACTTCGGGTTCTGTGCCACCGACTGCTTCGGGTTCAGATATGACCCCTCGATATGGAGTCCGAGCACAGGACTGCCCTCTTCTGCCATGAGTTTCTCGCATGTCTCACATGCTTGCTCAACCTTGGGTACAGTGGACGATGACAATGTGGGATAAATAGATGTTGTTCCGTGCTTCACAAGAGCATCAACAACTGCGTGGAACGCCTCTTCTGTACCTTCCACAAAGTCGTGTCCGCCGCCTCCATGAGCGTGCATTTCCACACCGCCTGGCACCACATGGCAGCCCTTGGCATCGATGATTTCCGCATTCTCCACATGAAGGTCTATATTCGACACAACTCTTATCTTGCTACCGTCAGTGACAATAGATCCGCCCTCAAGCCATCCCTGTGGTGTAAGGATGCGACCGTTGATAATTTGTTTCAACATAGTTGTTTTGATTAGTTTGTATTTGGTCTATTTATGTATTGCTTTACCGCTTTATGGGAGTTTGGGGTATTTGCTAAAGTCGGGCTTGCGCTTCTCGAGAAACGCGCGTCCACCTTCCTGCGCCTCGTCAAGCATGTAGTAGAGCATTGTTGCGTCGCCGGCGAGTTCCTGTATGCCCGCCTGCCCGTCAAGCTCGGCATTGAGTCCGGCCTTTATCATGCGCAGGGCAAGCG
>CALBYK010000299.1 GCA_937889855.1 uncultured Prevotella sp.
GGATTACGCCGGCATCGCCGAGAAAGTGCGCAACATTGCAGGCATGGTACGCCCGGAATTGCGCGATGCTTACTTTGCAGCCATCGAATATCCCGTGTGCGCGGCTGAGGCTCATTCGCGCAAGATGCTGTGGGCGCAGAAGGCACGCTCTTTCGTGGCGCACTACCCACTCGATGCTTGGCAGGACTCCACAGCCGCTCTCTATCATGCTGTGGCTGAGAGCCAGCAGGCATACATGCAGATACGCAAGCTCACGGACATATATAATAAAAATGTAGCTGCCGGGAAATGGAACCATTCCATGTCTATGAGTCCACGCAACCTTCCGGTGTTCGGCTCATCCGTGCTTCCTCTTCTGCTGGGCGACAACGAGGTGGAACAATGGCTTGCCTACAAGGACCCGAACACATCCCGAACACATCCCGTAGACCTTGACGGCAGCATAGTGCGCAACGCTTGCGACTGGCAGGGCGCTTCGCCAGGTGTACACACGGTGCAGATGCTCGGCCATAGCATGAACGCTGTGGCTATGCCTGAAGGCGGAAGTGTGGAATACACCATCAGCACGTCGCGCGACTCAAGTGCCGTGCTGCGCGTGGCGCTTATACCTACACATCCGAATGACGATGGCGACTTACGGTTCAGCGTCAGTGTTGACGGCGCTGAGCCACAAGTGTTCTCGCTGAAAGAGCCTTTCCGGTCTAACCAATGGAAACAGAACGTATTGCGGCAACAAACAGTCCGAACCCTTCAGCTGCCTAACCTGAAGGCGGGGCAACATAAAATAATAATAAAGGCTATCGACCCGCACGTCATACTCGACCAATTGATGGTGGACTTCAACAAACGGCGCAACTTCTATCTGTTCCCATTATAGTATTTACGGGGACATGTGGTACAAGGTTATCAAGCAGGAGGAAAACCACTTGGTTTCTTCCTGCTCCATTGCTCTTCATTTGAAGAACGCATACGGCATCATGACAATAAAAACAAACAAGTTTTTTTGTGTTTTACCATAATTTGCACTACCTTTGCAATTGATAACAAACCTAAATTTACATGAAACTTAATAATTCCTGCTTATTTAGAAACTTCATTGCCACAACCATATTGACTGCACTGGCAACAATTGCAAATGCGACATCCTACAATATACGTGTGCTCAACACCATCAATCCGTCGACTTCGGTGGAACAGAAGTGTATGCTCATAGACAGCAACGGACTGCTGTGGATTGGCACCAACTCGGGTGTGAAGTCGTTTGACGGATACCGGTTCACGTCATACCGCAGCGACGCGCAGACTCCAAACATACTGCCCAACAACAATGTGTTGTGTATGGCTGAGGACAAAAACAACGGCCTGTGGATTGGCACACGCAACGGCTTGGTGTGCATGGACCGCAAGAGCGGCCGCTTCACCACATTCCATCTCAAGAGAGAGCACAGCAGGGAAATTTACGCCCTGTATGTCTCGCGCGACGGGACGCTTTGGATTGGAACAGACGACGGCGTCACCACAATGGACACAAAATCAAAGAATTTCTTTTATTACAACAGAAGAAACACAACAGTAACAGAGCCTGACGGCAAACGACATCCCCTGGGAGCAATGAACGCAAAGTCGTTCGCCGAGGACCGACACGGCAATATATATATCGGCACATGGTCGAAGAGTATCTACCGTCTCAACCGGCACAACAGAACGATGCACAAATTCGACCTGCCCGGCAGCGACAACGAGACAAAGACATACATGCTCATGCTCGACCAGCACGGACGGTTATGGATAGGCACTTGGGGCGAGGGCATCAAGCTGCTCACCAATCCTGGCGACTTCAATAATGCAGGCTACGTCAACCTGTACGACGGCGACAAGAACACCGCCATCAACTACCGCATCATACACGACCCCGTCACGCATACCATATGGACGTGCTCGCGCTATGGCATCGGCATTCTCAACGAGAATGACATAAAGGCAGGATTCAACTACTACAACAACATAGGCGACTCTGACCACACCTACCATCTGAGCAACGTTACCGACATCATTACCGACGGAAAGGGCAATATCTGGGCTCAGACATTCAATAACGGCACCTACCATATCAACACCCAAACATCAATATTCGGCAAGACTGCCATACTGCCAAACGATGTCGTCTCCAACAGAATAAAGTCGATATACTCAAGCGATGGAACCAATCTGTGGATGTCGCTCGCACCGACGGGCATCGCCCTGTACAACATGAGGACCGGCGGCACTCTGTTCAACACATCCATCCCTGGAATGGCGACGCTGCCTTACTCCACGCTCAACACCCACGTGTCGTCAATAGTAAAAGCCACAGACGGGAGCATTTGGTTTGCCAGCAACAGCTATGGCATCATTGCCTTGAAAGACGGCAAGACAAGGGTTTTCAACAGCAGCAACTGCAGGTTTGTTCGCGACAACTTCGTGAAGGCTCTGCTGCGCTCACGCAACGGCACTATGTTCGTGGGCGAGCGTCACCACTTAAGTTGGCTGACACCCCAAGGGCAGTCGCTCAGCATAGACAACGACATCGACGTGAGCGGAATAAGCGAAGACAGCAAGGGCAACATCTGGGTGGCTACCGAGAACTGCGGTATTCTGAGGCTGAGCGGCAACTTCAACAATTCTGCATCGATAAAGAAGAAATTCTTTAACCCTGAACACTCCAACTATATAGTCAACGATGCCACATATGTGTTCGAAGACTCGCAACACCGCATATGGGCAACATCAAACAGCGGCGGACTGTTCCGGCTTGACAGCGTCAAAAACAGCTTCTGCAACATGAGCGAGGAGACGCATTGGGACATCGACCGCGTATTCTCCATCAAGGAGGACACGCAACACAATATTTGGTTCACAACCGATGATGCCATTGTGTGTCTCATGCTCGACGAAAAAGGCAAGTCGCAGTATGTCACATACACCACCGAAGACGGACTCGGTGACATGATATTCATGCCAAGCTCATGCCTGTCTGTCGGAAGCGAACTATACTTTGGCTCAGGCCGCAACCTGCTGAGCGTGAACACCGCCAGGCTCAACTCATACAACAAGTGCCAGCCTACCGCCAACATCATCGTGACGGACATCATCGTGGACGGAACACGCTACAGCGAACTCGACTCCACTATGCAACAGCGCCTGGGTGACACCACACCACAATTCTCGCACCGCATCATCATACCGGCATCAGTGGGAAAGTTTGCCGTGGAGTTCGCCATGCTGAGCTATGTCAACACGGACCAGTGCAAGTATGCCTACTTCCTTGAAGGCTACGATACGGAGTGGCACTATGTAGACGCTGACGTGCGACAGGCTTCGTTCGAGAACATACCGTCGGGAAGATACAATCTACACATAAAGGCTGCCGACAGCTACGGACGCTGGGCGGAACTGCCATATGCCGTTGCAATAAGGGTTCTCCCGCCATGGTATGCGTCGCCGTGGGCATGGATTATATATATATGTATAGCCATAGGCGGCATATACGGCGCAATCCTGTGGTATCGGGACCGACTGCGCACAAAAA
>CALBYK010000300.1 GCA_937889855.1 uncultured Prevotella sp.
AGGCTGCCTACGAGGTAAACCTCGACTACCTGATGAGCGTCAACTCTGTTGACGACCTGTACGGCTCCTACTGGCGCTACCGCAACCTCGACATGAGCTACGTGCTCCTCGACTGGCAGTACCGCGCCTTCTGCGACGCCGCCTATTTCTACCGTCCGCTCTACTTCAGCGGTGGCTACTGGCGTTTCGGCATATATGCCCGCTATCCGCACCGCGACTATTTCTACTTCAGCCGTCCACGCGTATACGTGAGCTACTGCGGAGGCCACTCATGGCGCAGCAACCACGGACGCTCATGGTACGACGGGCGCCACTTCGGCCCGCGTCCCGGCGGCGACCACTTCGGCATGCGCGACGGCTTCAACCGCGGCGACTACGGGCGCGGCAACCGCCAGTCGTTCGGCCAGCGGCAGCCTCAACAGCGCGGCACAAGCTCCTTCGGAAGCCGCGTCAACACCCAGTCGCCCAACGCCTCGTATGGCAGCCGCAGCAACGACAACGCCCAGAGCCGTCCCAACGGCTCGTTCGGAAGCCGCAACAGCGTGCAGAGCCGCCCCGGCAGCTCGTTCGGCAACCGCGAGAGCAGCACACGCACCACAGTGCGCCAGCAGCCGGCGGAGAGCACACGTCCCTTCGGCAGCAGCCGCAGCGCCGGTACGTCCAGCATGCCACGTCCTACGTTCACCCCGTCACAACCATCGGCAAGCAGGCATACAAACAGCCAGCCGTCGTTCGGCAGCAGCCGCGGCTCGTTCGGCAGCAGTCGCGGCAGCGGACAGATGAGCTCGCCGTCACGCAGCTCCGGCAGCGGACAGTCAACCGGCGGAGGCTCGTCAAGAGGCTCGTTCGGCAGCCGCCGATAAAAGTTGAAGGCAAAAACAACACTATTCTTTTATGCGTTAAGTGCGGGCTCCTGCCATGATAGGCAGAAGTCCGCACTTCCTTTTTTTTCACATCCACAAACAACGGCAGCATGCCT
The DNA here is from genome assembly GCA_937889855.1 of uncultured Prevotella sp. Taxonomy (GTDB): domain Bacteria; phylum Bacteroidota; class Bacteroidia; order Bacteroidales; family Bacteroidaceae; genus Prevotella. Next base: position 980 of record CALBYK010000300.1, read on the forward strand.
ACAGCACGAGGACACGCACCTCGGCGTTCTCCATCCTCTGAATATCATGCATAGGCTTTTCAAAGAACACCGACTGCACAGCCTTGTTTATGATGCCATGCCCTACAGCCGCTACCGTCTTGCCATCATAGCGTCTGCGCATGAGGCCGATAAACTCGGCTGCACGCCGCAGCATGGCGTCGGTTGTCTCGATGTCGTCGGTCCACTTGGCGTCCTTCAGGTCGGGAATGAACCTTCCGGTGAAGCTGCCCCAGTCGCGCTCGCGCAGCAGCGGTGTCTGGAATATAGCAGCCAAGGCCTCATCGCGGCTGCCGCCGAGATGAGGAGCGGCAATCTCCACACATGTGTCGACGGCACGCTTCAGGTCGCTTGACACAAAGGCGTCAATAAGCTCGCCCTTAAGACGCGAGCCGAGCTGGCGTGCCTGCAGCACACCGTTCGGCGTGAGACGCCCAGGTGTCTGTCCCTGCATTATGCGGTTGACGTTGTCAACGGTCTCGCCATGGCGTATAAGAAGAAGTTTGCAAGCCATAACCTATATATTATTTTTGTGGATATCAGAAATATAACTGGCAGCCATACGCTTCCACTTGAGGTAGCCCATGACGGCAATTACCACATATAGACCGTAGAGAAGCGCCTTGAACGGAATGCCCTTGACGATGTACAGGTAGCAGCATATCACGTCCACCACAATCCAGAAAATCCATTGCTCCACATATTTGCGGGCAAGGGCCCACAGTCCGACAAAGCTCATGGCGTTGGTGAACGCGTCGAGCAACGGCACAGTTGAGTTGGTGAATGCCGCAAGCACATAGTAGGTGGCAGCCCACGCCACGGCGAGAAACGCCACGGCTGGCAGGTAGAGCCTTCCCGGCATGTGGGTTATTGGCATGTCCGCCTTCTCGCCCTGTCCACGCTTCTTGCCGAATCGCCACACCGCATAGCCATATATGGCAGCGGCTGTGTAGTAGACAGCCATTCCGGCATCGCCATAAAGCCCGTGGCTCCAGTAGAGATATACATCCAGCGCCGGCATGATTATGCCTACTATCCACAGAGATATGCTTGCCCGGTATTCCAATACAAGATACAGAATACCGAGCAGAGTGGTGAATATGTCAAGCCAATGGCCGACAATGAATTCGTACATACATTGTATATATTAGAACTTCAGCGTGACATGTCCCATCCAGTTGAATCCTGCCATAGGTATGTAGGCGAGAGTTGACGAGCGCTTGCCATTGTTGTACCAGTCGTAGTAGACATATCCGGAAGCCGCATAGTGGCGGTCGAAGACATTGTTGAAGTCGGCTCCAAGAACCAGCTGCTTCATTCCGAGGAAGCGTTTTCCGAAGTTGAACGTGTAGCTGGCGCTGATGTCGGTCTGCGAGAAGCACGGCAGCTGGCGGTCGGTGCTCTCTGAGTTGTCGAGATACTGCGAGCTCACGAAGTTGGTGTGCCATGTGGCGTTGAATCCGCCGAAATGAACGTCGGCAAAACCGTTGAGTATGGCCGATGGCGAGAATGCGAGCGTCGAGTTGCCGTAATGGTTGCGCACGGTGTAGCTGCCGTCCTCAAGCTCGGTCCAGCTCTCCACATACTCGTCGAAATTCTTTATCTTGTTGCGGCTCAAGGCAGCGTTGCCCTCCAAAGAGAGCCATGACAGCGGGCTCCATCCTGCCGACAACTCGGCTCCAAGACGATAGCTGCTCCTAACGTTTGTGGTGAGCGCCTCGCCTATGTCGCTCTTCTCGCCGGTCTGTACAAACTGGTTGAAGTAGTCCATATAGTAGAAGTTGACTCCGGCAAACCAGTTGCTGCCCTGGTACTGGTAGCCCCACTCGAGGTCGAGCAGACGCTCCGGGGTAGGCGTGGGATAGTTGCCGTTGTCGGTGAAGTTGTTGCGCTCGGGCTCACGGTTGGCGTAAGCAATGGATGCATAAGCCTTGTGCCCGTTGGCGGTGTAGCTGATGCCAGCCTTCGGGTTAACGAAGAAATAGTTCTCGTTGATGTCGAGCACGTGCTGCTCGTAGAACTTCTTGCCGTCCTTCTTTGTCTTTATGAACTTGTCGTTCACGCCGTCGGTGTTGTAGTTGACGTAGCGCATCTGCAGGTCGGCAAACACATTCCAGCCCGGAGCGAACGTATGGTTGGCCTTTACAAACCAGCTCCAGTCGTTCTTGTTGGCGTCAGAGTCGTAGTATTTGTACTTGCCGTTCTTGAGATACTGCCTCTCGACGTCCTCGTTGGCGATGTATGTGAGGTAGCCCCAGTGGTTGCAGCGGAAGAGCTGCATGCTGATGCCGCCGGTCACATCCCAAGCCTCGTCCTTGTAGTTGAGGTTGTAGAGTGCGCCATAGTTGTTCTGTGTAAGCCCCTTCATGCGCACAACCTCGGACGACACGAGGTTGCCCTCACCATCATACACGTTTAGTCCGTATTTCTTGCCCAGCTCGTTGCTTGGCTTGAACTCCTTGTAGTAGCCGTAGCCATATGTGTAGTGGGCTGTTACACTGTGGCTCCAGTGCTCGGACGGATGCCACGTGAGGTTGAGGATGTTGTGGTTCTGGTAGAAGTTGTCGGTAGTCTGGTCCCAGTATGAGCCGTCGCGCATACGGTAACGCTTTGTAGTGAACTTGCCGTCCTTGGTGTCGGGGAGCACAAGTTCCTCGTAAAGCGAGTTGAACTTGCCGAGTCCGTTGTTGTACATGTCGCGGTAGTTCATCATTCCATAGTCGCGCAGACTTGTGTCGCCGTCGTAGTTGCACGCTGCCACACCGTTCCATGCCTGCCCGGTCTTCTCGAAGTTGCCTATGTTCTTGTAAGATATCTTGAAGTTGTTGCCGAGCCATGTCAGTCCGCCATAGTAGGAACCGGAGCGTCCCGATGTGCCATGGATGAATCCGTCGGTATTGGTCTCGTGGTAGGCACCGTCAAAGATGAGATGGTTGGCTATGAGTCCGGTTGAGAACTTCACGCCGGTGTTCCATGTGTTGAACGAGCCATACGAGCCAGTAAGCTCTGCGGCAGGAACTTGGGACGGTGTTTCAGTAGCGAGTGATATGCTTCCGCCGAAGGCACCGTCACCGTTTGTCGACGTGCCGACACCACGCTGTATCTGCGCGCTCCCCATAAGCGAGGCATAGCTATTCATGTTGGCCCAGAACACACACTGGTCCTCGGGCGAGTTCATCGGCACACCGTCAACGGTGACGTTGATGCGACTTCCCGACGACCCGCGCATACGCATGTACACGGTACCCGTGCCAACGCCGTTCTCACTCCACGCGAGCACGCCCGGTGTGCGAGAGAAGAGGAACGGCAGCTCCCTGCCGGTCTTTGCAAATTGCTGCAACTCCTGTTTCTTGATGTTTGCCACTGCAAATGGTGCTGTCTTCGGGGCTCTCACAGCCTTGACAACCACTTCACTGATGTTCTGCACTTCTGTCGTGTCGAGCTTTGCCTGTGCGCTTGCCGCCTGAGGGGCGACGCAAGCCGCAGCGACAGCCGCACCAATAAATTTCTTCATGCTTTTGTCTTGTTATACCTGAAATAATAAACATTAAATAAAGGGGCTTTCCTTTATTGTAGCTATACCTTATCGCTACGCCGGCATTGCCCGGATCAGCTATGAGGGTATGTTCTCAGACGGAAAACATTCCGCCACCCCTTGACTTACACTTTGCAAGTCAAGTGCAAAGTTAACACTTTTTTTCGTATTGCCAAATAGTGCAATGCTGAATAAATCTTGCTCCTTCTTGCTATTATGTCAGATTTATTGCCGAAATTTGCAGGGCAATTCTGAAATATGTTATAAACAAACAATATAAACAGACAGAATAAGATGAAACAAAAATTAATTTTTATCGCCTTGCTCGTACTATCAATGGCCACCGGCATGCAGGCTAAGAAGAAAATCAACCTCTATGCAGTGGGATTCTACAACCAGGAGAATCTCTTCGACACCTGCCACGACGAGGGCAAACACGACTACGACTTTCTCCCTGACGGCTCCTTCAAGTGGAACACCCTGAAATATAGCCACAAGCTGCACAATATGGCACAAGCCCTCGCCGATCTCGGCACGGACAGCCTGCCAGGTGTGGGATGCTCACTCATCGGACTGGCTGAGGTGGAGAACGACCGTGTGCTCAACGACCTCACCGCACAGCCCGCACTCAAGGAGCGCGGCTACAAATATGTCCATATAGAGGGACCCGACCTCCGAGGCATCGACTGCGCGTTGCTCTACAACCCGTCGCTCTTCACGGTCAAAGATGTGAAACTCGTGCCTTACGTGCCTGAGAAGAAGGACTCCGACTTCAAGACACGCGGATTCCTGACCGTCAGCGGCACACTCGCCGGTGAACCGCTCACCGTCATCGTGTGCCACTTGCCGAGCCGAAAGTCGGCACCCTACTTCCGCGAACTCGGCGCAAGCCAGGTGCGTGCGCTGAAGGACTCTATAATGAATGCCGACAAAAAGTGCAAGGTCATTGTCATGGGCGACATGAACGACGACCCTACCAACAAGTCGATGACTGACGGACTGTCGTGCAAACCCAACATCAACGAGGTGGGAAAGAACGACATGTACAATCCATGGTACAACATCCTGACTGTCGAGAAACGCGGCACGCTGTACCACCGTGGAGCATGGAACATCTTCGACCAAATAGTAATGTCACCAAACCTGCTGTGCAAGAATGGCTCAAAGAAATACAACTCTCTCAAGTTTCTACAGAGCCAGATTGGCGTTCGCCCGTACCTGCTACAAACTGAAGGCAAATTCAAGGGAGCACCGAAACGCACCACAGCCGGCGGCAAGTGGCTCGACGGATACAGCGACCATCTGCCCGTGGTAGTGTATCTTGCGAAAAAGCAGAAATAAGATTGGACAATAATAAGACACTGAAACACACGAATACAAGATGAATGACAACGCCCCATGCGTGGAACGGCATCCTTTCGAGCCGTTCCTTCCTTGCGGATGCCGCCTGCTGATGCTTGGCAGCTTTCCACCGTCCGAGCGCCGTTGGTCAATGCGGTTCTACTACCCAAACTTCACCAACGACATGTGGCGCATCTTCGGACTATGCTACTTCAACGACAAAATGCACTTTGTCAACCAAAAGGCCAAGACTTTCCGTCTCGACCTCATCATACCATTTCTCCGCGAACACGGCATCGGCATGTACGACACTGCCACAGCCGTGCGGCGGCTGAAGAACACGGCATCTGACAAGGACCTCGAAGTGGTGGAACCCACAAACCTTAAAGCGATGGCAGGCTCACTGCCATGCCTCACAGACATAATAACGACCGGACAGAAAGCCACCAGTGTGCTTGCCGATTGCTTCGGCATAACGGGACAACCAAGTGTGGGCGAGTCGGTGACGTTTGAGTTTGAGGGAAGACTGCTGCGGCTATGGCGAATGCCAAGCAGCTCACGAGCCTATCCAATGACGGTTGAGAAGAAGGCCGAGTTTTACGCCAAGATACTCAAATGACCAAATGGCGGCAATAATGCCGCCATTTTTTTGTGGCATGAAGGAAAATGCTTAACTTTGTAAAAATTATGAACATGCTGTAAAAAAGGCAACAAAGAACAGACAACGCATATGGCAAACAAGAAAGTGACTATAATAGGCATCGCCGGCGGAACAGGCTCAGGCAAGACAACCGTAGTGAGAAAAATAGTGGAGGCGCTGCCACCGCATCATGTGGCAGTAGTGCCGCTCGACTCCTACTACAACGACACTACCGGCATGACCGACGAGGAACGCCACGCCATCAACTTCGACCACCCGGACGCCTTCGACTGGAAACTGCTCATCAAGCATATTAACGACCTGCGTGAGGGACGCGCCATAGAGCAGCCCACCTATTCGTATCTCATCTGCAACCGCCTGCCCGAGACCGTGCACGTCGAGCCGAAGCCGGTAATCATCGTCGAGGGCATCATGACGCTCATCAACAAGAAGCTGCGCGACATGATGGACCTGCGCATATTCGTAGACTGCGACTCCGACGAGCGCCTCATCCGCAACATACAGCGCGACATCGTAGAGCGCGGACGCGACGTCCAGATGGTAGTGGACCGCTACCTGAAGGTATTGAAACCCATGCACGAGCAGTTTATCGAACCAACAAAGCGCTATGCACATATCATCATTCCAAAGGGCGGCGACAACGTGAAAGGCATCGGCATGGTGTGCAAGTACATAGAGAGCCTTGTGGACGGCAAGGAGGAATAGCTCCATGTAGAACAACCTTACAGACCCATCCACATTGACACACTAAAAGGGAAATAAGAATATTGAATAAATGGATAATAATACTAAAGTAATAGACCTAAGATTGATTATAAAGAGAGTGGCTGAAAACAAGAAACTCTTTTTGGTCATAATCCCACTCGCCATTCTGTGTTCAAGTCTATACATCTTCACGGTGCCAAGGTATTACACGACGGACACAAAGCTGGCACCCGAGAGCGAGAACTCAATGGAGACAAGCACATTGGGGTCGCTGGCATCAGCGGTTGGCTTTGACATGTCACAAATGAACTCGCACGACGCCATAACACCGCTGCTCTATCCCGACTTGATGAAGGACAACAAGTTTGTATTCAAGTTTCTGCCTATTGCAGTTGCCACAAAAGACGGCAAGATAAGGACCAACTACTACGAATACTTGAGCAAGTATTCGGGAAAATCTCCAATTGACAAGATTTTTGGTTCAAAGCCAAAGGACGTGCGCAGCCTTGACCTTCCCGACAGCAAGACCAACCCTTACATACTGAATGCCGACCAGGACCACATCGTGAAGCAGATACGCGACGACATAAAGTTTGCCGTTGACACAAAGAGCGGCGTGATAACAATCACAGTCACCGCGCAGGACCCGCTTATCTGCAAGACGCTTGCCGACTCTGTGCGCAACATCCTGCAGCAATACATCACAGCCTACCGCACAAACAAAGCGCGTGCCGACGTGGCTTATTACCGCTCATTGGCTTCAAAGGCCAAGCAAAACTACGAGCGGGCACGCCAGCTTTACGGCAGCTATTCTGACGCCAACCTGGATGTGGTTCTCGAGAGTTTCCGCTCCAAGCAAGAAGACCTTGAGAACGACATGCAACTCAAGTTCAACACTTATAGCCAGCTTAGCCAGCAACTGCAGGCAGCAATCGGAAAGGTACAGGAAAAGACACCGGCTTTCACAACTCTCAAGGGAGCGTCTGTGCCGATACGCCCCGCCGGACCTAAGCGTGTTATTTTTGTATTGCTGATAACAGTTGTTGTGTTTATGGGGGGTGTTGTGTGGACATTGCGCCGTGACATACCAAAGTTGTTTGTATGATTGGCATGGGACAATGGAAAAGAATGTGAGTTTTCTGACACATGTGGGCATTGTTGTCAAGAAGCTGACCGGCATTGACGACATATCTAAACTGCGCAAAGACATCAAGAAGCGGGTCGGCAAGATTATATACCACAAAAAGTACAATACCGCCGACATAATAGAACTGATGCGGAATATGGGAATGCGGAAGGGATCGGTAGTGTGCGTACACGCAGCCATGAAGGAGTTCTATAATTATAAAGGTGACGCCAACGAGCTAATCAGTGCCATAATGGATGCCATAACTCCTGAAGGGACACTCCTGATGCCCGCCTTTCCTGACCGCGAGAGGATGTTTGACAGCTCGTTCGTGTTCGACGTGCGCCACACGCCAACCGCTGCTGGATACCTTGCAGAGACTTTCCGACGCCGCGAGGGAGTGGTAAGAAGCATAAATATCCAACACTCCGTATGCGCATGGGGCAAGTATGCCGAATGGCTTGTCAAGGACCACCACCATGGCTTGAACTGCTGGGACGAGCAGTCGCCATGGTACAGGATGACACAGCTGGGAGCTTTGGTGTTCGACCTGGGTCTGTCGGCGAGCTACATCGGCACATTCGACCATTGTGTAGAGGGGCTTCTGTACAAGGAACATCCATACTGGAACCAGTTCTTCAATATTGAGCACACCTTCCGATATATAGACGCGGACGGCAACGAGGGCACATACACGTGCCGGGCCGGGCGTCTTGACCAACGCACACACGAGAAGGTCCTTATATCACAAATGGGAACGCACCACCGCAGCCAGCGTCTGTCAAATCTGCTTGTGCAGGAATACGACTCTGCCGAATGTCTTGACAAGATGCTTGAACTCGGTAGGCGCGGCATAACGATGTATTATGTTCCCTCACCTAAAAAATTTAAGTTTTGAAGAGGTTCTTAGAAAGAATATCAAGCCAGTCACTTATAAGGAATACTGCCAAGCTTTCGGCAAGTAATATTCTGATGTATGTGTTGCCAATAGTGGTGACACCAATACTTTCGCGCCTTTACTCACCCTACTCCTTTGGCGAATGGGGAGTGTTCTCGTCGGTTGTCTCGATAGTGACAATTGTGATGTTTCTCAGCCTTGAGAACACCATTGTCAAGGCTGAGGAGACCGAGCTTGGCAACATCCTCGCGCTCTGCTGTGTGGTGGGCATGACTGTAGTTGGTGTATTCTTTGCCTCTGTGTGCCTGCTGGCTCCACTTATGCAAGGCGGCTCGTTTCTCTTTGACATCCGCTGGGTGCTTCTCTTTTACCTCATCGCCTATTCGTTCTACATAGTGGCCTATAATATAGGCAACAGATATGGACGCTATTCGTCGCTTGCCACGTCAAACGTAATACAAGGGGCTACACAGGGAACAATGCGCATATTGTTTGGAGTGATGCCGTTGGTTGCCGTCAATGGGCTTGTACTCGGCACAACATTCGCACAGACTGCCACAGCAGCCTTCCTTGTCTTCGCTGTATGGAGCATGTGCAGAAGCAATGCATGGGCAAAGATATCTGTAGAAGGCATGCGCGGAGCACTTTCAAAATACCGCAAGTTCCCCCTGTATGACGCACCGTCCAATCTGCTCGCTTTCTCCACATTGAATCTGCCGACCATAATCCTCGCCGGAACATACAGCAAGGCAAGCATAGGCTGCTTCTCCATAGTGTTGCAGTTATTGTTGATGCCTATGTCGCTTGTAGGGTCGGCAATGGGCAAGGTCTACTATCAGGAGTTGTGCCAGGCCGGCAGCGACAGCGAGAAGGCGCAATCCGTGTCCGCGTCCATCATTAGTGTGCTGCTGTTTGTCTCTGTGCTTCCGCTACTCGCCATATGTTGTGGCGGCGACCGGCTTGTGGTCATGTTCCTTGGCAAAGACTGGACCGACGCAGGTGTGGTGGCATTGCTTTTAGCCCTGTGGTCGTTTCCTGTCATACTCACCCAGCCCGTGTTGCCACTTTTCAGAGTGTGCAACAAGCAAGACGTGCTCTTGATATACGACTTGGCTTATTTCGCTGGCGGCATAGGATGCATATTCGCGTGTTGCCGCCTCGGCTTGCCAATGCACACGGCATTGTTGTCCTACTCGGTTGTGTGCGCAGCGGTGAAGTTTGCCCTGTTCCACAAGATAGCAAGGCTGACCCACTTCAGCATGAGAGACCACAAGCTGGCTATTGCAGTATGGACATTGGCATTGTGTTTGTTTTTCATTAGGCTTCTCTTTATATGAAAAAGATTCTCTCTTATATATTATATGCCGACAACCTTGTCGGCAAGCTTGTGCTGGCATGGATTTACGTGTTGGCATATGATTTCATGTACGAGAACTTCGTGTTTAAGTTGTTCCATTACATGGGCAATGTCGACTACGAGGAGATGACGCTTGAGAACCGCATATTGTGGGTGATATTGTCTGTGCTTCCGTTCGCCGAATACAAGGGACTAAACAAGATGTCGTCGTTTTTCTCACTGTTCCTTTACCTGTTTGTCTACATACCGTTTGTGCATGCCGTCTTTGTTTCCTACAACATAGGAGCATGGACAACCTACTCTTACAGTCTGGCCTTGCTTGTCATAATGATACTCTATTTCAAGATAGGCAACGACTGGCGCGTCATTAATAACATCATGGTAAAGCCACAGATATCGCTGCGCACTGTAGAGGTGGTGACACTCGTGCTCACAGTAGTGTTTGTCGCGGCAGGCCACAGTTCAATGCACTTTGTCAATATATTCACGCAGAGCACCGAGATGTACGACTTCCGCGCACAGAACGCCGAGTCGGACACGCTGGGTGCCGTTGCCTATATACAAGGATGGCTGTTCGGGGCATTCTACCCTTTCCTGCTCGTCAACTATCTGCATGCCAAGAGGTGGAAGCTTGTGACACTTCCGCTTGCCGGCTACTTCCTGCTCTTTGCCGTTGACATGCAGAAGATGACATTCCTTATGCCGTTCGCGCTGATATTCATGTATTATGTAATATCGTCCAACGAGGAGAAGGTCAGCCATTACCTGCACTCGTTCATAATGGTGTGCATATTGATTTTCTCGTCTTTCCTGTATGTGTTCCAGGACAACGAGCTCGTGTTTGCCGTCGCGGCCATCGTGCTTTTGCGCACGGTATGTGTGGCAGGTTGGCTCACACAGTTTTACGTGCATTTCTTCAACGAAAACCCCTATACATACTATTCACACATTAACATAGTGAATTTCATCACCGACTCCTATCCCTATTCAGAGCCACTCGGCAGGGCAGTGGCGTATGGCGGACAAAACGCCAATGCCAATTTCTTCCTCACCGACGGAGTGGCAGCTTGCGGGCTTGCGGGAATTCTTTTTATAGGACTTGTGTTTGGAGTCATACTCATAGTGATAAACTCAATATCGGCCCGCTACAAGAAAGCCGAGCTGTTCATCCTGTTCATGCCTACAATGGCGTTCTTCCTTAACACATCGATTTTCACCACGATGCTGTCCAACGGACTCCTTATACTAATGGTGCTTGTAGCATGTGCGAGATGCGACATCGCCAAGAATGAATAAAATAAAGACTTATGGAAAATAGCAAAAGAACATGTATAGTCACCAATATCGGTCCACACTACCGCTATCCGATATTCTCCGCCATAGCCAGGCGTTTCCATAGCGACTTCTACTTTGGCGACCGTATGTACCTGCCAATCAAGACATTCGACTATGATAGTCTGGAAGGTTATCGCGGTACGTTACGCAATCATTTCATTGGTCCTTTCTACTGGCAGTCGGGAGCCTTGCGGCTTGCATTCAAACCTTATGACATCTACTTCTTTGACGGCGAGCCGTTCAATCTCTCGTCATGGCTCATGCTGCTTGTGTGTCGGGCCATGGGAAAGCGCTGCATTGCCTGGACTCACGGATGGTACGGAAGAGAGAGTGGGCTTAAGCGCGTGGTCAAGAAGCTATATTTCTCGCTGTACACTGAACTTATGGTGTACAACGAATACTCAATCCACCTTATGGAGAAGGAGGGCATAAAAGCGGGCAAGATGTTCTGCATAGCCAATGCGCTTGACTCCGACAAAGACCTGCAGATAAGGGTAAGGCTTAGACCCACATCGATATATAAAGACCATTTCGGCAACAATTATCCCACAATAATATATTGTGGACGCATTCAGAAGTGGAAGAGGCTTGACCTCATACTCTCGTGTGTGGCAAGGCTCAAGGCCAAGGGAACGATGGTCAATGTGGTGTTTCTCGGCAAGGATGTGGACAATGTGGGGCTTGACCGCATTGCCGCACAGAAAGGCATCGAAAGCCAGGTATGGCTATTCGGTCCATGCTATGACGAAGCTGTGATAGGCGAGATGTTCTATAATGCCAGCCTGTGCCTCTCTCCTGGCAACGTAGGGCTCACGGCCATACACGCGCTGTCGTTTGGATGTCCGGTAGTTACGCATGGCGACTTCAAGAACCAGAACCCGGAGTTTGACGCCATAAAGCCAGGAGTCACCGGCGATTTTTTCAAGGCAGGCAACCTTGGTGACATGACCGAAAAGGTGCTCAACTGGATAAACAAGGACAGCGATGCCAGGGAGCGCACACGTGCCGAGGCATTCAAAGAGATAGACACAAAGTGGAACATTCACTATCAAATAAAAATAATAGAAAAGGTTATAAATGAAAGATAACAGCATATACTTCAAGGCAAGGACATGGCTGCGCTCGCGCGTGCTTGATGTCCTTGGCGCGTTTGCCACGCCACAGGCTGGCGTGCACATACTCAACGGACACCGCACCACAAGCAGTTCTGACGCCGGCTCGTTCCGAAAGATGCTCAAGGAGCTCTCGCGCAGTGTGACATTCATACGCATTGAGGATGCCGTGCGCATGGTCGAGAACAAGGAATGTCCTGACAAGCCACTGGTGGCGTTCACGTTCGACGACGGTTTCATGGACGACTATGACGTGTTCGCCCCCATACTCGAGGAGTTTGGCGTGAACGCGCTCTTCTTCATAAACCCAAACTATGTGGGCGGAGACGAGTCGTATGTGCGCAACTTCAACGAGAATGTCGTGATGACGCCCGGCAAGCAGCCTATGCGCTGGCCGCACATAAAGGAACTTGCGGCACGGGGCCACATCATCGGCGCACACACAATGGACCATTATATGATAAACAGCGGCGACCGCGCCACTCTTGAATATCAGATAAACACCTGCAAGGGCATCATTGAACGGCAGCTTGGAACCCCGTGCGAATACTTCGCCTTTCCTTACGGCAAACTGTCGCAGGCCAACGCGCTGTCCATCACAATAGCATGCGGCACCTACCGGCACGTTTTCTCACAGTCGGACTACAAGCATTACTACTCGTTTGACGGGCGTGTCATAAACCGGCGCCACTTCGAACCGTTTTGGCCCATACCACACGTCAGGTATTTCCTTAGCTGTAAAAAGACCTACTGATGGCACGTAAGTTATTGCAGATAAACATCACCGCCAACTGGGGGTCGCACGGGAAAATAGCCGAAGGCATAGGTAATGTGGTGATGTCGCACGGATGGGAGAGCCATGTAGCCTATGGCCGCTGGTCAAACCCAAGCAGCTCCCAACTTTATCATATAGGCAGCATGGCAGACGAGCGCATACACGGCGTGTGCTCGCGCATTCTCGACAATCAGGGACTGATGTCGCGGCACGCCACACACAAGCTTGTTGAGTATGCCAAGCGTCTCGACCCCGATGTGATACACCTGCACAACATCCACGGCTATTACCTCAACTATCCCATACTGTTCAGCTACCTTGCCGGCTGCGGCAAGCCGGTGGTGTGGACCATGCACGACTGCTGGCCGTATACGGGCCACTGCGCACATTATATGTATGTGGGGTGCGACAAGTGGAAAACGCGCTGCGGAGAGTGTGCCCAAAAGAGAGCCTACCCCAAAAGCCTTGTCTTCGACCGGTCGGCACGCAACTACGACCTGAAGAAGCGATGCTTCCTGTCTGTAGCCGACATGACACTTGTCCCCGTAAGCCGATGGCTTGAGGGCGAGGTAAGGCAATCGTTCTTCAAGGACACACGTGTTACACTCATACACAATGGCATAGACACCGATGTTTTCAAGCCCGAGACCCACACCTGTGGCGTAGCCCGCAAGTACGGCATTCCTGCGGAAGGGCATGTTGTCCTTGGCGTAGCCTCAAATTGGTGGCGCAAGGGATTTGACGACTTCCTGCGCCTCAATCAGATGCTCGGCAAGGGATACGCCATGGTGCTTGTGGGGTTGTCCGACAAGGACATGAGGTCACTGCCACCGGGAGTCATCGGCATACGCCGCACACAGGATGTGACAGAGCTGCGCGCCCTCTATTCGCTTGCCGATGTATTTCTCAATCTCACTTGGGAAGACAATTTCCCCACCACCAACCTCGAGGCTTTGGCATGCGGCACCCCTGTAATAACCTACCGCACCGGGGGCAGTCCGGAAGCAGTTGACGCCTCAACGGGGTTTGTCGTCGAGCGCGGCGATCTCGGCACCGTGTGCCAGTTGGTAAAGGAAGTGTGCGCAATGCCTCCACATGCGTTTTCCGACAACTGCCGGCGGCGTGTCACCGAAAATTTCGACCGCAACATCTGTTACGAGAAATATTACGAACTATATCAGCGACTGCTCCCGAATCTGTAGCCTCCCCTGAAGTGCAGGCTCTTTCCAGAGGGTACGAGCAACCCATTGTTCCTGTATATCAGTTGGAAATAGGACTTGCCGGCCGACTCTATCGATGCGTTGAATTGGTCGTCGTTATACTGCTGGTTGCCAATGCCATATTCGGGGGCCATAAACACATCGAAGAAGTAATCGCCATTCGACTGTCTGATGCTTGTCACACATTTGTCGGCCCGTGTCACCTGTTTCTTGCCGTATGTGCCAGTATGGGTCTTTGAGCCGATGAAGCTGATTTTGTCAAAGTTGTTGTAGAAGCACAGCCCGTTGACCTGTCTGAAGTATATGTCCTCAACTGGTGTCAGCCCAACCTCTATGTTGTAGTCGCCGCCTTTGCAGGTGAGCGTGATGGTCTGTTTAAGAATGTACCTGCCAGAGCCGTCTGCCTTCTCGGTATTTGCGCCTTGCAACATGTTCTCCACAACAACCCGCACGCTGTCGCAATATACGGACGTGTTGGGAGCGATAGGCTTGCCGTCGGCATACACAGCCTTGCCTACCTCATACATTGTAGGCGTGAAATTGCCTGAAGTCTCGCTGTTGTAGCCATGAAACCCGCCAGTGAAAAGGGTCGTGGCGTCAGGAAAGTCGCCGTCGGCATTGTGTGCGGCATACAGCTGCATGGCCACAATATAGTCGGTCTCGTGTCCTGCCATGAAATGATAAGCATCGCTGTTCACAGAGTGGCAGTCGGAAGGCTTCGGCTTGCCGCCGTCGAGCAGGTAAAGCTGATAGAAGTCGAAATTCCTGTTCAGCGTGTTCTCCTTGTTGCAGAACCGCATGCCATAGTCGGTGGAGTCGTTCAGGTGCTGGTTAATGTATATGTCGGCGCACCTGCTGCCGTTGGGCAGTCTTGAGCTCATCACACCGTAGTGGACATACAGCTTTGGCAGGCTGGTTGGCACAACATCCTTTTCGTCATCTGCATGGCTGCAAGACAACAGCGCGCAAATGGCGAGAAAGAGGACGGACATACTTAATTCTGGTTTTCTCATATATGAATAATATTTAAATGGACGGGATTTTACAATAAACAACGCTTTTCACGTTAATATATATATTTACTTAAACATTAAAATGAATACACCACAATGAAGATATCTATAATAACAGCCACATACAATAGCGCAAGCACTATAAAAGACACCCTTGAGTCGGTTCTCTCCCAAAGCCACAAGGACATTGACTATTGGATTATCGATGGCGGCTCAAAAGATGCCACAATGGACATTGTACGCAGCTACGGGCCAAGTTTCGGTGGCAGGCTTCATTGGATTTCCGAGAAAGACCGTGGCATATACGACGCAATGAACAAGGGTTTGCTCAAATGCACCGGCGACGTGGTAGGCATTCTCAACAGCGACGACTTCTTCACGTCCTCCGACATCCTTGGGCGTGTAGCCTCGGCGATGGAGGCCGACTCCCAGCTTGACGCCGTCTATGGAGACATTCACTTCATTCACGATGCCGCTCCCGAGAGAGTGGTGCGCTATTATTCATCAAAACGTTTTGCTCCTCGCTGGCTGCGTTTCGGCTTCATGCCTGCCCACCCGTCCTTTTATGCGAGGCGCCAGGTATTCGAGAAGTATGGTGTCTATTCACTCGACTACAAGATAGCGGCCGACTACGACATGATGGTGCGCCTGTTCGTGCGCCACAAGATAAAGGCACGTTACCTGCCGCTCGACTTTGTGACGATGCGCACGGGTGGTGCAAGCACCAAGAATCTTCGCAGCCGTATGGTCCTGGTGAAAGAGGACATCAAGGCATGCAGGAAATATGGCGTATACACCAACAGCCTGTTTATCTGCATGAAGTTTCTGTATAAGATATTCGAGCTGAAATTATAATTGTCTCAGAAACGTCTTAGTGTCAGCCGCAGAAGTTTTGAGCGCAGCACCATTTTCGAGCCGTCCAGCTTCTCCTTGGCAAACTGCTCCGGAATGTCGTTTATCCCGAAATGCCTGATGTCGTTGTTTATCTCGACAACAGGCACGTCGCCTCCGATGCTGTCGGTGGCGTTGTCCTCATGCCAGTGGTTGGCGTAGACGCTTGTTATGTACAGGCTGTCAGATGTTTGTCTGAACCTCATGTAATAGCTGCCGTATGAGCCATTCTCCGTGTCGTCAGCCGAGATGAGATTGTACTGTACTCCCCAGAATATATGCTCGCTTGACAAATCCATGCTGCCTCCACTGGCGAGCGTATCGACGCGCTCCAGATGCCAG
The DNA here is from genome assembly GCA_937889855.1 of uncultured Prevotella sp. Taxonomy (GTDB): domain Bacteria; phylum Bacteroidota; class Bacteroidia; order Bacteroidales; family Bacteroidaceae; genus Prevotella. The sequence goes on from CALBYK010000300.1 coordinate 17,309, forward strand.
AACCCGTCGAGTTTGCCGTTGCCGCTTGTCTCAATGTCACATGAGACAAGCACGAGCACGGCTATTATCATAGTAATAATGTGTTTCTTCATTGTTGCTGTTTTCTTTTGGCGAATGCTTTTTTTTTACTTGAACACCCCCGACTTGCTCACCGTTATCTGCGCTCCGGCATTGTGCCCGAGCATCTGCCGGCTGCCGAAGTCCATGCCGTAGCCAAGCGTGGCCTTCCATCCGTGATTGAACATGCAGGAAGCCTCTGTCAGGAAGCTTACATTGTGGTGCATTTTAGTGAAAGGCTTGTCGTATGTGCCCCATCCCTTTTGGTAGGTGCCGAGCACGCGGTAGCCGATACGTTCGGACGGTCTGCCCGCTATGCCGAGATGGAGTGCCCAGAAGCGGTTGTCGCGCACGTCGACGATGCCGTCGGTGTTGTATATCGGGGAGCGGAAGAGCGGGTTGCCCATCACCTGGCCCCAGTGCTGCCACCCAGGATAGGTGTTATGGTTATAGTAGTCGTCCATGCCGGAGAGATGGTCGCTGATGTTCTGCGTTCGGTCGTGGTTGTATGGTCCGCTCTGATATTTGGTGTATATATACTCAAGCACTATATCGCGCAGCCATGTGCCATACTTCAGGTTGAACTCGCCGCCGAGCATGATGTCCTTGAGCGAGTACATGAAGTAGCGTCGCTTCTTCTTCACATTCCACTCCTCGCCGCTGCCGTAGCCGTTGTAGTCGAGAAGGAACATCTGGCTTTGGTCCTCGAAGAAGTGGTCGGCATACACCGACAGCCTCCATAGCTCGCTGTCGTAGTTGACGCGCATCACCCAGCTGCCGAGCTGGTTGCCCTCCATGTTGGCGTACATGCCGTCCGTGGCGTCCTGCCCGCCAGGAACAAGTGCATTCCAGAAGCCCTTCAATCCGCGGTCGGTAGGAAGTAGAGTCACGTTCCCGTCGCTGTCAACGACATATGGCTTGCCGCCAAACTCAGCAGCCATCTCAAGCCCAAGCTCCACGGACAGTGGGAAAGCCGAGTATTCGTTGCCTATCTTCACGTAGCCAGCCTTCGAGTGGTAGAGCACGCGCTCTGCCCATTTCGACTTCCTGCCGGTAAACTCGCGTTGCCACCCGTCGTCGGTCATCATGCCGTAGGCTATGTGTCCCTTCAGGTGCAGCCATCCTCTGCCGAACGGCAGCGTCCAGTACTCGGGCAACGCCAGGCGCACCTGCGGCACGGGCCGCGCGTTGACGCCGAGCGTCTGAGAGCCAGAGCTGAGCCGCTGGTTCTTCAGCTCCATGGGATACTCCTTTGCCCCAACGCTCAGCACGCCGTGCAGCCAGCGTGCCTCAACGAAGGCCTGCTGTATCACGACGTTTGAAGTGTAGTTTACTGGGATTGCCACATCTGCCCCGTAGCCAACCGCCCAGCGGCGTGCCGAGTCGGCCTGCAGCGGACGCGCTATAGCGGCGCGGACGTAGCCGTTGGTATTGTCGAGCGAACTGAGCCCGTATTTGTTGGCGTTGAGCCATAGCGGTGTCTTGCCCTTGGAGAAGGAGCCTTGCATCTCGACATCATACCGTATGTCATTGTCCAGTCTCAGGCGCGAGCCGCCACGTTCCATGTCCTGCCATGCATACTGAGCACGGACACTGGCTGGAGACAACAATGACGCCGCAAACGCAAGCATGAGATATTTATTTGCCATAATCTTCAAGTAAGATAAATAATAATGTGTCACAGGGTAGCTTAATGTGTTTTAATAGGCGCAAAATTACATATTTTATTCAGAAAAGCATTGGCGGCATGCAATATTTTCACGCCTGTTGAGTTATAATAATAGTTAAGTCTCTAATTATAATTTTTCAAGAATCCGAAATAATATGGACTGTTATTTAATATATATAATACTTGCATTCGTGCTAAGCATGCTCAGCGGCTTTCTTTTCATCCCCTTCATCATCGACTTCTGCCTCAAGCGCAAGCTGTACGACATGCCCAACGAGCGCAAGGTCCACCACCATGCCATCCCGCGCCTTGGCGGCGTGTCGTTCATTCCGTGCATGTTTCTGGCTTTTCTCCTGTCAATATACGTCTACAACTGTGTCACCGACAAGGTTGCCGTCGGCATAAGCATGTGGACCAGCTCCTTCCTTGCAAGCCTTTTCATGATTTACGTAGTAGGCGTTATCGACGACATCATAGGACTTGGCCCAAAGACCAAGTTCATAGTGCAGATACTGGCGGCAAGCCTTCTGCCAATATGCAATCTCTACATAAACGACCTCTATGGCTTCTGCGGCATGCACGCCGTGCCCTTTGCCATTGGAGCCCCGCTGACGGTGTTCATAATAGTGTTCATCAACAACGCCATAAACCTCATAGACGGCATAGACGGGCTGTCGGGCGGGCTGTCGCTCATATCGCTCAGCGGCTTTCTCTACTGCTTCGGGCGCGAGCAGGTGTGGACCTATTGCGTGCTGATAGCCGGGCTCATGGGTGTGCTCTGCGCCTACCTCTACTTCAACATATGGGGGAAGGTGGAGAAGAGGCGCAAGCTGTTCATGGGCGACTCCGGGTCGCTGACACTCGGTTTCATACTCGGCTTCCTCTTCGTCAAATTTGCCATGAACTCCACAGCCGTCATGCCCTACCGTGGCGACAGCCTCATGATAGCCTACACACTGCTCATTGTGCCGTGCTTTGACGTGGTGCGCGTGGTACTGGTGCGCCTGCGCGTGGGCCAGCCATTGTTCAAGGCCGACAAGCGGCACATCCACCACAAGCTGCTGCGCTGCGGACTGTCGCAACACTGCGCCCTGGTGACAATACTGCTCCTGCAGCTTCTCTTTGTTGTTGTAAACTTCATGCTCAACGGCCTGGTACAGGTGACCTGCATCGTCGCCATCGACATCGCCATGTACACAATGTTCAACCTCGCACTCGACGCCATCATCAAGCGCAAGGAGGCGCAGGTGACGTGCAGTGACCTATGAGCGTGTGCTCACGCCGCGCTCGACGTGGCGGCGGAGCTGGTAAACCTTTATGGCGTTGACCGTCTCCACCACGCCATACACAATCATCGTCCAGCCAATGACAAACAACGGGGCTGCGGCTATTGAGCCTGGCGAGATGACAGCAATAAGGCCTACAAGAAGCGTGAGCGACGGCATTATCCAGAAATACAGACCTATGCGGGCAAGACGCGAGGCCGACACAAGAGTGACAAACTGGCTCACGGCGCCAAGTATGAGTATCGCCGCAAGCATATATACAAGATAGGTTACAAACACGGTTGGCATGACGGCAAGGATAAGGCCGAGGATAAGGCTGCCAAGACCCACTATGGGGAACACCGGTCTTACGCCCGATATCTGCTTGCCGTCGGCGTCAAACACCTTTATGTCGGTTTGCTTGCCACGAGCCACAAAATAGGTTGAGCACGAGACAACGCCCGAGACAAAGAACAGCACGCCAATGGCCACAGTTATCCACTCTACGGTCTGCTCACGGTATTTCACGAGAAGCGCGCCAACTACCATTGCGCACAAGGCACGCAACAGCGAACTCATAAATGATTTCATACTTTATTGTTTTTGTTTATTTTTCATTCCTCCCGACCCCCAACCGGCATCCAAACACCTGCCGTTGCCAAGGCAGGCAAATTTATACATTATTATTTAAACAGCCAACATTTGCCACATTTTTTAATGACAAATGCCCGTATAGTGGGCGTTTCCTTAAAAAAACGCCGAGTTTGCTGAATAAATTTTGATATTTACGATTTTAACAATACCTTTGCAACTGTAAAAATTCAAAAGATTGAAAGGTATAATTAGAGAGTTATATTAAACGGAGAGTTATTAGGATTAAGTACACATACATCAGATTACGTTTCATACACATTAAGCAATGTTATTAAAAAAAAGTTCTTATCCACAATAAAAATTGGATGGCAAAAATGTTGGAATTCGAGTCATTCCTTTTTGTGGAGCAAAAAAATTCAGATTCCGCAGTGGCGGATACTATAACGAATTTTGTTGTTGATTAATAATTGTTTTCGTGAGAAAACAAATTATACTGGCGGAATCCAAATATTTGGATTCCGCCTTTTGTTTTTCCTGTATTTCGAGTGATGCAACGCTTTCTCATAATGACAATTATTGAAATACGTTGCGTCAT
>CALBYK010000301.1 GCA_937889855.1 uncultured Prevotella sp.
GAAGTCGGGCCAGTAGGTGTCGCAGAAGTAGAGCTCCGAGTAGGCAATCTGCCAAAGCAGGTAGTTGCTGATGCGCTGCTCGCCGCCGGTGCGTATGAGCAGGTCTGGGTCGGGCATGAACGCCGTCGCCATATGTCGCGAGAGCGTGTCCTCAGTGATGTCCTCAGGGTCTATGGTTCCGGCCTTCACTTCCGCCGCTATGTCGCGTGCAGCCTTTGTTATCTCCCAGCGTGCCGAGTAGCTCAGCGCCACGACCATGGTCATGGCAGTGTTTGCGGCAGTGTGCTCAATGGTTTCCTGAAGTTTCTGCCTCACCTCCCCGGGCAGGCGCTGCAGGTCGCCTATGACCTGGAAGCGCACGTTGTTCTTCATGAATATCTCGTCCTCAAGCGACGAGAGCACCAGTCCCATGAGTGCAGCCACCTCGGTGGCTGGGCGGTTCCAGTTCTCGGTTGAGAAGGTGTAGAGCGTGAGGTATTTCACGCCGAGCCGTGTACACTCCGACGTGATGCGCCGCACGGTGTCCACTCCTGCCTGGTGTCCATAGCTTCGTGGCTTGCCGCGCTCTGCAGCCCATCGTCCGTTGCCGTCCATGATGATGGCGATGTGCTGCGGTATGTTGTTGTTGTTCTGTTCCATAAGTAAGTGATTTGTATTTTTGCAGTGATACTACTCGTCGTCGTTGTGGCATGTGCGGCATTTTGGCATGAAGCTGTATGTAAGGGTGAGCTGGAGAACCGAGTAGCAGTCGGTGTTCTTGAACAGTCCGGAGCTCTTGATGCCGTATGGGTCGGCAACACCGTCGAGCTTGTCGCTCAGCGAGAAATGGGCCGTCCACTCTATCCCGAGGTTCACCCTCTGCGCCACCTTGTACTTAACGCCAAGTCCTATCGGCACGTTTGCCGTGAAGACGCTGCCCCCGCCTGTCACACAGGTGGCTCCGATGCCTCCGAAGACAAAGGGTGTCAGGCGTTTCGCGCCTCGGTAGTCGTTGCCTGTGCCGTATGGCCAGAAGTTATACTCATATGTTGCGCTCACGTCAATGAGCGTGTTTGAGAAATCGTATGGTGTCTCCACATAGTCGGGCATGTATGTCTTGACGTCTTTCGACGAGCCTTTGAGCTTGCCGTATGAAGCCGCCAGCCTCACGCCCATGTAGGGATTGAACAGTCTCCGCAACACCACCGATGCCGTCGGCTGCATGTTGCTGAGTATGCTTCCGTTGAAGTCGCCCTCGTAGGACATCATCCCAATGCCGGCTCCCACCTCCATGCGGTACTCATAGTCTGACTGTGCCAGCGCGGTGTTGGCAGTGGCAGCAGAGAGAAGCAAAATAGCGAGCGATTTCCTCATTGTTTACACCTTATAATATATTTACAGCCCATGTCATTGCTTGAAGGGCCTTGCGCCATCGCGAGGCATTTTATTTCTTGAAGTCGGTTTGCTCGTCCTGCCAGCCGAGCCGGCAGATGCGTCCGCACCATGTCTTTCCGCTTGCGGCGTTGACGAGCCAGAGCACGTTCCTTGAGTTGGCGGCAAGGGCGTAGCATGCTGCCGAGTTGGCGGTCATTCCGAGTCCGTATCCGTAGGGCACGTCCAGCTTGCTGTATGTGTTCCATGTGATGCCGCTGTCGCGCGACTGCAATATGGTTGGTACGGTCTCTCCGTCCTTTGTGCCGAAGAGGAGCACGTTGCCGTCATAGGCAATGGCGGAGAAGTTGGCAAGCAGAGGAGCGCAGTGGGTGTTGGCGGGGTCCACGGCATAGTAGGCCCACGGCATGTTCTCGCTGTTGTTTGCAGCCTCGTCAATCTTGCTCCATACGGTCATTGTGGTGTCCGCCGGATATAGCGCCGCGTCGCGTGTGCCTATGAGCACCACGCGCTCGGTCTGGCTGTTGGTCTTGACGGGCAATGTGGCGTAGGCGGTCGACTTGGCGGGCAGGAGTGCCTGGTCATCGTCTATTGTGGCTGCCGTCCATGTCAGTCCGCTGTCGTCAGACGCCATGAGGTGCCCGTCTGTGGCGTAGCCGTAAAGCCGGACGCTGCTTGCCGCCACAAGGCGTGCTATGCCTGTGGCTGCGGCAACGGTTGTCCAGTGGCTGCCGTCGGTTGTGGAGAGGATGTCGCCTGAGTTGCTGATGTAAGCCTGTCCGCCTTTCACCACCACGCCCTCATAAGCGTCAGCGGAGAGGACCATGTCGGTAGGCACGGCGGTCCAGCCGTTGCTGCCGCCCGCGAAGACCGATGTCCTCGTGCCGTCTGTTCCGAAGAGCAGCATCGCGTCGCCCAGGCTTACTGCCTTGACGGCACGGAGACTCTTGAGCGCCTCGCAGTCGGGCATGGCGTTCCACACGAATGTGTCTGGCAGCTCCTTATGGACGTTCACCTTCACCGTGTACTGGCGCACGCCCATTCCTGAGTTGCTGTATACGCAGAGCACACGGTCGGTGGAAAAGTCGAGCGAGTCGGTGCTGCTGACGTATGCCAGCGAGTCGCTTGTGCGGCTCTTCATAAGTACGGAGCCTCCGTTCTGGCTTGAGACGGAGCACAACAGCCTGGACGCGTCCACGCCGCACGGCAGCGAGTCGGGATTGTATATCTCGCACTTCTGCTGGTCGATGTAGAACTTGTACGAGCTGAGCGTGAGCGTGTTTGTTACAAGGCTGTCCTTGCCTGACGCTGTCTTGACACTCAAGGTCTGGTTGCCCGTTGTCACGGAAAAACTTGTGATTGCACTGTCGTCATAATATGTATAGTCATCGTCATTGCTTAGACATGACGCCAGCACAAATACTGCGGCAAAAAGCAGGATGAAAGCTGCGAACTTACTTTTCATTATACTCTAACTTATTTTTTAGCTGCAAATTTAATCAGAAATCTGCAAATAGGGCGTCTTTTGGCTTTATTATTATGCAAATTATTGATTAATAGATGTATTTTTAAGGTTGTTTAGGTTTTAAATTCGTGTGTTTTGGAATATTTATGTGTAATTTTGCATGGTTCAAGCAGCGCCTTTCACCACAGGGCGCCTTTTTTGTATATACCTTGGCCAGCATGAAAGCCTAAAACGAGGATTAGAAACAAACAACAATAACAAAATCTCTATGGAAATTATCGATTTCAGTAAATCAAACTCCATCATCAACAAGTATATGGCGGAGATGCGTGACAAGGACTATCAGAAGAACAGACTGCTCTTCCGCAACAACATCATGCGCGTAGGAGAGCTCATCGCCTATGAGCTAAGCAAGACGTTCAGCTACGAGGAGCGCGACATACAGACTCCACTCGGCGTGGCCAAAGTGAACGTGCCTACCGACAAGCTTGTGCTCGGCACCATCTTCCGCGCCGGACTGCCTTTCCACCAGGGTTTCCTCAACATCTTCGACCATGCCGGCAACGCCTTCGTGAGCGCCTACCGCGAGTATGAGGACGAGGAGCACACCAAGGTGGGCATACACGTGGAGTATCTCGCCACACCCGACCTCAACGACGCCACCCTGCTCATCGTGGACCCTATGCTCGCCACGGGCGGATCCATGGAGATGGGCTACAAGGCTCTGCTCACGAAGGGCAAGCCAAAGAAGGTGCACGTGGTGTGTGTAATGGCAACGCCCGAGGGCATTGAGCACATACGCAAGACGTTCCCTGAGGACACAACGATATGGTGTGCGGCTGTTGACCCGGGACTCAACGAGCACAAGTATATTGTTCCGGGATTCGGTGACGCCGGCGACCTGTGCTACGGCGGGAAAATATAACAAAGCGAGCTGAGAACATGAGACGCACATTGCTTCTCATTGCCGTCCTTCTCACCGGACTGGCAATGAGTGCCCAGAGTCTTTTCGTGGGCACATACAACATACGCTACCACAACGACGGCGACGACCGCGCCGGCAACGTGTGGGCAAAGCGCTGCCAGGTCATCACCGACCAGATAAACTTTGAGGACCCTGACATTTTCGGCGCGCAGGAGGTGCTCGTGGCACAGCTGCACGACCTCCTCGGACGGCTCGACGGATACGGCTACATCGGCGTAGGGCGCGACGACGGCAAGGAGGCGGGCGAGTATGCCGCCATCTTCTACAAGAAGGACCGCGTGGAGAAGCTCCGCGACGGACACTTCTGGCTCAACGAGACACCCGACAAGCCCGCGCTCGGATGGGACGCCGCCTGCATACGCATATGCACATGGGGCGAGTTCAAGCTCAAGGAGAGCGGCATGAAGCTCTACTACTTCAACCTCCACATGGACCACGTGGGCATCGTGGCACGGCGCGAGGCTGCCAAGCTGGTGGTAAGGCGCATCAGGGAGATTGCCAAGGGTGCCCCGGTGGTGCTCACGGGCGACTTCAACGTCGACCAGACCAACGAGATCTACGGCATCTTCACCAACTCCGGGATATTGAAGGACTCGTATGAGTGTGCCCGCATACGCCTCGCCGAGAACGGCACGTTCAACGACTTCTGTCCTGAGAACACGTCAACATCGCGCATCGACCATGTGTTTGTGTCGCCAAGCCTCACCGTCGACCGCTACGCCATCCTCGACAACATGTACTGGACAGCCGACCCTACAGCCAGCGACAGCCACAACAGCAACCAGGCTCCAGGAGAGGTGGCGTTCACAAAGGGCGTGCTGCGCACGGCGAGCGACCACTACCCCGTCCTCGTCAAGCTGCACAAGTAGCCTGCTGGCGGTGGCGAGCTTCCGCCCGACACATGCCTCCAAAAAAAACGAAATGAGGGCGTGCCGTGATGCTTAACAGCATCTCCGGCACGCCCTCTTGTCGTCCATATCGTCAGTTGTCTGTCTACTTCTTTGAGCCTTTCTTCTTAGGCTGCACTGCCTTTGCGCTCTTTGTAGATGATATCTTCTTGTTTGTCAGGAAGCCCTTGGCGTCAGCCTTCTTGTCGGCAGCCTCCTCCTTCTTCTTCTCCACCTTCACTACCTCAACCGTGAATATGAGGGTTGAGTAAGGCTTTATCTGACCTGCCTTGCGCGCACCGTAGCCAAGGTTCTCGGGGATATAGAGTTCCCACTTGCTGCCCTCCGGCATCATGCACAGAGCCTCGGTCCAGCCCTTGATTACCTGGTCGGGACGGAACGTCGTGGTGTTGGGCGTGCGCTTGTAGCTGCTGTCAAACTCCTTGCCGTCGATGGTGTGGCCCTCGTAGCGCACCGTCACCTGGTCGTCCTTCGACGCCACAATGCCGTTGCCTTCCTTGAGCACCTTGTACTGAAGACCCGAGGCTGTTGTCTTGACGTCTTGCTTTGAGGCGTTCTGCTTTATCCACTCCTCGTTCTCTGCCTTGTAAGCAAGCTCGGCACGCTGCTTGGCAGCCTTCATGGTGCTCTCGAAATACTTCACCGAGGCGTCTTCCGTCATCACCGTCGTGTCGTTGAGGATGGCGTCGACAAAGGCACGGTCGAAGAGGACACTGTCCGTGGTGAACGAGTTCTCGTTGATGTCCCTTGAGATATTGGGATAGATGCGGTTCTCGAGCATGTGGGCAATCTCGAGTCCTGCCAGACGTGCGTTGAACTGCTTGTCACCACGCTTGGCAATTCCCTCGCGCAGCGCTGCGACAAACTCCTGAACGTTGGTTGAGTCAACGCCGAACTCCTTGCCCACATATGCCATAAGGCCGCGTGAGGTGTACTTGCCGGCGGCGTAGCTCAGCGAGTCGTTCTGGCTGACGAGCTTCACTGGAGCAGGCTGCTCAACCTGCGCACCTTTCTTCTGCTTCTTGTCCTTCTTTGCTGGGGTGGCTGCGAACGCCGCTGTCGCGAGTACAGCGAGCGCCAAAACTAACGATTTCTTCATTTGTATATCTTTGTTATTGTTTTTTGAAAAAGGGCGACCTGTTGAAGGGCCGCCCAAAACTGTTGTTGTATGTTTCTTGCGCGCTGGCTTTATTTGCCGCCTACGCTTATAAGCTCAATCTTGAACACAAGCGGTGAGTAAGGCTTGATCTGTCCCTGCTCACGGTCGCCATAGGCAAGATCCTGCGGAATGTACACTTCCCATACAGAGCCGGCCGGCATGTGCACGAGAGCCTCTGTCCAGCCCTTGATAACCTGGTTGGCACGCAAGGTCACGGCCTCGCCGCGCTTGTAGCTGCTGTCGAACACGGTGCCATCGATAAGACGTCCCTCGTAGTTGACCTTCACTGTAGAAGTGTCCTTAGGCATGGCGCCTGAGCCTTCCTTGATGACCTTGTACTGAACGCCTGAAGGCAGGGTCTTCACACCCGGCTTCTTTGCGTTGGCAGCCATCCACTCCTCGCCCTTCTTCTTGAGCGGGCCATACTGCTCCTCCATGTTCTTCGACTTGATTGCCATCATCTTGAGCTGTGCCACCTGGGCGGCCTGGTCAACGGTCATGAGGCCCTTCTTGCCCTGCACGCCCTGCACGAAGCCTGCCATGAAGTTCTTCAGGGAGATGGTCTTGGTAGAGTCGTCGCCGAAGAGCTCGTGGTTGATGCCCTTCACCATGCGGTTGGATATCTGCTGTCCAATCTGTATACCCATATAGTAGGCAGCCTTCTTCTTGTCGTCACCTGCGTTGGCACCCTCGTTGAGACCCTTGATGAAGGCGTCCATGTAGGTGGTGTCAATCTCCATCTGTGCGAGATACTGCTTCAGACCCTGTGTCTGTGCCATACCCATGGCGTAAGACAAGGTGTCTACGTCGTCCTTAAGACTCGGCTTGCTTGAAGACGAGTTGCCGCATGAGGCCACGAGGCTTGCGGCTGCGATAGCCATTGCGGCTACGAATGTGAATTTCTTCATTTCTATTGTTTGTTTTTTTTTATTTTTCCTTAGAACATGAGGCCGTGAGCCTTTCATCTTTCCTTCTGTTTAGAGAACCTTGATGAGCTCAACGTCGAACACAAGAGCTGCGAACGGCGGGATAGACTGACCGGCTCCGCGCTCGCCATATGCAAGCTGGTAAGGGATGAAGAAGCGGTACTTGGCGCCCTCCGACATGAGCTGCACACCTTCTGTCCATCCGGCGATGACACCGTTGAGGGGGAATGTGGCGCTCTCGCCGCGCTTGTAGCTGCTGTCGAACACAGTGCCGTCGATGAGGCGTCCCTCGTAGTGGCACTCCACGGTGTCGGCGGCAGTAGGCTTCTTGCCGTTGCCCTCCTTGAGAACCTGGTACATCAAGCCAGAGGGGAGGGACACGACACCCTCTTCCATAGCCTTCTCGGCGAGCCATGCCTCGCCCTTGTCCTTGTTGTCCTTATACTTCTCGGCAGCGGCTGCGCGCTGCTTTGCCTCCTGCTGCTGGAAGAATTCCGTTACAATGGTCTGCGCCTCACGGTCATCAATCTGCGGCTGCTTGCCTGCGAGGATGTCCTTGATAGCCTGCGCGAAATCGTCGATGTTAAGGTCTTCGGCTCCCATCTGTGAGAGCTGACGGCCGATGCCCAGACCTAAAGCGTAACTTAGTTTGTTCATAATTTCCTTTTACCTGTTTATGTTTTTTAATAATTTCGTGCAAATTTACGACTTTTCTGTGATATAAGGTTGATATTGCCGAAATTTTGCATTTAATTAATCCAACTTACGGGATTTGTGAAAAACTTGCCCTTCATATACAAAAAAAACAGCAAGCCAACGCACGCCGTCATTGTTCACGTGTGCGTACAGCTTGCTGCGAATAGTTTTTCCCACAGACAGTGTTTTCTCTTAGTATGCTAACTGAATCTCTTGTTGTTTTCTGGTGCAAAGTTACGACATTAGTGTTTTTCCTCCTAATAATTGCACTCTACAAAACAATCTACATTTCACTTCAACGCATATATTATCCACTGCGAATGTAGGGATTTGCATTAATGTCCAGGGGCAATGCAAATTACATCTGCACAACCTTTCGAGTTGTTCCGTCGGCATAGCGCACGATGTTGACACCCTTCTTAGGCTGGCTCAGCCGTGTGCCGTCAAGGCTATAGTAGCCGATGACGCGGTTGTCAACCTGCTTGCCTGTGAGGCAAATTCCAGTTGCGCTGTCCTTCACCACCTTCACCTCGTCGAGGAAGAAGCGTCCCTTGTCGGTTTGGAAAGTGAGCTGCACGTTGCCGTCAGCCACAAGCGTGGCGGTGAAAGTCTGCCAGTCGCCCTTGGTCATGGTGAATGACGTGTTGTCGAGCGTGCCGTTCGAGGCAGACAGAGTGAGCTCCGTGCCGTCGTTGTCGCTGTCCCATGCGCCGGCCTTGAACGTGAGCGTTGCCTTGCCGTTAACGCTGAACTCAGGCGATGTGCAGTTGCCAGGGTTGCTCACGGCCCCGAGGCGCACGCAGCGGTCGGCAGCCTTTATGGTGACGCTTGTCGTGGTCCAGCCCTCGTTGTCGTATGCAGCCCACACGTTTGAGGTTATAGAGTTCCACAGTCCGTCGTTTCCGCCCTGTCCGCTGCACTTGTTGAACGACTCGTAGAACGCCACCTGCCCGCTGGGGTCAACTGGTGTGTCGCCTCCTACGGGCGCGAACGTCACAGACGCTGTTGACCTGTCGTCGGCCACCTTCATGTCAAGGAGGTCGACGTGCATGTACTTCGTGCCGTCGGCGTTGGCGTGGTAGAGCTTTGAAGCCGGCTTAGTGTCCTGCGTGAGACTGTTGTTGCCGTTGTACGGGTAGAACGCGTTGTAGTAGGCGGCGTTACCTGAAGTGGCGTTGTTGGCATGGAAGAGCGTGAGGTGCTGGTGGTCGTTGGTCTTCGCCACGCCGTCCTCATAATAGTTTGCCTGGCGCGTGTTGGGGCTGTTGTTGTCCCAGAGCGACTTGTTGTAGTCGACGTATGTCACCATGATGCCCTCGCTCGGCATGGCCGAGTCCCACCGGTCCTTCTTGCGGTACTCCACCATGAAGTACTCGTTGTTGAACGCCTGGTTCTTGATGATGTAGGCGTCGCCGTGCTCGGACGCCGGCTTGATGCCGTCCACAACCACCTTCTCGCTGATGTCGGTCATGTCGTGCACGGTGTTCCAGCCGCACACGCTCTTCTCGTATGCACTGTAGCCAGCCGGCAGCCAGCCGCTGCCGTTGTAGCAGCCCTGGTCCATGAGGTCGTAGTAGCCCATGCCGAACCATATCGTTCCGCCGAGCGTGCTGTAGCTTGTGTCGTAGATGTCGGGGAATCCCATGCAGTGGGAGAACTCGTGGCAGAACGTGCCAAGACCGTTGTTGGTGCCCGAGCCGTTGAGCTCGCAGCTGCACGCGTAGGTGTCGATGGTCACGCCGTCAATCTTGTACGACTTGCCGTAGTCGGAGTATTTGAGGTTGTACTTGTGCGGCCAGATGGTGTTCTTCGAGCCGCCGTCGGCCTCGCCCTTGCCCGCGTAGAGCACGAACACCTCGTCAACGGCACCGTCGCCGTCCCAGTCGTACTGCGAGAAGTCAACACCCTGGCTGTGCGCCCACTGTATGCACTCCACTACCATAGTGCCTACATGCTGGTCGTTGCCGTAGTAGTCGTTGCTGCCATAGTAGGACACGTTTTTGGCGAGAGGCACCGGGCCAACGACGTCAAACTCAATGTCGATGGCGCCGTTGCTCTGGTCGCGGAAGTAGTCGCGCACCGAGCCTATGGCTTCGTCGCTGGTGTAGTTCTCGCCGTTTATCATCTGCTTGTACAGCTCCGGGGTGTTCTCTGTCTGGAATCCCTTGTTGGCAAATTCGGCAAGGAAGACGATGGCCTTCTTCTTGCCCGAGAAGGCTCCGTTGCCGGCGGCGCGGCGCTGGGCGGCGCGCTGCTGCGTGCCTTCAGTGTTGACGCGGCGTGCCACAGCCTGGCGCTGGCGCTGGGCGGCAGCCTCGTCGGTAAGTTTCACGTAGCAGCCTGCCTGCTCGTTGTAGACGTACCGGGTGCCGTCTTCGGCAAGCATGTAGTGCATAAACTCGTCGCCGACGAGCTGTACGCGCACGGTAGCCCCGCCCTCGGTGGTGATGGTCTGCCATTGGCCCTGGCGCGCAGGGACGGCATTTGCCGCGAGGGTAAGGAACAGCACAAGTGCTGAAAGGAAGAATTTTTTCATGTTTATTTGTATTGTTTGTCTTTTATAGCTTACAAATTTACGCTTTTTCGTCCGTATACTGGTTTATTTGTAGTCTAATTTTTAATATGGATTGCATTTTTAACATTATATCACGCCACTGACATGGGCTTAAATGGAAAAATCTGTGTACATTTGCACACTGATTATGAAAGTGAGATACCTTATATTATTAATAATGTGCATGCTCTGCCTCACAACCGCCTGGGGGCAGAACGCCACAGAGCGCAAGGTCAACCCCGAGGACCGTGACGTTGACATGGACGTGCCCACGTTTGTGCCTATGGTGAAGGTGGGCAAGGTGCTGCTGGGCGGCGACAGCATACAGTATGTGGAGCTCAACCCGCTCTATGTATATCCTGAGCCTACATTCACCGACCCGCGCCAGCGCCAGGCCTACAACCGCCTTGTCGCCAACGTCAAGAAGGTGCTGCCCATAGCCAAGGAGGTGAACGCCATAATCATAGAGACCTACGAGTATCTGCAGACCCTTCCCAACAAGAAGGCAAAGGACGCGCACATGAAGCTCGTGGAGAAGGACATACGCAAGCGCTACACTCCACGCATGAAGAAGCTCACCTACGCCCAGGGCAAGCTGCTCATAAAGCTTGTCTACCGCGAGTGCGACTCGTCGTCATACCAGCTCATACAGGCGTTTCTCGGGCCTATACGCGCGGGATTCTACCAAGCTTTTGCCGCGCTGTTTGGCGCGTCGCTCACAAAGAAGTATGACGCCGCCGGCGTCGACCGCTACACCGAGCGCATCGTGCGCCAAGTTGAGGCAGGACAGCTTTAGAGGCGAGTAGGGCAAAGCGCTTTAGGCGAGTTGGCTTTACCATCGGCACGTGTAACCCTTTTACCGTGCTTTGGCAACAATTCTACCAAAGCACGGTAGGACGAGTACCCGGCTACCGTAATGACACTACCAAGACATGGTAAGCGGGCGTGAAAAATTAACGGTGCTTATAAGTGGCACTTCCGTGTTGTCACGTGACACTTCCCGTGACACTTCCATGAGGGTTTGAGGAGAAGTGTCACCGCCTATATCTCTGACGTTCAGCGATATAGGCGGATTTGTGAGTGTTTTGCACTTCTTTCTCTTAAAAGACATTATACGGCAGACATCATCCGCTTTTCTACTTGACGTACTCTCCGAAGTCGGTGAGGCGCATGTCGCCCTTGTTGACGAGCGTGTCGTGGAAGGCGAACGCGGCACGCAGGGCGCACGGCTCATGCCCCTGTGTGGCAAGGCGCTGATACTCGCGCAGCAGCGGACGGTAGTCGGGGTGCGCGCAGTTGTTGATTATCTCCTCTGCCCTGCGTGCCGGCCCCTTGCCGCGCAGGTCGGCAATGCCCTGCTCGGTGATGATGATGTCGACGTCGTGCTCAGTTGAGTCGATGTGGCAGCACTGCGGCACGATGGCGCTGATGCAGCCGTTCTTGGCGGTGGAGGGCGTGTAGAAGATGCTTATGGAGCCGTTGCGCTCATAGTCGCACGAGCCGCCTATGCCGTTCATGAGCTTCGATCCGCACACGTGCGACGAGTTCTCGTTACCGTAGATGTCGCACTCGAGAGCCGTGTTCATCGCTATGACGCCGAAACGGTGTATTAGCTCGGCGGAGTTGCTCAGCTCGCTCGGGCGCAGCGTGATGCGCGACTTGAAATAGTCGATGTTGTCGTACACCTTCCTCAGGCACTCGTTGCTCACGGTCATGGCTGCAACCGAGGCGTGGGCTATCTTGTCCTCGAGCATCATGTCGATGATGGCATCCTGCACCACCTCGGAGAACACCTCAAGACGCGGCAGCTGCGCGTTCTTGCCGATGGCCTGCATTACGGCATTGCCCGTGACGCCCACGCCGCTCTGTATGGGGAACATTGACGGCGGGATGTGGCCCTTGCGGATGTCGCTCAGGAAGAAGTCGACGACGTTGTTGCCGATGGCCTCCGTGTCGGGCGTGAGCGCCTTGAAGGAGCGTGCCTCCTCGGGGATGCAGCACTCCACCACGCCGGCAAGCTTGGCTGGGTCAAGCTCAATATACTCCGTGCCTATGCGCCCTCCGACGGAGAGCAGCGGTATGGGCTTGCGGTTGGGGTATTCCTCACACTCATACACGTCGTGCAGATAGCGCACACGCGGGTCGTGGAAGGTATTGAGCTCAAGTATGACACGCTTTGCAAGGCGCGCTATTGTGGGCACGATGCCGTCGGCAGACGTGAGATAGACGCGCAGCATGCCGCCCGCCTCCTCTATGGCCGACACCTCTATTATGGCCCAGTCAACGGTGCCATAGAACCCGCGGCGCAGACGCTCTGCCATATGTCCGAGGTGCATGTCCTCATAGTCTATCTCGCCGAGGTTGGTGTGGCGGCGGAAGTCAGCGTTGGTTGAGAACGGTGCGCGGAACTTTATGGCGTGCGCGTTGGCAAAGTCGCCCTCAAGACTCTGGCACGACGATGCGCCCGTGAGAATGCCCACCTTGAACGGACGTCCCGCCTCATGCTCTGCCACCGCACGCTTCGAGAGCTCGCGTATGACGGCCTTGGGCACGCCGTTAGGTGTGAATCCACTGAACCCTATGTTCTCTCCATCGCTTATCATCGCCGCGCCTTCTGCGGCCGTTATCTTTCTGTAAGCCATATCCTGATGTCTTTATTTTTTCGTTCGCTGTTATATTTATATATGTTATGTTGTGCAAAGGTACATATTATATTGCATAATTATACACATACAAGCATAAAATTGTATAAATATTAACAACCGCGCAATAATACAGCAATATTTACGTATTAATATGCACCACCAACACCTTTTCAGCCCTGAAGAAATGCAGCCGGGGCAAAGTATTATACATATTTAATATCATTGTCTTTGCTTATTCCGAATATTTGCAGTACCTTTGCACCCGATTTTAGAAACATGTATAACTCTGTGGAAGAATTTGGCTGCTTGCAACCACACTAAAAAATGCTAAAACTGCAACATCCGACAATCCCGCTTGCACTTTGCGCAAGCACGACGGGACCCGAATGGCGGATAGCGGTAATTTGGTGTTTTTCCACTTATTAAGTAACAGTTAAAAAATAACTTGGTACAAAAATGCTAAGCAGATTTGCA
>CALBYK010000302.1 GCA_937889855.1 uncultured Prevotella sp.
GGACGAGGCCTATACCTTTTATTACGGAAAAGGAGGAAACGGCGGCATTTATGCACCCGCAGTGATGGTGAACAGAACCGCCAGCGCGTCGTTGTCGTCATTCCCAGTGGTGGAGTCAAACACGTCGAATGCCATCGCGCTCATCAACAATGCGTCTAACAAGAAACCGTACGTTTCGCTCAACCTTGAGACATCATACGACGAGGAAACACGCAAACTGCATGTGAAACTCGGCATCCTGCCACATGCCGCACTGCCAGACGACAATGTGCTCTTCAATGTGTTCCTTGTTCAGGACAGTATCCAGGGATATCAGGCTGCAGGCGGCTCCAACTATATGCACAACCGTGTGTTCCGTGGCGCGCTTACCGGCAACAGCTGGGGCATCATCGCAGGCAATATGACTCCGGGAAAGGTCACATCGTGGGAAACGACTGTTGATGTTCCCGAGTATATCCACTCAAGTTACTGGACGGAGGACATGGCTGAAATCGTGACCGACAAGACAACCGGAGAGGAGAAGAAATACTATGGCAGCTACACCGAGGATCAGACCAACATCGCCACCGTGACGAAGAACATGACCATTGTGGCTTTCGTGGCTCATTACGATAAGGACGATTATGCCAAAAACAACGTGTACAACTGTACGGAGGCACGTCTTGGCTACTCGCACACGCAGGGTGGATTCCATCCGTCAGAGACTGGTGTTAAGGACATTGCCGTTGACGGCGACGTGCATATATATGTGGCTGGCGGAACGGTGTATGCCGACGGCTCAACACGCAACGTCGCCGTGTACAACGTTGCCGGCAGCCAGGTTGAGAACAGCAATATCGCGAAAGGTGTCTACATCGTTAAGGCAACTGTTGGCGGCAAGTCGCATACAAAGAAGATTCTTGTGAAATAGAAGTCAAGACAAAGCAAATAAATTTATCATCATGAAGAAATCATACATATATATAATAGGTATGGTTATGGCTGCATCCCTTGCTCCAGCCAACGGTTGGGGGCAAGGGATTTTGTCGCCTAAGACAGCCATAACGCTAAGTGAAGGGACGGCAGGCAAGAGCATTCAGCACGCACGTGGCGCGGCAACGGCAAGCTTGACTGCCTACGTCACAATCAATCCGTCCGAGACCTCATGGCAAACCCTCGGCTTGTCACCGATAGTCAGTCAGGGCCATACTGCCACCGTGCGTATGCCGCTCGACCGCCTAAAGTCGCTTGCCGCTGAGCGTGGCGTTGACTACATACAGCTTACGTCAAGCGCGAGCCAGATGCTCGACATCGCCCGCAAAGAGGCAGGCACAGACGACATCCACAACGGCGTGTCGCTGCCGCAGGCTTACACCGGGAAGGGGGTTGTGGTTGGCATCGTTGACGCTGGATTTGACTATCTGCACAGTGCTTTCCGCAATCCTGCCGACGGCTCGCTGCGCATACGGCGTGTCTGGGAGCAGGGCACTGCCAAGCTCGATGGCGCCTCTGCACCGTCAAAATACGGTTACGGTGTGG
The DNA here is from genome assembly GCA_937889855.1 of uncultured Prevotella sp. Classification (GTDB taxonomy): domain Bacteria; phylum Bacteroidota; class Bacteroidia; order Bacteroidales; family Bacteroidaceae; genus Prevotella. The sequence continues at coordinate 1,519 of CALBYK010000302.1, forward strand.
AGCTCAATACACCCGAACTGATAGAGAAGTCGCAGGGCGACACCAGC
>CALBYK010000303.1 GCA_937889855.1 uncultured Prevotella sp.
ATAATCAAAGCATTATGCAGTGACACTTTTAGTGACAGATGTATAGAAGTGTCACTAAAAGCAGCACGCTTATATGTTCCTTTCCAATGCAGAGAACCACATTGGCGTGCTCACAAGCTACAATGGTAGAGCATATACAATAATCTTGTATACACTCTACCATTGTATGGTAATGGTCTTACATGGCTTAAGTAAGCCCATTACTACATATATGTAACCCACCCAAACGGACAAGACAAAAACACTCGCCTTACTTATAGGCGTGATACCTTTAGTGATACATCTGTGATGCTTATAAAAATCACACTTGTGCGAGATTGCGTCCCGCGTCAATTCTGAGGAATATGAACATGAGAATGGTGAATCCCCAAAGTGACGAGCCACCATAACTGAAGAACGGCAGCGGAATGCCGATAACCGGAGTCAGTCCCAACACCATGCCAACATTGATGAACACATGAAACAGGAATATTGAAGCCACACTATAGCCATAGACCCGGCCGAACGTGAACGGTTGACGCTCGGCAAGCTTCATTAGCCTCAATATCAAAGCAAGGAACAGCAGAAGCACACCAGCCGAGCCTACAAAGCCCTCCTCCTCTCCTACCGTGCAGAAGATGAAGTCGGTGTCCTGTTCCGGCACAAACTTCAGTTTAGTCTGTGTGCCGTTGAGAAAGCCCTTGCCCTTGAGCCCGCCCGAGCCAATGGCTATCTCGCTCTGATGCACATTGTATCCTGCACCGGCGAGGTCCTCGTCAAGCCCGAGCAGCACGTTGATGCGCACACGCTGGTGAGGCTCCATCACATTGTTGAGCACATAATCGGCCGAATAGAAGAATACCACAGAGCCTACGGCGAACGCCAGTATCATGAAATAGTGGCTCAAGCGCGTGCGCAGCCAGTTGAGCAGAAGATACACAAACATCACCACACATATGGCAAGCTGCACCCATGTTATGTCAAACGGGATGACAAACACCGAGAACAGCAGCGCTATCAACGTTATGCCAAGGCTGTAGCCAATTATCGCGTTGGTCTGCCGCCGCTCATGCACATAAACATTCACCATCGACGCGGTGAAGATCTGCACAAGAAGCAGTACAACAAACTTTCCAACCGATGTGGGCGTGTCGAACAGCATCACGTTCTCATACTTGATGCCTACTACGAAATACACCACCATCGCAACTCCGGTGAACAATATGCTGCCTGGCATTCCCTCACGGTAGAGCACGAGGAAGAAGGTGAGATAGACAAGCGCCGAGCCAGTCTCGCGCTGCCCTACAATGCATAGCATCGGCACGAATATCACGGCGCATGCCGCAAGAAAGTCTTTCATGCGGTGTATGTTGTAGCCATAGGCACTCATCAGCTTGGCAAGCGCGAGAGCCGTAGCAAACTTTCCGAACTCGGCAGGCTGCAAGCGGAGCGGACCTATGACGAGCCACGAGTGTGAGCCCTTGATGTCGTGCGGATTGAATATCGTGGCAAACAGCAGCAACAGCAGCGCCGCGTATATTATATACGAGAACGTGTCGAAGAACTTCATGTCCATCATCAGGATGACAAACCCGAGACAGATACTCGTACCTATCCACACAATCTGCATTCCCGAGCGTGTGCTCAGACTGAAGATGTCGTTTTCGCCGAATGTGTAGCTGGCTCCGCAGATGCTTATCCAGCCAAAGATCATCAAAGCGATGTATATGCCTATTGTTATCCAGTCGACTTGCGACCATAGGCTTTGTGGTTTGTTTGGCATAACTTCTTTTGGAGGTGCCGTGCTCCTGCCCGGCACGTGGGTTTATTGGTTGATTTATTTTGAAAGTGCCGGGCTTCTGCCCGGCACGTATGGAAAAAGTTAATCTCTAAAAGTGTCGGGCAGAAGCCCGGCATCTCCCTTACTATTCAGTGGCAGGAGCTTCCTCGGCAGGCTTGGCAATAGTTTCCGGCACTTCATTGCCTTTTTTCTTCGCCTCGGTGGCGGCCTTCTTCTTCTCCTCAGCGGCCTTCTTCGCCTTCTCCGCCTTCTCCTGTCCCGGGAATCGCGGTCCGTAGCCGATACGCCGCTTCTGCATTGCCGCAGCCTGCGCCTCAGCCGACGGCGATAGCTTGCCCGTCAGATATTGCTCCATCATGAGTCCGCCGATAGGCACACCGAAATCGGCGCCCCATCCTCCGTTCTCCACATACACGGCAATGGCTATCTTCGGGTTGTTCATAGGGGCAAATCCCATGAACACAGAGTGGTCGCGCCCGTGGTTCTGTGCCGTACCCGTCTTGCCGCATGCCTCGAACGGCAGCCGTCCAAGCATCTTGCACGTGCCCTTCAGTGCCGAGGAGCGCATGCCTGCCACAACATAATCGTAGGCCCTGCGCGAAGCTTTAGTGTAATGGCGGTGGCGGTAGGCGGTGTCGAGAGGCAGCCCCTCAACCTTGCGCACCACGTGTGGGGTGTAGAAGTAGCCACGGTTGGCAATAGTGGCTCCGAGGTTTGCTATCTGCAACGGTGTGAGCGTCACCTCACCCTGACCGATGGAGATGGATATGATGGTCAGCCCGTTCCACGACCCCTTGTAGTTGCGGTTGTAATAGTCGGCGTTAGGAATCATTCCGCGCTTCTCGCCTGGCAGGTCAATGCCGAGCTTGTAGCCGAATCCCATGCTCACCATGTAGTCGCGCCACACGTTCATCGCGTCATAAGGATTCTTGTATTTTGCACGGTTGCCCATCATGTAGTAGAGTCCCCAGCAGAAGTAGGCGTTGCATGAAGTAGAGATGGCGTCGACAAGCGCTATAGGCGAGGAATGCGAGTGGCAGCCCACATGCAGTCCACGGCAATAGAATCCCCGGTGGCACGGGAAAGCCGTTGACGGCGTGATGATGCCTTCTGTGAGATAAGTAAGCGCCTGTGAGGTCTTGAATGTTGAGCCTGGCGGATACATACCCATTATGGAGCGGTTGAGAAGAGGCTTCCATGCATCCTTCGACAGCAGCTTATGGTTCTTGGAGCGCGACCGTCCCACCATGATTCGCGGGTCATAGCTCGGCGCGCTCACCATTGCGAGAATCTCGCCCGTCTGCGGGTCAATGGCTACGATGGAGCCTATTTTCCCTTCCATAAGCCGTTCGCCGAGAGCCTGTAGCTTCTCGTCGATGCCGAGAGTGAGGTCGCGGCCGGCAACTGGCCGCCGGTCATACTTGCCGTCCATGTACTTTCCCTGGATGCGTCCGCGCGCGTCACGCAGAAGTATCTGCACACCCTTCTCACCTCTCAGGTCCTTCTCGTATGATTTCTCCACGCCGAGTTTGCCAATGTAGTCGCCCGGCTGGTAGTAGTCGTCGTCCTCGATGTCGGACGGTGACACTTCCGCCACGTCTCCAAGCACGTGCGCTCCCACTCCAGTCTGATACTGTCGTATGCTCCGTCGTTGTACATAGAAGCCCGGAAAGCGGAACATCTTCTCCTGGAACACCGAGAACTCCTCGTTGCTCAGCTGGCTCATGAAAAGCTGCTGCGTGAATCGCGAGTAGCCTGGGTTCTTGGAGTAGTCCTTGATGTCGTTCATGCGCTTGATGAAAAACTCCTTTGTTATGCCAAGCGCCTGGCAGAACTCGGTGGTATCGAGCCGTCCGCTCTCCTCGTTCATTACCACCATGATGTCGTATGCCGGCTGGTTGTAGACCATGAGGCGCCCGTTGCGGTCGTATATGGCTCCGCGTGACGGGAACTCCACCTTCTTCAGGAAGGCGTTGGAGTCGGCGTTTTTCTTGTAGTCGTCGCTCATGAGCTGCAATGTGAAGAGGCGTATGATGTAGATAGTGACGATTGCCACAGCCACTCCCCCCAGCACGAGGCGCCGTTTTTCGAGGTTAAAGTCGCTCATTTTCTGTTTTTGACGTTTTCGATTACCAATATCAACACTACGGTAATTGCCGTACTGCCTACGATGCTCGTGAGCCACTGTATCCAGTTGTAGAGGTTGAAAGCCTCAAGCGTGAAGAACGAGAGGCATGTCACGAGCGTCAGTATGATGGTGTAGCTAACATATTTAGACACGCCGAGCGTGCGGAACGACGGGGTTAGGTCCTCGGCGCTGTCACGCGGCACGAACAACTCGAGCAGATAAGGCTGCAGCAGAGCGGCAAGAGTCATCGACGCGGATGCCACACCGGGCGTGTTTGAGAATATGTCGACAGCAAGTCCGAGCGCGAAGCACCACACCAACGTGGCCCACTTGGCCTGTCCGCGCTGCATGGGAAGCACAAAGTAGGCGTATAGCAGCGGCGTGGCAAACCCGAAGAGGCGTATGTGGTTGAGCACAAGCACCTGCACGACGAGCAGTATGATGTATGAGACAATGTTTCGTATTATGTTCAAGTTCATTTCTGATAAATGTTTAGTCGCTTTCAACAAGTTCTATTCGCGAGCCTTCAGCGAGTCCTCGGCAGCGCGCAGAATCTCGAGTTTCTTGTCCATCTCGCGGTCGTTTATCACGCAGACGTCACGCAGACGGGCAAAGTCGGTTGAGAGTGTAATCTTCAGTCTGTAGGACATTCCGTTCTCGGAATTGTACACATGCTTTACGCGTCCTACAATGATGCCGGCAGGGAACACCGACGAGTAGCCGGATGTCACGATATAGTCGCCAAGTTTAAAGTGGGCATGGCGCGGAATGTCGTCTATATATGCATATTCAGGTGAGCCGCCTGTCCAGTGCAGATAGCCGAAGTAGCCACGTCCCTTAATGGAGCAGCTTATGTTCGACTGCTGGCTGAGCACAGGTATAACGACAGAATAGTGTGCTGACGTCAGATAAACAATGCCCACTACACCGGTTCCGCAGACAACTCCCATATCCTTCTTCACGCCGTCTGCCTCGCCCCGGTTGATGGTGA
>CALBYK010000304.1 GCA_937889855.1 uncultured Prevotella sp.
GGAAAAGGTGAAAGAGTAAAAAGGTTAATAAAGCAAAAACTTTTAAATACAAATAAAACTATGAGCAAACTAATCATTTCAGGCAATCCGTTGCCAAACATGCCTTGGGAAGACCGCCCAGAGGGCGCGCGCTCTCCGTTGTGGCGTTGTTCAAAGAACCCTATCATCCCGCGTGATTTGCTACCTACGAGCAACAGTATATTCAATAGTGCAGTAGTGCCTTTTGGCGAGGGTTTTGCCGGAGTGTTCCGCTGCGATGACACCAATCGTCGCATGGTGCTCCACGTAGGTTTCTCCAAGGATGGCGTGAACTGGAACATCAATGAGGAGCCGCTTCGCTTTGAGTGCGACAACAAGGAGATAGGCGAGTGGGTGTATGGCTACGACCCACGTGTCTGCTTCATCGAGGACCGCTACTACGTGACATGGTGCAACGGCTACCATGGACCGACAATCGGCATAGCATGGACCAAGGATTTCAAGACATTCCATCAGCTTGAGAACGCTTTCCTGCCCTACAACCGCAATGGTGTGCTCTTCCCTGAGAAAATCAATGGCCACTTCGCCATGCTTTCTCGTCCGAGCGACACAGGTCACACTCCTTTCGGTGATATCTTCTATAGTGAGTCACCCGACATGGAGTTCTGGGGACACCACCGTCATGTCATGGCTCCTGCCGCCTTTGAGGTTTCGGCTTGGCAGTGCATGAAGATTGGAGCCGGTCCTGTGCCGGTGAAGACATCCGAGGGTTGGTTGCTGTTCTATCACGGTGTGCTCCGTTCTTGCAACGGGTATGTATACGCCTTCGGCTCTGCCCTGCTCGACCTTGAGCAGCCGTGGAAGGCTACTCACCGCTCAGGTCCTTACCTCATCTCTCCGCAGACTTCTTACGAGTGCATGGGTGATGTGCCTAACGTGTGCTTCCCTTGTGCTGAAGTTCACGACCCTGAGACTGGACGCATCGCTGTCTACTACGGTTGCGCCGACACCGTCACAGGTCTTGCCTTCGGTTACATTCCCGAGATTGTGGAGTGGACGAAGAAGAACAGCATAATCTAAAAGTTGGCTGAAGTGAAATCAACGAATAAATTAACGGCACATTAATGGATTTTAATGTGCCGTTAATTTATTTGTTGATTCGTTAATTTATCGTTAGGCTATTTATTATGAATATGTATTGTCATCAACGATTGTTTTGTATATGATAAGGAACCTCATTTTTGATTTCGGCAAAGTGCTTGTCGACTACGACTATTTTTTCATTCTCGACCAGATATTCACCACGCACGAGCAGTCGCTCGACTTCTACAATCATCTTATGGGCGACCGTTGGAATGAGCGTCTCGACCGTATGGACCGAACGTTTGAGCAGGTAATAGGCGACATGCAGGAGGCTATGCCGCAGTGGCGTGACGAGATACAACAGTTTGGCGACCGCTACACAGAATTTGTGCTCGGCGAAATAAAGGGCATGCGCGCATTGCTCGTGCGGTTGAAGTCGGAGGGTTATAAGCTCTACGGACTGACCAACTGGTGCAGCCGCGTCTATGCTACGATGGAACAATATCCTATATTCCAGTTGCTCGACGACCGTATAATATCTTCTGACGAGCATCTTGTTAAGCCCAACGCTGACATCTACGAGTGTACATGCCGTAAACTTGGACTGAAGCCTGAAGAATGTGTTTTTGCCGACGACAAGATGGAGAACATCGTCGCCGCACGCGATTACGGGATGTTCGGAATATGTTTCAAGGATGCCGTGCAGTATGAGAATGAACTGCGTGGAATAATAGCCGAAAATGGAGACTGCCGCAATGCTGGCTATGCAATGACTGAGCAGGACAAGTGCATGGCTGGTGAGCTTTACGACTGTCATAGTCGTATGTTTTTGGAGCGCAAGGCACGTGCCACCGACTGGATGCAGCGCTACAACTCACTGTCTTATACCGACCGTTCCAAGCGGTATGGGATGATATGCAATCTGTTCGGCAGCGTCGGCACCAATGTGTCTGTTGGCGATGGTATCATCATTGGCTTTGGCGACAATATCCACATCGGCAACAACGTGAGCATCAACTACCGCTGTTTGCTTATCGACTGCAACTCTATAGTCATAGGCAACGACGTGCTCATAGCTCCCGGTGTACAGATGAACACTGCGTCGCATCCCACAGAGCTTGACGAGCGGTTGACAAAGGATTGGAGTCAGACATCTGGCGAATACCGCTGGCGCACGTTTTCAAAGCCCATCGTCATTGGCGACGGTTGCTGGATCGGTGCCAACGCCACTATCCTTGGCGGAGTGACTATTGGCGACGGAGCCGTGGTGGCTGCCGGTGCTGTCGTCACGAAGGACGTTGAGTCGCATACCATTGTGGGCGGTGTGCCGGCGAGAGTTATTAGAAAACTGTAGGCTGAAATATTGTATCTACAATAAGAACATGTTTTAATAGTGGAGATTATATGGAAAAAGAAATTAAATTGTCACCCTCTCTTGAGGCACGTGTGCAGCGTGCTGTCGACAATTTCATGCAGGGTTATGGCTGTTGCCAGTCGGTCGTGGCGGCGTTTGCCGACATATATGGATTGGACGACAGTATCGCCAAGCGTATAGCTGCCGGATTTGGCGGTGGAGTGGGACGTATGCGCATGATGTGTGGCGCAGTGTCGGGCATTGTGACGCTCGTTGGACTTGACTGCGGACAGACTGAGGGCGACGACCGTGAGGGAAAGTCCGCCTGCTATAAAGTTGTTCAGGAATTGCTCGCCAAGTCGAAGGAGCAGAACGGCTCGCTCATCTGTGCCGAGCTACTCGGACTCAAAGGCCATGAAAAGGCGCAGACTTCATACGTTGCATCGGCACGTACAGCAGAATACTATAAAAAGCGTCCTTGTGCCGCCAAGGTTGAGAGTGCGGCAAGAATTTTTGCTGAATATCTCGCTGAGAAAGGAATCTCATAGATTAAAAATAACAATCTGTAGGATGGAACGGCACATTTGCCTTTCCATCCTGCAAATCTGTTTTGTGTAGTCAAAGTGTGGAATATCCTTTTGAGTTTTGCCGGATATCAGTCGTTAAGAGCACCTATAATCTCGCTCACCGACGAGCATCCGTGCTTGTCGAGCCAGGCGTTGATGCCGTCGCGCACCTTGATGGTCACGGCAGGGTCGAGGAAGTTGGCGGTGCCAATCTCTATGGCTGTGGCTCCCGCCATGAGGAACTCGATGGCGTCTTCGGCAGTGCATATGCCGCCAAGACCAACTACAGGTATCTTCACGGCCTTTGCCACCTGCCAAACCATGCGCAGGGCCACGGGCTTCACGGCAGGACCGCTCAGCCCGCCTGTGTTGATGCTGAGCAGCGGACGACGCTTCTCTATGTCTATCGCCATACCCATGAGCGTGTTGATGAGCGACACGCTGTCGGCACCCTCAGCCTCCACGGCCTTGGCAATCTCTGTAACGTCTGTCACGTTGGGCGAGAGCTTCACGATGATAGGCTTGTGGTAGCGCTGGCGCACGGCACGCACTACGCTTGCCGCTCCCGTGGTGGTCACACCGAAAGCCATGCCGCCTTGCTTCACGTTGGGGCAAGAGATGTTAAGCTCAATGGCTGGAATGTTTTCCAAGGCGTCGATGCGCGCGGCACATTCGGCATAGTCGTCGGGTGACGAGCCGCTAACATTGACAATCATGTTTGTGCCGATGTCCTTTA
>CALBYK010000305.1 GCA_937889855.1 uncultured Prevotella sp.
GATGGAAGTGGCCTTGTCTAACACTTTCATTGCGGCTCACAGGCAATGAAAGTGTTAGACAAGGCCACTTCCATCGTTGGGAGAAAAGGTGGCGCGGAGGCCAACTTCACGGTTTCCGGCAAAAAGACCGGCACGCAGTCGGGCACAATAGCCATCAAAGGCAACATGTTCATGGCTCGCACGAACAAGGCCATGGTGTGGTTCAATGGCAAAACGCAATGGAGCTACCTCAAAATGACAAACGAGGTGAACATCTCCACGCCCAACGAGGCAAAGCGCATGAGCATGAACCCATATACGTTCATGTCCATGTACAAGAAAGGATACAACCTGTCCATGACAACATCTGGTGGAAACTACATTGTGCACATGACCGCGCAAAACAGACAAAGGAGCGTGCAAGAAGCTTATATCACGATAAGCAAAGGCTCATACAAGCCATCCGTAGTGAAAATGAGACAGGGCAATGATTGGACTACTATCTCGATAACCAATTTCAAGGCAAAGAACCAACCAAACAGCAAGTTTTCTTTCAATCAGAAGGATTTTCCAAAGGCCGATGTCATTGACTTGAGATAATGGCTGACGCAAAATCATACAATTAGGTGCAAATCTGCTTAGCATTTTTGCACCATTTTTTTTAGCTATTAATTCAGAGTAATCCCGATTATGTGCCACATCATTTTTACATGATTACAATGAAAAACCTCGGAAATATTTGGATGTTCGGCAATATCATCGTAACTTTGGGGAAACAACTCACACAATCACATGAAAAGATTATTAATATCCGCTTGCCTATTATTGGCAATGAGCGCGACAACTATGGCGCAGTCCGAAGCAGAGTGTCTCTCTTTTCTTTACAAGAGCATGTCCACTCCCGACCGCATAGACTATACTAAGGCCTATTGGCAGAAGCAAGTGCGCATGGCGTTGAAAGCGAGAGCAGATATGCCTTGGGGAAAGAAAGTGCCCAAATGGGAGTTTGAGAACTTTGTGCTTCCTGTCAGGGTGAACAATGAGGCGTTGGACAATTCTCGCGAAATCATTTACAAGGAATTGGCTCCTCGCGTCAAAGGCCTCACCATGGAGCAAGCCGCCTTGGAAGTGAACCACTGGTGCCATGAGAAAGTGAGCTACCGCCCAAGCGATGGCCGCACGTCGTCACCTCTCGCCACTATGCGCAATAGCATTGGCCGCTGTGGAGAAGAGAGTACCTTCGCCGTAGCGGCTCTTCGCTCTGTTGGCATCCCTGCCCGTCAGGTTTACTGCCCACGATGGGCGCATACTGATGACAACCACGCATGGGTAGAGGTGTGGATTGATGGCCGCTGGCGCTTTATGGGTGCTTGCGAACCTGAGGCGACATTGGATAAGGGATGGTTCAACTGGGCGGCAAGCCGCGCGATGCTCGTTCGCGCGTACGACTATGGGGGCAACGAGATAGCGACCACCGACACCTACGCCCCAACAAAGACATTGAAGGTTAGGGTTGTGGACGAAGAAGGAAAGGCAATAAAAGGGGCAACTGTCGACTTCCGCGTCTACAACTACTCCGAGTTCTATCCTATATGCTCCACCAAGAGCGACGCGGAGGGTTATGCCACATTCAAGACCGGCTATGGCGACTTGCTGGTGTGGGCCGGCACAAAAGACAAGTATGGCGTGAAAATAGCTGATGCCTACTCCACCGAGATTACCATAACACCTTGTCACGAGTCTGGAAGTTCATGGGTTGATGAATACGACCTGCACGTTCCCACCACCGTGCTCCAAGAGCCTGACCGCAGCGTTGTAGACACGGTAAGCGAAAACAGTCGCCGCTTGACCGCCGAAGACAAAATTCGCACTGCATACCAGAAGCGGACGTTCTATCAAGGCGACAACGACATTCTGAAGAAGGCGCGCAGCAACTGGAAGGTAATGGATAAGTTCTTGAAGGAAAAGAACCCAAAGACAAACCTTGTGCTTCAAGGACTTAGCGAGAAGGATCTTCGCGATGTCTCCATAGACGTCCTTCACGACGCTTGCCTGCTAAGCAACGACGCTTTGCAAAGTGGAGGCATTCGTATCTCAACGGAGCATCTCAGGCCTTATGTGGCTTTCTTGCAGAAGCGTTTGCCAAAGATGACAGCCAAGGAATGGATTGCCTGGGTAGAAAACAATATCAAGGTGGACAACTCCAATAATCCCAAGCAGCTCTACGTGTCTGCCGTTGGCGTTTACAACAACCGCACGTGTGATGCCCGCAGCCGAGAGCTCTTCACCGTGGCTGGCGCGCGTGCGCTCGGCATGAAGGCCAAGCTCGACCCATTGGGCAAGGCGATGGTCGCCGACGGGGACTCTTGGATTCAGCTCAGCAACAAACAGTCTACAGAACCAAAACAGGCACAAGGCACACTCAAGCTCGAAGTG
>CALBYK010000306.1 GCA_937889855.1 uncultured Prevotella sp.
GCCATAGGGATGGACCTCCGCAAGGAGCACATAATGAGCACCGCATACGGCGACCTGCTGCCAGAGCAGGAATGGGCAGACATACACGGCACGTCACGCCAATACAACCACCGTGGCGACCGCACCAACACGAGCGTCTTCCTTGAGCACAACATCATCATCGACGGGTTCACCCTCTCGGCAGGAGCACTCGCCAACAAGAACACCGCACTCGACGGCAAGTTCCGCCTGTACCCCGGCATTGACATAAGCTACCGTCCCAACGACACATGGAAATTCTACGCCTCGTGGAACAAGGCGCTGCGCGTGCCAACCTACACCGACATGTACACCAGCAACTCGGTGCAGCAAGGCGACATAAGCCTGCGTCCCGAGAAAAACTCGACGTTCAAGATAGGCACACGGTTCCGCACACGCGGCATAGAGGCTGTTGCAAGCGGTTTCTACTCCAAGGGCACCGACATCATCGACTGGGTGTACACAACCGAGACACGCGACAAATACCACGCCCTCAACATCGGAAAGCTCAACAACATGGGTTACTCGCTGGACATGACCATCAACATGACCGAGCTTATTCCAGGCTCATTCGTCACACACGTCAAGGCGGGTTATGCACGCATACACCAGAAGCACGACACCGACAAGCCTGTGTACGGCTCGCTCTACGCGCTTGAGTATCTGCGCCACAAGGCCACGCTGCTTGTCGACCACCGCATATGGCGCAGCCTTGGCGCGTCGTGGGCAGTGCGCTGGCAGGAGCGCATGAACAACTATTCGCCATACACCAAGGTCGACCTCAAGTTGCAATGGACGGCTCCAACATACAGCATATACGTGAAGGCCGACAACCTCACCGCCCACCGCTACTACGACCTTGGCGCCGTACAGCAGCCGGGGCTATGGATAATGGCGGGAATGAGCCTTAGACTCGGCACAAGCGCCAGAAAATAAGCAGGCAGACTCTAATCACGCAAATACCCATGTTGTATGTGACGTGGTTTCAAGCACTTGCATGACAGAAACAATCTGGCTGATTAATCAACGTAACAATAAACGGATAATTAATGAGCATTAACGACTGATATTTTTTGTCGTTAATGTCCGTTAATTATCCGTTTGTTTATGTGTCGGTCAGATGCCTTATTTCTATCATTTCCCGTAGATATTCCACGACCTGAGCACCGTCTCGCTGCTTGGGTCAACCGCCTCCACTTGGTTCTCCACGTTGTCGGGCAGATTGCAGAAGAAGTCGATGCCCGTCCGCTTCTCCAGCTCGTCCACCGAAATCATGTGCGGCACAATGAGCTCGCCGGCAGAGCTCTTGGTCGTGTGCTCCGCCCAGAAGGCGATGGCCTTGTACTTGCCGTCCTTCTTGCACAGCACAGCCATGAAGAAGTATTTAGGCACGATGATGCCGCTCTTGGTATGCGCGCGCACCTGCTTGCGGCTGGCATCGATGGTTCCGCCTTTGCACACGAACAGAGTGTCGCGGAAGGATGCAGTGTTCCAGGCCCGCACCTGCTTCTCCATCTTGTCCCATATGCCGGCATTGAAGCCATGGCTCTGAGGGTGCATGTTGGAGAAATAGAAGGTTTGCTCGTTGACATCCTGCGAGTAGAGGCGGTCGGCCGACGGGCATATGTGCCCCCGGTCATAGCCCGAGTTTTTGTAGTCGGCGTCGGACGTGCGGCAGTCGGCAGGCAGCTGCGGGTCTACCTGGAACGGGTCGCCGTGCCACTTGGTCTTCTCCCAGTCCTTGCGCTTCCAGTTGGAGGCGCTGTTGCCGGCATACATCTGGTAGCATGTCCATCGCTGTGCCTTTAGCTTCGAGTCCCACTCCAGCGAGTAGTTCACCCCATCCATTCCGAACCCCGCCACCTTGTGCACCACAACAATCTGTCCATCACCGGTGGATATCTTCGGAAACTCAAGGCGTGTTATCTCTGCCGGCTGCGCGGCATTGGGTGTGTTGGCGTTCTTGTTGGCAACGCCTCCTGTCGGGTCGTTGTCGTCGCTGCCACAAGAGGCAAGGCCAGCCATGGCTACAGCCATTGCCAAGATGACGGTTTTCAATGATATTGGTCTCATAGTCTAAGAAAAAAATGTTAGCTGGTAAAACGAAAAAAGTGCATCCAATCGCATATGCAACTACGACTGGACGCACTTCAATTTATTCCTTTTATCTGAAAACAGATTGCTCTATTTTGAGTATATATCTCGTTCTTTTCCTTACTTGCGAACCTTTGCGTAACGGCTCATGAACTTGTCTACGCGGCCTGCAGTGTCGACGAGCTTACTCTTACCTGTGTAGAACGGGTGAGATGTGCTTGAGATTTCGACTTTCACTACTGGGTAGGTTTCGCCTTCAAATTCTACTGTCTCTGTAGTCTTGCATGTAGACTTTGTAAGGAACATATCGCCGTTGGACATATCCTTGAATACGACGGGGCGATAGTTTTCTGGATGAATTCCCTTCTTCATTTTGATTTAAATTGTTATATTGTTAATTGAAATTGTTGCTGTTAAAGCATTATCGGCTGCAAAGTTACTTATTTTTCGTGAAACGGCAAAGGATTTCAGCGAAAATATTGAGCCTCACATATCTTACGGCTCTCGGCTTCGCTGCCTTGCCCTTCATAGGCCATCAGAAATTATAGGTAATGTCAAGCATGCCATTTGCCCCGTATGCGTAGAACTTCATGGGGTTCTTCTGGAACGAGTAGGCGCGTGCGGCGGCATTTGCCCCCTGGACTTGGCCTCCGGCTACACTCTGCTCGTAGCCGCCAGTGACGATGTTGCGGTTGTTGAGTATGTTGGCCACACTCAGGTTTATCGCCAGCGAGCCGCGTTTCAGGCTTATGCTGCGCCCTATCGTCCCGTCGAGCATGAAGCCGCCCTTGCCCTTTGCCTGGCTCAGTGCCGACGGGAGCGGGTTACCCTGGCTGTCGAGCACACTCTCGCCATTGTACCTTGCGGCTGCGTCACGTGCCTTCAAGGACGACGCGAAGCGGTTGCTTGGCGACCACGCGAGGTATATACGGTCGTAGTAGTTGGCGTTGAGGCAGACGAGCCATCCGCTCCGGTGGTAGCTCACGCCCAGCGAGGCGGCCGTGAGCGGTGTGGCATAGTCGTGCATGCCCTTGCTGTAGAGGCGGTCGGCGTTGTCGCCGGTGTAGCCGTCACCGTGCATGGCGGCGCTGAAGGAGTTCATGTAGGCCAGTTTGGCGTTGTTTATAACCTTTGCCTGGCTCAGAGTCCCGCGCACATTCACGTCAAGAGCACTTGCAACCTTGAACTTCATGCCGGCCTCCAGGCCGTAGTATTCCTTCTTCATTCCTGTCATCGACACGTATGAGAACGAATTCTCGTCATCGTAATACAGCTTCTGCCAGTCGGCAACGTTGGTCGTGCGCGAATAATACGCGCTGATGTTGGCACTGAGCCACGATGTCCTCAGGCCGTAGCCCAACTCGGCGCTGAACACACGCTCGCTCTTGAGATTGTCCACAAAGGCGTTGCTCACCTCAGGCGCCACGAACACGGTGCGGGCCTCGGGTGCCCTGTGCTCATAGCCGACGCCCAGCGACACGCTACCTCCATGTCCGAGGACGAGACGTGAGCCAAACTTTAGTCCGCCGTTTAAGAAATCCTTCGTACTGCTCTTTCCGAAGGAGTTGTCGGCGGCAAATCCATTGCGCATCTTGCCGTCACGCTGCATTGACGTGTAGCCGAGCTTGGCGGCTACAGTGTAGTTGAGCGGCCCGAAGCTTTCGGTGTAGCAGCCCCACACTCTTGCCTTGTTTACAAATGTGTTGTAGTCGTAGCCGAACCTGTCGCCCTTCCCTACCTTGGCGTTGGGATTGTTGAGGTCGTACTGCACTTCGGGTGCGTCTATGCCGTAGAACCGTCCGAGGGCATAGGTGTTGACGGCAGTGAGCGTGTTGGCTCCGAGCATGTCGTCCATCGTCTGATAGTGCATGGCCTTGTTTGTCGCACCGGCAAAGCCCAGTGTTATCCTCTTGTTCTTGTCAATCAGATGGTTGAATGTAGAGGCGAGCGAGAACATGAGGTTGTTGTCGTGTCTTGCTCCGATGTAGTACAAGGCCTCGCCGCCCTGCGCGTTGGCCTGTTGGTTGTCGCTATAGAGGCGGTCCCAGTTAATCTGGCGGTTGGACTTGGATGCGCGCCAGTGGTCAACCGCCTTGTTGTAGTCGTCGAGGGCCTGGCTTGAGGAGCCAGTCGAGGTGCCGGTGTGCCATATGTCGTACAGGCTTGACGGCATGTTCAGCCAGCTGCTCGGCAGAGGGTTGTCGGCATTGTTGTAGTTGAGCCTTGTGCTCTTGCGCATTGAGTACTTGCCGAAGAACGATGTTGTAAGTTTCGACTTGTCCGATATGCGCCAGTCCCAAGTGAGGATTGCGCTGGGGGAGAAGTCGTGCATCATGCGCGAGTTGCGTTTCTTTCCGTTCTGGTAGCCCCAATACGGGTTGTAGTAATGGCTGCCGGCAAGCGTGTATGCCTCGTCTGTGGCAGCTCCCTGTGCCGAGTGCTTGGTAGGGCTGCCCCATGCCGAGAGCGACAGGCTGTGCCTGTCCCACACCTTCTGCACGGCAAGAAAGTAAGACAGCGACTTGTAGGATGTGCCCTCAACGTAGCCGTTGCTTGCCCATCGGTAGCCCGCGCTTCCCGTGAAAGCCCATCCCTTCCTGGAGAGGCCGGTACTGTAGGTGTAAATGCCGCGCAATGTGTAGTTGCGGTTGGCTCCGCTGACGGTGACGTGATGTCCCCGCGCACTTGCCGACGGACGGAAGTCGTAGTTGTTGGAGCCGCCCATACCGGTGAACGCGAAGTTGCTTGCCTCGAAAGGCAGGACACACTCCATGTTGCGCGCCACATTGCCAAGTGAGCCAGTCTGCCGGTAGCCGAACTGCCCGCTTTCCATGTCGTTAACCAACAGTCCGTTCACATGCACCTCCTGGTATTTAGGATTGAAGGCTCGGTAGCGGAAATGGACAGGCGAGAAGAGGCGGCTCACCTGGTTGGAATATACATTATTTATAGAGTTGACAATAGTTATGTCTTGCGGCATGTCGTCATTATAGCCGAGCTGATTCTCAGTAAAGGTCAAGGCAGCTTCGGCTGAAGCGTCGCTTGAGCAGTCGATGCGGCCGGTTTGCGCATAGGCGTATGGAGCGCAGCACAAAGCCAGCACTGCTAAATTAAGCTTCTTTTGCATGTACTTTATTATTTGTGTAACACGTATTTTGATGCAAAGTAAAGCAATAAATTCCAATAAAAAAAGTTTTTTCACACATTTATTAGTATGTCCTCCATCCTGCCAAGTCTTAGGCAAGCCAATTACCAGGCTTCGGTAGCGCCAGTACCGTAGCTTGGTAGCAATGCATCCAGGCTCTGGTAATGCCGTTACCAAAGCCTGGTAAAAACCAGGCGTGAGAAATCGGTCATCTCAGTTAGATGCAAAGCCCGGGATACTTCTTTTGCAGCTGCTCCGCCTTCTTCATGGTGCGGCGCATGAATTCCTTGTATTCCTCTCCATCGGGGTTGAACGGACGGTGGCCAAGCGCAGCCTTGACAGGCCGCCATTCCTCGAGAAACTCACGCGTCCGCTCACTGAAGAAAGCGTCGCCGAAACGCTCCCATATATATTCTACGGCCTGTTCGGAAGGATGGAGCATGTCCTCGCGGTAGAAACGATAGTCGCGCAGCTCGTCGTTCACAATCTCATAGGCAGGAAAATAGTCCACGGCAGGATGCGAGCCTTCAGCTGCAGACGCATATCTTTTCAGAAGCCGGTCAGCTGCAAGCAGAAGCGTGGCCTTTGACAGCTGGCTGCCATGGAAGCCGTACTTGGCATAGCGTATCGGACTGACGGTGACGACAACACGTATAGCCGGATTCACCCTCCTGAGCAGCTCGACGGCCTCAGCCAGGTATTGCTCGCACTCGTCCACAGACAGCTCGCGCTCGGTGAACAGCCGTTGCGGCCGCTTCTGGCAGTTGTCGACAATCTCGCCCGTCTCGTTGAGTATGTAGACATGATTTGTCCCGAGCGTGAAGACGGCTGTCCGCGCACATGCCTCCTCCCCAGACGCCAACTCGCCAAGATACCGCCTGACGGTGTGCAGTATGCTTGCCGGATTGTACATCACCCCATAGGGATTGACAACGGCACGGAACTTGTCGGCAACGAAACGCTTGCCTATATTGTCGGCAAAGCATGAGCCGACAAAGAGCATACGCTCGCAAGGCTCTATGGAGAATGTTGCCTTAGGGATAATTACTTTGGTACTGAATTGCATAAACAAATTGTTCAAGGTTAAAAACGAGCAGGAGGGTAGGGCTCCCTGCCCTACCCTCCTACAAATGCTATATAAAATTGAGTACTTAGCAAGCACTCCACTACATCTTCTCCACGGCGTCCTTCTTCTTTCTCACCTCGAAGAACACACCGGCAGCTATGGCGAGCACTATAAGGAGGTAGGCCACGTAGGCGGCGGTCTCCGTTGTCTTGACAGTCTGCGGCTTGAAGGTGAGCACCACGTTGTGCTGTCCAGGCTTCACGCTGATGGCGCGGAGGATATAGTTGACGCGGCCAACCGGCACCTCCTTGCCGTCGACGGTGGCCGTCCAGCCGGGATAGTAAATCTCGGAGAACACCACAATGCCGCCCTTCTGTGACTGCACCTTGTATGTAAGCTCATTAGGCTCATATTTCTCCAGTGTCACGAGCGAGGTGTTGTCCTGCTGGCGGGCGCTGCCGAGGCAGGCCTCAAACTTCTTGTCAGCCACTGCCTCATGGCGCAGGTTGAGCCCACGGATGGCGTCAATCTCCTGGTTGGCGTTGTCTACATATTTGACGTTGTCAACAAACCACGCGTTGCCATAGGCGTAAGGATTAAGCAGCGGCACGGTCTGGCCTCCCTGCAGCGGCATGATGAAGTACTTGGCGTTGAGCATGTTGAGCACCGGGTATACCGAGTCGCCAGCCACACGTGTCATGTCACCCTGGGCCTTTGCCACAGCAGGCATGAGACGCTGCATCTCGGGAGCGATGTAATAGTCGATCATCTCCTGGTAGCGGCGCAGCTTGGCTGCATGATATCCGCCGATAGACTTGTGGTAGTAGGAGGTCTCGTTCTCGTTGAACGTGCTGCCTGCGAGGTTGAGCACGCGGTAGTCCTTGCCGTGGTCCTGCAGAATCTGGCGGTCGGTGGCTGTCTCCTGCTGCGGGGTTTCTCGCACGCTTCGCTCCACGAACATGTCGTCATTGAGATAGCGCTTGTTCACCTGCCACATGTCCACAAGGCACAGCAGGATTATCGCGCCGACGCCATACTTAGGCTGCAGCTTCTTGTAGCGCATGAGCAGCAGGACGGCGGTGCCGAGCACAACGACAAACAACGTGCGCCAGCAGTCGGCCGTGAAGATTGATATGCGCACGTCGCGCAGGTTGGCCACAAGCGGCCCCATATATTCACTCGGAATCTGCTTCAGCGCCTCCATCTCGGCAGCCGATATATAGTCGGGGAAGAACACGGTAGGCATGATGGCAAAGAGCAGCGCCATGCCGCCGGTGGCGACGAAGCTCACCCAAAGCCAAAGCATGTTGGTGGTGTCCTTGCCGATGATGTTGTGCTTTGCGGTGCCAAGATAGATGTGTATCTTCTGCGTGAAGAAATCGGGAGTGTCAAGAATCTTCTTCAACGCGAGCATCGCAAGCAACGGGATGGTGAACTCGGCAATGACGAGAATGGAAGCCACCGTGCGGAACTTGGCGTACATCGGCATGTAGTCGATGAACAAGTCGGTGAACCACATGAAGTTGCGCCCCCATGACAGCAGGACGGACAGCACAGTGGCAGCAAACAGAGCCCACTTCATGGGGCCTTTGACAATGAACAGTCCCATGATGAAGAGCATCAGCACGAAGGCGCCTACATACACCGGTCCGCTTGTGCCCGGCTGGTTGCCCCAATACTGTCCCATCTGCTGGTAGATTTGGAAGAACTGGGGGTCGGCCTTCTCCATGGCCTTCTCGTTCTGGGCGAGAGGCACGGACGCGCCGCCCTTTGCGTTAGGCACAAGGAGAGTCCACGTCTCGTCTATGCCATAGCTCCACTGCGTTATATAGTCGCGGTCGAGCCCGCTGTCGGTCTGGTTGGCAGAGTTCTTCTTTACAAGCTCGCTCTTGCCGCGCATCGACTCCTGTGTGTACTGCCACGTGTGGTAGAGGTTGGACAGATTGACCACGACACCCAGGGCGGCAGCCACCACGCACACGCCCGTGGCCTTGCCAAACTGGGCGAGCCTCTTCTGCCGTATGGCGTCCCATAGATAGGCAAGCACCATGAAGAGGATGACGAACATGTAGTAATAGGTCATCTGCACGTGGTTGGCCTGTATCTCAAGGGCAGTGAAAATCGCCGTGACGACAAATCCCCACAGATACTTGCCCCGAT
>CALBYK010000307.1 GCA_937889855.1 uncultured Prevotella sp.
GAAGAACGTGATAAGAAGCATCATCATGTCCACCATAGGCGTGAAGTCCACGCGGGTGTTCATTTTTTTCTGTCTGCTTGCTTTTTTCTTTGCCATGTCTTAGTCCTCCGATGATTTAAGCGACGTAATCAGATAGTAGCGGTTCTCGCTCATATCCTGAAGCTCAGACATCATCTTCTTGATGACCTTGTACGGAGTACCGGCATCAGCCTTGATGGCGATTTTCATCTCTGAGCCATTGTTGTCGCGTGCTGTTTTAACCCAGTCCTGGAACTGACTCATCTTTTCGCCAGTTGCGGTGCTGTCAGTAGGTATACCCTTGGCAGCCTGGTATTCATTCAATTTGTCACCCAGATTGAGAGCGCTGGTCAGCTCCTGCATGTCAACGCCGATAGACGCTGCACCCTGAGCCGTCTCAAGTTGTTTCTTTGTGAGAGACAACTGATAGTTGCCAGCCATTGTCTCAACGAGCTCGCCCATCCTCTTAGGATTGTCCATTCCTACGAAGACACGGCCTTCCTTATCGCAGAGGATAGTCAACACATTATTCTCCGGCACCTTGATTTCGGATACCGAGCCCGGGGTAACGACCTTCACTGCCTCGTTCTTGACGAATGTTGATGTCAACATGAAGAACGTAAGCAAGAGGACCATCACGTCGGACATAGGAGTCATATCTATGAAGACGTCCGCTTTCTTAACTTTTACTTTACCCATAATGATAAATGTTTTAAAGGGTTAGTAAAATTAAGCCTCGTCTGCGTGGTTTGCTTCGTATGTCTGAGCAATAGTGTAACCTACTTCGTCGAGAGCGTATGTCAGCTTGTCGATCTTGTTAGAATAGTAGTTGTAAGAAACTACAGCGAACCAAGATGTCAAGATACCTGATGCGGTGTTAACGAGGGCCTCAGAAATACCTTCTGACAACTGGAGTGAGTCACCACCACCACCAGAAGCAAGAGCGGCGAATGAACGGATCATACCAACCACAGTACCGAAGAGGGCGGTAAGAGTACCGAGTGTTACGATAGTAGCAAGGATAGGCATGTTCATCTGGAGAGTAGGCATCTCGAGCTGAGTAGCCTCCTCATGAGCCTGCTGAATCTTGGCCACCTTAGCGGCACGCTTGAGGTTAGGAGTGTTCTCCATTTCCTTGTAAGCTGCGATAGAAGCACCAACAACGTTGGCAACACAACCCTGCTGCTTGTCGCAGATCAGCTGTGCCTTAGCCATGTCGCCGGCATTGATAGCCTGCTTTACGTTGATAACGAACTTACCGAGTGAGCTCTTGCCGAAAGCGGTACGGAGAGCGAAGAAGCGCTCGATAGAAAGAGCGATAACCGTGAAGAGCAATGTGATAATCACAGGAACGACGATACCACCTTTGTACACAGTACCAAGGAGGTTACCATCCTTTACTGCATTTGCAGGATCACCACCTACGAAGTTCTCCGGGTTTCCAAGAACGAACTTGAAGAAACATACAGCAAGTATGAAACATACCACGATGATCCAAATTGCGTCTCTAACTCCCTGGAATCCAGAAGACTTTTTCTTCGGATTCGCTTTAGCTTGTGTAGTTGCCATAATTTTTTGTAGAATTTAATAAGTTATTAATGGTTAAAAATTTATCCGTTGTTTGGGTTTTGGGTTGTCTTTAAGCGGTTCATTATGCGTCATTGCCTGCTATCAGCACGCTGTCATGCCGTGTTGTTTGAACATGGTGACACGAGCCAATACCCATGCGACAGATGGCATTAGTATGACGGTTTGCTATTTGTACTTGGCAAAGTTAGCAAATAATGACAAATAATCGCATGAATATATGGCTTTTAACATATTTTTATTGCAGTTTGCCCAATGTTTCCTTGATTCTCCGCATTGCCTCGCGAATATTGTCATCGCTTGTGGCATAGCTCATACGGAAACATTCGGGGTCGCCAAAGGCCTCGCCTCCCACCGTAGCCACATGTCCTTCTTCAAGAAGGTACATTGCGAGGTCGGTAGAATTGTTTATAGTGCGCTTGCCATCGGTCTTGCCGTAAAAGCTTGAGCACTTAGGGAATAGATAGAACGCGCCTTCAGGCTTGTTCACCTCAAGTCCTGGTATCTGCTTGGCGAGTTCCACGATTAGGTCGCGGCGGCGCTCAAAAGCCTTGCGCATTGTCTCCACACACTCCTGCGACATCGTATAGGCAGCCTCGGCAGCCTTTTGGCTAACAGAGCAAGGGCCAGAGGTGTACTGTCCCTGGAGTTTGTTGCACCCCTTTACAATCCACTCAGGAGCCGCGATGAATCCGATGCGCCAACCTGTCATGGCATAGGCCTTTGACACCCCGTTGACGATGATTGAGCGTTCCTTCATTCCGGGAAACTGTGCGATGCTCTCGTGGCGTCCTATATAATTAATGTGTTCATAAATTTCGTCGGCGAGCACGTACATGCCTTCATGGCGCTTTATGACTTCGGAAAGTCCGGCAAGTTCTTCCTTTGAATACACGCTGCCGGTAGGATTGCTCGGCGAGCAAAGGATGAGCATGCGTGTCTTTGGGGTTATTGCGGCCTCAAGCTGCTCTGGCGTTATCTTGAAGTCCTGCTCGAAACCGGCATTAATAATTACCGGCGTGCCTCCGGCAAGTTTCACCATCTGCGGATAGCTCACCCAATAAGGAGCTGGTATGATCACCTCCTCACCGTCGTTGACAAGTGCCATCACCGTGTTGCAGACACTCTGCTTGGCTCCGTTGGACACGAGCACTTCTGAAGTTGTATAGTCGAGGTCGTTCTCGTTCTTCAGCTTTGCCACGATTGCCTTGCGCAAGTCCATGTAGCCAGGCACTGGCGAGTAGCGTGAGTAGTTCTCGTCGATAGCCTTCTTGGCTGCTTCTTTGATGTGGTCGGGAGTGTTGAAGTCGGGTTCTCCCACACTGAGGTTTATCACGTCTACACCCTGTGCCTTCATTTCGCTGCTCTTCTGCGACATGGCCAATGTTGCCGACGGGGCGAGACGATTGAGGCGATTTGATAATTCTGCCATAGTTTCTGGATTCTATCGTTTATTATTTGTTGCAAAAGTAAACATAAAAATTGAGTTATGCGAACATTTTCAATCTAAATGGCGGGTAAATGGATAAAAAATTTAAAAAACGGGCAATCGGCACAAACGTTTCAAATGGCAGACCCACCTTTTCGGGTAGCGCAAATACTAGTCCACAAGCATAATTGGCACTTATATATGCAAAAGACATGCCGTACATATAAGCAGAAGCCTATGGCTGTTCTCGATAAGACTGCGTATAGTTGTGGGTGTAAACTACAGAGAGGGTATGGCATCCTTGCCATACCCTCCCGCAAATGCATAAGAAAAAATATATTTGTGGATTACACGATGCCCTTATTTAAGGTGTAGCGTGTGCCCCATACGGTCGCGCTTTGTCTTGAGATAACGTTCGTTGTACTTGTTGGGAACCACCTCAATTGGGACATTCTCAACAATCTCAAGCCCATATGCCTCAAGTCCAACGCGTTTTGTCGGGTTGTTGGTAAGCAAGCGCATCTTGTGCACACCGAGATGGCGAAGCATCTGTGCACCACATCCATAGTCGCGCTCATCGGGCTTGAAGCCAAGATGCGTGTTGGCGTCCACCGTGTCGTAGCCCTCTTCCTGTAGTTTGTACGCCTCTATCTTGTTCATTAGTCCGATGCCGCGTCCCTCCTGCTGCATATATATAAGCACGCCCTTGCCTTCCTTCTCTATAGTTTCCATGGCCTTATGGAGCTGCTGTCCGCAGTCGCAGCGTTTTGAGCCGAGGATGTCACCCGTGGCACACGACGAGTGCACACGTACAAGCACTGGCTCGTCCTCTTTCCACTCGCCCTTCACAAGCGCCATATGCTCAAGACCGTTACTCTGCTGGCGGAACGGGATAAGGCGGAAATGTCCCCATTCTGTAGGCATGTCAACTTCTTCGCCTACCTCAATAATCGATTCTTTCTTGAGCCGGTAGGCAATAAGGTCCTTTATCGTGATTATGCGCAGTCCCCAGTCCGTCGCCATCTTCTGCAGTTCAGGCATACGCGCCATCGTTCCATCCTCATTCATTATCTCCATCAGCGCGCCGGCAGGATAAAGCCCGGCAAGACGGCAAAGGTCGACAGCCGCCTCTGTGTGTCCGCAACGGCGCAGCACGCCATTGTCCTGTGCATAGAGAGGGTTTATATGGCCAGGACGTCCGAAAGTCTGCGGGGTGGACGCAGGATCGGCAAGGGCCTGGATTGTGGCGGCACGGTCGTGTGCCGACACGCCTGTTGTGCAGCCTTCAAGTTTGTCAACGGTTACTGTGAACGGTGTGCCGAGCATCGATGTGTTGTCACTAACCTGATGGGGCAGGTCGAGTTCCTCACATCTTGACAGCGTAATGGGCGCGCAAAGCACGCCACGCGCGTTCTTCAGCATGAAATTCACTTTCTCCGGGGTTATCTTCTCGGCAGCAATGATGAGGTCGCCCTCGTTCTCGCGGTCTTCATCGTCAACGACGATTACGAATTTTCCGTCCTTGAAATCCTTCACAGCATCCTCGATGCTACTAAGCTTGAACTCTTCCATTTGTATTATGTTTTATGTTATATGTTTAATGTTAATTTGCCGGGGTTACAATAGCGGCGCTTCTATGGCTAAGTATTATCTTTATTCTGCCCGTCACTATCTCGTTCTCCGTATTCACTGTGCGCAGGTCGCGCCACAGGCGCAGCCGGAAACGCCACATGCGGAAATACAGTACCAGACCGAACGGCACAATCACGACTGAAAGCACATTGAGCCATCGGCGCTCGAAAGGTCGCGTGTGCGCCTTTACAGACATTATGGGATAAGCGCTGAGATGATTGACGATGACGCGGTCGCGTGAGTTGCTGAGGTCCTCGATGACAGCCTCAAGCTCGTCGTTGATGCGCTCTATGACATGGTCGGGTTCATATTTGAAGAACACGCGCACCCAATTGGGTGCATGGCGTAGGCGATGCGTGCGCGAATATCCCTCTATGTCAACCGTCATGCGGTTGAGCCGTTCAAGGTCGGACACATAGTCGGGGTCGTTTATCACCACCTCCTTGCGATAGACGGGTCGTTTGACACGCAGCCCGAGAAACCTTCGCAGCAGGTCGGCATATAAGTCGGCATTGAACACAACCGAGTCGTTTGTCGCCTTATACGTGAAGAACACCGCCATCGGTATTAGCACAGCCGGGGCGAGCCCCTTGCCGAACCATATTGTCCACATTCCGCCACGCGCCATTCGGTATCCGGAGTTGTCGAGTATATAATACACAATGAACACAAGCACGGATATCAGCACAGGCAGGCCCAATCCGCCCTTGCGTATTATGGCTCCGAGCGGTGCTCCGATGAAGAAGAATATCACACACGTCAGGGCGAGTGTTATCTTTGACACCCACTCTATCTTGTGTTGTCTTATGAGCCTGTCGCCATCGTTTGTGGCGAGCGACTTGAAGTCGAGGTCGTTCACGCGCGACTGCACCTTCTGCAAGGCAAAGTTTACGGCCGAGCGCTGCTCCTCTACAGAGAGCTTGGCGAACGCCGAGTCAACATCATAGGCCTTTGTGCCGGCAAGCCGCAAGGAGCGCAGCGAGTCGCGTTTCGACACACTTGGCAGATTGTAGGTTCTTATCATGTCCTCACGGTAGAACTCACGTCCGATTGAGTCGTACTGCTCGTTTAAAGAGTCGAGGTCGTGCGAGATTTTCGAGAAACTTTTCCCGCTAGCGTTGTTCGACATAGACGAGGCGTCGTTGAGGTTGAAGTCGCCGTCATAGTCGAGCACAATGCGCTTGCCTGCGAACGTCTCACGTCGGTAAGGCACTGACGCGCTGCCAGCCATCTCCTGCGACTGCATGTTCTCGAACCACTCCCCGCTCCATAGCGTCAGCAGCAGGTGCTTCTTCTCAGCTGTCGCCTGTAGCATTCCCGAGTCGGCAAGGATGATGGCTTGGTCCTCATACGACCCCGTCATGCGGTATACCATTATGCCATACAGCTTGCCTGTCTTCAAGTCTTTCTTTTGGACATAAAGGTTTGAATTGGGCAAGCCGTCATAGAACACACCTTCAGGAATCTCAAGTTCCGGACTTTTCTGCTTCATTGACATCAGCATGAGTGCCATTTGCCTGTTTGCATTAGGACCTATGGTGTTTTGGAAATAGAGCGACACAAAGAATATGCCTATAGTAATGACTATCAGAGAGCGGAAAGCCTGCATCAGCGAGATGCCGGCCGCCTTAATGGCTGTCAGCTCCGAGCTCTCGCCCATATTGCCAAATGTTATGAGTGACGACAGAAGAATGGCGAGAGGCAGGGCTTGCGGCACGAGCATGAGCCCCATGTGCCAGAAGAATTCGGCAAGCACATCCATCGACAAACCTTTGCCAATGAGTTCGTCGATGTATCTCCAAAGGAACTGCATCATCAACACAAACTGGCAGATGAAGAATGTTCCGATGAACAGAAGACCGAATTGCTTGGCTATGAATATATCTAATTTCTTTATTCGAGACATACGTTTATACTATTTCCGCTTATACCTATATATATAATGTGAATCCGCGTTGTTGCCGGCACATCAAGGCAAAGAGATATGTATTTGCAAAATTAGTATAAAAATTCCACAAACTCTGCAATTTAATGTTTTTTGTAGCACCATTACCTAATAGTAATGATTATTGGCATGTCACACCCCGCTCCTCACTCGCAGTTTATCAAAGTTGTGCTTCCACGCGCTCTGGAGCCAGTCTGAATCGTCCTCCGTGGCAAAGTCGGTTATATGGAGCGTGATTTCCTCCGAGAGAGAGCTTCGCTCCATTCTTATCTCCACATACGACTCGTCATCCTCATCGTCCCAACGCCAGCGTATGCGTCCAAAGCGCTCAAGGTTGAGAAGTGTAGCCTGGCGTGTCTCATGATGACGCCACTCGTCGCCCCACGCGAACGTGAGCTTGCCACCGGCAAGCACCACACTATCGGCAATCCACAGTGAAAGTCCGTCGGGCGTGCCAATGAGCTGCCATACTATCTTGCGTGAGGTAGAGTTCAAAGGGTGCTCAATTTCAAATTTCATCGTTTTCATGCTGCATTTATGTTTTTTTGCTTCTGTTTGCCTAAACCAGCCATTGAACGGGGCTATTGAGGCTATTTACGCATGCAAAGATACGTTTTTTCACACACAAAATTAAAAAAACGCTCAAAAAGTTTTGGAGATAAGCAAAAAAGTATTACCTTTGCACCCGCAATCAAGAACGATAGCAAAATGATGGCGGGATAGCTCAGCTGGTTAGAGCGCATGATTCATAATCATGAGGTCCCCAGTTCAATCCTGGGTCCCGCTACAAAAAAAAGAGTTGAATAGTTTTACTTTTCAACTCTTTTTTTTGTACCCAAGGCATGTTTATTATCCGGGATACAACCAGTATCCAACAATACGGCTTCGGCATATTGCGGCACCGATACCGAGGCCTTGCAATCTTTCATGCGGTTTGCCACTAACACAACTTCCACATTCTCGGCAATCTTTAGGGGTTGCACACCATGCGACGGTCTGCACAAACTAATTTTCAGCATCAGCTTGTGCGTGTATGAAATCCAGGATAGTCCAAGTTCCTGATTCTGCTTTAGCCCGTCTTGTCTAAAACCTAAACTTTAGCCAATAAATAGCCATAGAAAAGTTTGTAAATAATAAAAAATAAGCGTATTTTTGCAAAAGCAAAATTAAACAATTAAGATACGTGCAAAATATGCACAACATTCATCCTGCTATTGCCCATGCACAAATACAACCTTAAGTAAATGAATTTTACTGATAAACAGAATTAAATGTTGATTTAAAAAGATACTATTATGAAATTGAAGAACTTTTTGCTTTTCAGCGCAGCAATTGGCACTCTGACGGCATGCTCCAGTTCAGAAGACCCTGGCACAAAGCCCGACCATACAGGATGGTTACGCAACGCCCCCGGCACGGAAGTGTACGTTGGCGTAGATGCCCTGGACAACCTTGAAAGCGTCAATGGCACCACACGCGCTGAGAATCCGCTCGCCCCGATGGCGAAAATATCGTATTTCAATGTTAAGGTAGACCCACGCCTTGGTTACACTATCAAGCCGAACACCTATACCACAGGTGTCCTGAACGGCAAGCTCTACACCGACTGCCCGTACATCACCATCAACAAGGGCAACGACAACAAGTACCTGCTGAGCACCGACGGCTCGGCGATGAAGAGCCTCATTGCCGCCGGCGACACTACTACAGCCTCTGTCATCGCCAATGTGGAGAAGCGCTTCAAGCGCACGAACCCCATCTCGCCGTCTGTTGTGGAGAGCAAGATACACGTGGTGTGGTACATCGCCAAGGACATGTACAACGGCTGGCATATCGACGGACTCCTCACCGACAAGGACGATGTCAAGTCGGCATGCGACGCTTGCCGTGACGAGGGATTCCAGGAAATCACTTTCGGCGAGAACGGCGACCAGCTCACTTATGAGCAGTTCATCGACTTCTTCCCCGACAACCACAACGTGAAGCCCATAGACAAAACCCTGCTTGTCGACATCCACCAGCAGGAGCACAAGGACTGGGGCGAGATAAAGACATCGGTACACGTCAAGGAAGCGAAGGACGTGAAAGTGTATCTGCCAATAAGCGACGACTATACCGTGGAGAATGACTACACCAACGAGGTGGTGAAGTATTTCGAGAAGACCTACCAGGTGCAGGACTACAACAGAACCATCGGTTCCAATGTGAAGGTTGACGTGGAGCGCAATGGCACAGGTGTCACCATCAGCATATCCGGCATCACCGACGAGCTGCTCAAGGCTCTTGAGAGAAGGTACAACGATGGTCTCACCGTAGAGGTGCACACTTTCTACCGGCTGTCGGGCAATGACGGCAGCGACTACAAGACACCGGTGTGGAACGCGCTCAAGGAGTCTACCGTAGCATATGACGGAACCAAGAAAGGACAGATAACATCGGCATACAACACGGAGGAAGTGGAAATCAGATAAACATAGCAGCAAACACTTGATATTCCCCAATGGTTTCAAAAACCGTTGGGGATTTTTTTTGCAGTATTTCCATTTTGCACAACTACTTAACAAAAAATCATATATATAAATGTATAGTTTCAGATTAAATTCGTAATTTTGCACCATAATATATAAAAAACACATTATATATAAATACTCTTACGTATATGAAACTCGATTTGCTGACAGCCATCTCGCCCATTGACGGTCGTTACAGAGGCAAGACTGAGAAACTTGCCGATTATTTTTCAGAATATGCACTCATACGCTACAGAGTGCGCGTTGAAATAGAATATTTCATAACCCTCTGCGAGCTTCCGCTCCCGCAGCTCAAGAACTTCGACCACTCACTGTTCGAGACGCTGCGCGACATCTACCGCAACTTCAACGAGGAGTCGGCACAACGTGTCAAGGACATCGAAAAGGTGACCAACCATGACGTGAAGGCCGTGGAATATTTCCTCAAGGAGGAATTCGACAATATTGGCGGACTTGACGCCTACAAGGAATTCATCCATTTCGGACTCACGTCACAGGACATCAACAACACCAGCGTGCCGCTCTCGATAAAGGAGGCACTCAACGAAGCCTACTACCCTCTCGTCGAAGAGCTCATAGCTCAACTGCAGACGTATGCAGAAGAGTGGAAAGACGTGCCAATGCTCGCCAAGACACACGGGCAGCCGGCATCCCCGACACGCCTCGGAAAAGAAATTATGGTGTTTGTCTATCGCCTTACCGAACAGCTCAACCAGCTCAAGGCATGCAAGCTGACAGCAAAGTTCGGCGGAGCAACGGGCAACTACAACGCCCACCACGTTGCTTATCCTGAATACGACTGGAAAACTTTCGGCAACAAGTTCGTAAGCGAGAAACTCGGACTCGAGCGCGAGCAGTACACCACACAGATATCCAACTACGACTGTCTCGGCTCAGTGTTCGACGCAATGCGCCGAATCAACACAATAATCATCGACCTTGACCGCGACTTCTGGATGTATATCTCAATGGACTACTTCAAGCAGAAAATCAAGGCCGGAGAGGTTGGCTCATCGGCAATGCCGCACAAGGTAAACCCAATCGACTTCGAGAACTCTGAAGGCAACCTCGGCATAGCAAACGCCATACTGCAGTTCCTCGCGCAGAAACTTCCGGTAAGCCGCCTGCAACGCGACCTCACCGACTCAACAGTGCTGCGCAACGTTGGCGTGCCATTCGGACACGGCATGATTGCCATGCAGAGCACACTCAAGGGTCTGCGCAAACTCATTCTTCATGACGAGAAGATTGAGGAGGATCTCAACAATACATGGGCTGTCGTCGCAGAAGCAATACAGACTATCCTCCGCCGCGAGGCCTACCCCCACCCATATGAGGCTCTCAAGGCTCTCACACGCACAAACAAGAAGATGACAGAGGAAACCATACACGACTTCATCAAGACACTGAACGTGAGCGACACCGTGAAAGCTGAGCTGATGGCCATCACCCCGCACAACTACACGGGTATTTAAGGCAAAGCTGTAGCCTGGAGTCAGGAGAATCGGCTATTATCAATCGGAATATAGCAATCTATATACATTAATAGTAAACAACATTAAAAAACAGAAGCGTATCTATCAATCCCTTACCCCGGAGCAAACCGTTCTCCAGGCGGATGGGAAGAAATGGGTGCCGCTTGCCGTGAGGCGAAAAACAGATTTATTATGGATTCAGAATTGGAAAAGAACCAGGAACAAAAGGCAGCGGATCAAACTACCGGCAATAGCGAGAGTTATGGCCGTTCCGCAGGAAACTATCAGAGAGAGTATCGCAGTGTGACAGGACGCCGCCCGCGCATCCACACACAACGTCCTTACAACGCAGAGCGTCCAGCCACAACAACTGGCAGCGACGACAACGGATTCCGCCCCGAGGGATTTGGAGCAGGTCTGCAAAACAACAACGGCGGATACCAACCACGTCAGCAGGGAGGCTACCGTCCGCGCTACAACCAGCAGGGTGAAGGCGGCTACCAGCCACGCCAGCAAGGTGGCTATCGTCCGCGCTACAACCAGCAAGGCGACGACCAGCAGCAGGGAGGAGGCTACCAGCCACGCCAGCAAGGAGGCTACAACCGCGGCGGATACGGACAGCAGCGCGGCGGATACCAGCAGCGTCCACAACAGGGAGGATATCGCCCACGCTACAACCAGCAGCCGCAGGACGGTGACGCACAACAGCAGAACGGAGGATACAGCCAACAGGGTGGTTACCAGCCGCGTCAGCAGGGCGGATACAACCGCGGCGGATACGGACAGCAGGGCGGATACAACCGCGGCGGATACGGACAGCAGCGCGGCGGATACCAGCAGCGCGGCGGATACCAGCAGCGCGGCGGATACGGACAGCAGCGCGGCGGATACGGACAGCAGGGTGGATATAACCGCCAG
>CALBYK010000308.1 GCA_937889855.1 uncultured Prevotella sp.
ACAGATGACGTCGCCCCTGCCGCTGCTCTACCAGAGCGGCTACCTGACGATAAAGAGGTTCAATCCCATCCTGAACCGCTACACCCTCGACTATCCCAACCGCGAGGTGCGCCTCGGTATGCTCCACAGCCTGTCGCCCAACTACCTCTCGCCCATCACGAGCGACAACGATTCGTTCCTCGGTGACTTCCTCGAGCTGCTCTATGACGGCAACATAGACGCAGCCCTTGAGTGTATGCGTGCCTACC
Organism: uncultured Prevotella sp.; assembly: GCA_937889855.1. Lineage (GTDB taxonomy): Bacteria > Bacteroidota > Bacteroidia > Bacteroidales > Bacteroidaceae > Prevotella. Next base: position 249 of record CALBYK010000308.1, read on the forward strand.
TGGCAAGCATCAGCAACCGATTGTCCAACAAGTCGGAGCGCGACGTGCAGACCATCTTCTATCTCATATTCAGTCTTATGGGGGCATACGTGCGTGTGGAGGAGGACAGCGCAATCGGACGCGCCGATGTAGTAATCTACATGCCCGACTCCATCTTCGTGTTTGAGTTAAAACTCGATGGTTCCGCCGAGGCAGCCCTCAGGCAGATTGACGATAAAGGCTACCTCGTGCCCTATTCCGCCGACGGCCGCAAGCTGTATAAGATAGGCGTGAACTACGACAGTGCGAAGCGCACGATTGGGGAGTGGATTGTGAGGGAGGAGTAGTTGCTACTTCTCCTCTGAATACAGACACCGTCGTCAAAGCCAGTCTCATCGTCTTTACCATCGGTAGGATTGAGGCTTGCAGTTGTAGCCCGTTGACGGGGTTAACTCGACCTATACGGTTGAAAGTAAAAGCCTATAAATATAAAAATATTTCATATATGCCCGGCACGTTCTTTAGCGCACTAAAAACGGGTGACATGAGAGAATTGCCTGATTACGAAGAGAAACCTGCCAACTTTCTCCCAGAAATCAGGCAATTTTCTCTTCGTAATCAGGCAGCTTTGTTTTCGTGACAAAAACGGATGTAATAAAAAATCGTTATTGGAGATGGCAGGTGACAACTTGCTCCTGCAAGGAAGACAAAAAGAGACGGGAAACGCTCCACCCTGCCAGACAGCAAACAGCCGAAAAGTTTCGATGAACTTGTTTTTAAACTAACAGAACTTAAAAACACGCACATTATCATATATTTTATTTAATTAGAGGCACAAAAATACGGCTATTTGCGGAAATGTGCGTAAATTTGCAGCTAAATTCTAAAGAACTGTATTGATGAAAAGATACCTCGGCCCCATGGGGCTGCTCCTGTCGGCAGTGCTCCTTTTGGCGTCTTGCCTTAAAAACGACGATGAAGACGTGACCCTCTATGATGACACTGCCATCACCTCGTTTCAGATTACTACCGCAAAGATATACAAGCATACTGTCTCGTCTGTCGGTGCAGACTCTGTCTATGTGGAGACCAGCACGGCGGTGAGCAACTATCCCTTCAGTATTGACCACCTGAACGGAACGATTGTCAACCGCGACTCGTTGCCTGCCGGTACCGATGCCAGCAAGTTGCTGTGCAGCTATACTTCCAAGAACAATGGCTACGTGCTCATCAAGAGTGTGGGCAGCGACTCGTTGCGCTATCTCTCCACGACCGACTCCACCGACTTCACCACCGACCGCACGCTCACTGTGCTGTCGTCCGACGGACAGCATAGCCGCAACTATACCGTGACCGTCAATGTACACAAGGAAGACGGCAGCCAGTTTGTGTGGCATGACCAGGTGCAGAATCCGGCCTTCGACTCCTTCCAGGGGCTGAAAGCCGTGGTCTTGGACAGCAGCCTTTACGTATATGGCTGTCAGGGCCAAGCTACAAAAGGTTATGTGTTGTCTGCCCGGAACGGTGAGGGATGGAAAGAACTGGGCGTGGCCTTCGGTCCGGACGCCTACAAAAGCGTGGCAGTGAAGGATGGCCACATCTATCTGCTCGACAATGGCGCGCTGCAAGTATCCGACAACGGCGAAAACTTTACCGCCGTGGCTTCCGCCACACCGCT
>CALBYK010000309.1 GCA_937889855.1 uncultured Prevotella sp.
TGTTGGCATACATTGCCGACACCTGTGTATAGAGCGGTTTCAACTCCTCGCCCATGGCATCGAGTTCGCGGTCGTAGGCATTGAGCTTGGTGTTGAGGTCGGAACCTTTAAGCTCGTTGGTCTTTAGGTCGGCCGTGATGGGTGTGCCGTCGTTGAAGAAGGCTCGGTAGTCGCGCTGCGTTGCCGAGAGTCCGAGTAGCGCGTTCTTTTCAGCACTGCCGCTGATGCTGAACTTGCCGTTTGCCACTGCCGCGCTGTCGATTACCTGCGGCGAGCGTCCGTCCATGTCCATGATGTAGACCTTCTTTACATCGCTGGGGCATGTACCCTTTACGGTGTAACTCTGTCTCTGGGCGAATGCTGCCGTTGCAACCATTGCTATGGCTAAGGTTGAAATGATGTTCTTCATAAATAAAATATATTTGTTTATTAATGTTATATACTCTTGCAAGAGTGCAAATATACATATTTTATGTCATAACTGAAAAAAATGTATGGCAAAGTTGTGTCTGGCTGGCAAGAATGTGAGAATTTACTTACGCGCTTTTACAAAAAGCACATCGGCATCTCTTATGTTTCATCCGAAGCAAATGTATCGGCATCAAGAGAAACTCTCGAATATTTTGATTCCGGCAAGATTGACAAGTTTGCAGCAGATATATGATGGTAATATGTTTCTTATTTCTTATTCCAGTACTTTTCCAATCGTTGGTACTCTTTTTTGGTGAGTGAAAGGAAAGAACCATGTTGCGGGTCTGCAACTCCTTGGATGTCCTTTGGCGAATGGAAGTTTTGCAAGTTCTCATCGGCTTGGCAGATGCGATACTTGGTAGGGGAAGACGAATATTCCACATAGCCTACTCGCCAGCCCTTCTCGCCAGCAATCTGGAAGGCGGAGGCACCCTCACACTGTTTGTTGCCTTCGAAATTGATGAAGTCGCTTTCGCTTGGCTGTGGCCATGGCCCCGTCAGTTTGTCTGCAAAGGTTGGGAATATACCTCTTTTTCCTCCTTCTTTCTTGATCATCATGTGCCATTTCTTGTCTGCTGGTACCCAAACGATGTCGGCATCTATCGTGGCATAGCCCCAGTCAAAGAGAAGCTTGGGTTTGGTAATCTTGGTAAACGAACGGTCGGCATAGGAATAGAACATACGGTCGTACTTGTCTTCCTTGCTGTTCAAGATGGAGTAGTAGATGAAATAGCCTCCCCGTTTTCCATCTGGCCAAACATAGCTCTCGTTCCACACCACCTGTGGTGCCCAGACCCTTCGAATCTTGCTGTAGTCTTGGTAAAAATCAGGGGCATCTGCATCGCAGAAGATTGCTGGTCCATTGCGGAAATCGAAGGTCACGGCACTCCAATGGATAAGGTCGTCGCTCTTCAGAAGATTGATGCCGTAGTTGGACCAGCAACGGCTCTTGCGGTTGCACATGTCGGTAGTCACCATGACAAAACCTTTGCCATTGGCACTGCGGCTGATGTAGGCATCTCTTGCGCCACCTTCTATTTCCGACAGTTTCTCGGTATCATATACTTCCTTTCCATTGTTGAGGTCGTGCCATTTCTCACCGTCGCGGCTCAAGGCAAAGGCAGTCCATTCACCCTTACGGCTCATGTGACAAAACAGATAGCCATAAGGATTTTTCACTTGCTTCACTTGCGCCATGGCAGGCATGGCTGCAAATGCGAGCAATGTAATCAGTATTTTCTTATATGTCTTCATTGTTTTTGAATAAAATAAGTTTGCAATCCAAATGTTACTTCGTTTTTATGCGAATCACGGTGAAGGAGTTCTCCGGCATGGTGTAGGTGAACTTCTTCTTGGCCAGGAAAGTCTTTTTCTCTTCGAAAGAATAGTCACCCTTACCAGTGCGTGGATAGTTGCTTGCTTCGAGGTCTCCCTTGAGAACAGAGATGATAGCCTTCGACTTGATGCGCTTGAATGCACTGATGTCGATATTCACCTGCTGCGCAGCTCCGATGTTAGACATCTTCAGAATAATGTCGCCCGTCTTGGAGTCCTGCACGCAAGAAGAACGCTCCATTGCATTGCCATCTTCCTTGATGATGGTATTGGAGAAATACTTCTCGCCATTGTTCTGGCCGAAGAGCTTCTGAACATAGTAGTTGATAGTAGGATAAACCGACTTGCCATCGAAGTAAATCAAGTCTGGGTCCCACTGGGTATGTCCCACACGACCGAACAATGGTGCATAAGACGCAAACTCCACCACATCACCGTTGCGCTCCAAGTTGCACATATAGGCAGCTTCTGCCAGCGCGTTCTGGAGGGTTGAGCCCCAAGAGGCATATTCTCCCACATATACCTTGCCATAACCAGTGCGTGGGTAGTTGTCGTAGCGATGCAGGTTGTTGAGGAACCATTTGTAGCCGCAATAGTAGTGCTCGTCGACAACAGGCACTTTCAGGTCGCGAGCGACTTTCCATCCTTCATCATAGTCAAAGCCTGAATGTCCTGGGCCAGATGTTCCTACCACCTTGATGTCAGGATACTTGGCGTGGATGGCATCGAATATCATCTTGAAGCGCACCTTGAAATCTTCCGTGATGTGGTCTTCGTTGCCGATTCCGATATATTCGAGGTTGAATGGCTTCGGATGTCCAGCCTCAGCACGTTTCTTTCCCCAAGTGGAGGTTACGGAACCATTGCAGTATTCTATCAAGTCGAGGATGTCTTGGATATAATTCTGCATGTACTCCATAGGCACTGCCTCCTGTCCTTTTCCACGGCTACGTGCTGTATTCTGGCAACTT
>CALBYK010000310.1 GCA_937889855.1 uncultured Prevotella sp.
CCTTTAGCTATGTAATTCCCGCTATTAGGGCTTATTCGGGACTTACACCCGTTAAACAATGCTCATGCCGAGCATACCACCAACAAAAGAGCCGGAGACACTTACATTCCCCGGCTCTTTTGTTTATCAAATAAAGTCATGTGGTATAAACAAACATTATCTCCACAAAGGCTATCAATCAGGAAGCACCACAACTCTCACCTCATACAGGCGTTGTGTCTGTGGCACACCCGACGGACGACGCATGTTGTTCTTCACCAGATACTGGCGAGGCTCAGAAAAATCACCAGGGACACCGAGCTTTGGGGCACCGTTCTGTGGCTCAAATGTTGTGGCATCACCCAAATACTGGCTTGCTAACATTGTCACAACAAGCTGCTTTGTATTAATAGGAGCCTCAGCTTTTTCAGACATGCCGTCTGTTGGGTCAACAAGAGTATATCCAGAAGGCATTTTCGACTCGACAAAAAGATAACCCTTGTTTGGTGTTGTGTATGTTACAGTAGAAGGCACATAATATGTCAACACATACACCTTACCATCCGGAGCACTTGCATCATCACGAGTAGTCATAGCAGAAAGTCCTACTGGAATGGTAACCGTCTCACCGGCGGCTACAACAGTACCGTCGGCAAGTGTATAGTCAACACCTGTGTTGTTGGTCCAGGATGTCTGGTCCTCAGCAAAGTCCACCTGACGTATGGCTGTTGTTATCTCGCCTTTTCCGCCATTATAGTTCTTTGCAAAGAGACAGTCCTCGAACAATGCACGTGAGCTTACCCAGCATGAGCGCAGGTTGACGTCAGTATAGTAGCTCTCTGGCACATCGTCATACTCAAGCCCTGTCTGGCAACTTGTTGTCGCCATCGCCGCCAGCATCATAAACAGGGCTGTATATGCATTCTTTATTTTACTGATTAATTTCATAATTTCGAAAAGTTAGATGTTAGTTGTTGCTCTGATATTTGAAGCCATTCCATCCCGGGTTCTGCTGAATCTGCTTATTGGATATAAGCATTGTCGCAGCATACGGAGTGAAATAATAGCGCACATTGTCGAACTTACGCTTATAATAGCTGAAATCCATTGAGTAGGTGCGGAATGTCGGTGTAACATATCCTTCATCACCCTTCTCCAAAGGCACACCATTCTCGCCAGCCACTGTACTGTGCACACCTTTACGGAAGATAAGGATGCCACGCGACACCTTGTTCAACTCCGGGATGACAGTCTTGCCTTCAGCCTCGCCCCAACGCAGAAGGTCGAAGTAGCGGAATCCTGGATTCTCAAACGCAAACTCAATACGACGCTCAACCTTCACCTCATCATATACACTCTGCTTGTCGGTAGCTCCGTCATAGTCGCTCATGCCGGCACGGTTGCGTATACGGTTAACCTGGGCTATGGCCTCACTTGCCTTGTCGAGATTGACGGCAGCCTCGGCAAAGTTGAGGAGCACCTCAGCATAGCGTATGTTGAAATAGCATGTTGTGCGCTGTGTCGTCTTCAATGAGCCGTCATCGTTGAACTGGTCGAAATGAGAGTACTTGCGAGAATAGTAGCCGCTGATAGTCTGCGCTGAGGCATGGTTGGTAGGAGCCGACTCCAATGTCTCCATATAGCGATAGCCTGTGTGCAAAGAGCTATACTGCATTGTGCGCTCACTCTCCACTGTCGTATTGTCTATCCACGTCTGGATTTCATATATAGAGTTGCTTGACGGACCCATATACGAACCGTCATAAGTGATGGTGGCATAGAAGCGCTTGTCGCGGTTCTCATACATCTTGCGGTAGTCGTCGCCCGAGCCAGAGTACTCCTTGTTGCCGTCGGCATCAGTTGTGACGGTGACGTTGAGGTCTTGTGCCTGCTTTGTCTCCCACCAGTGCTTCCACTTGCCGTCAGCCTCATCCTTTTGGAGATAGCAGTCAACAAGATCCTGTGTAGGGAACAGTCCGGTGCGGAATCCCCATGTGCGTGTCACACTGCTGCTGTTGCCATAGTACGAGCCGTCTGGACCATTCTTAGAAGTGGGGTTGAAGCCACCGCGCTGGTTTTCCTTGAACATCACAGGCCAGATAGACTCAGCACTTGTGTGAGCTGTCTCTGACGTGAAGAGGTTCTCATAGTTAGGCTCAAGGTCGTAAGCACCTGAGTTGATAACATCCTTGGCGGAATTGTATGCAATCTCATAATAGTGCTGTGCCGACTTCTCAAACTTGAACAATCCGGCAGCATCGTCCGTGTAAATGCCTTTTGCCGAAGCAGAGGCTGCGTCAGCGGCATAGAGAGCCACACGCGACTTGAACGCCTTTGCCACATTAGCATTGACAAGACCCAGCTCAGGCGTTCCGCTCATCTTGCCGAACAACTCAACCGACTTGTCAAGGTCGGCAAGCATGTTGTCAAACAAGACCTCACGCTTTGTCTGAGGAAGGAAAGTCTCCTCGTCCACACTGAGAGCATGGTCAACATAAGGAACCGTACCCCAAAACTTCTCCATGTCGAAGTAAACCCATGCGCGGAAGAAGTAGCACTCTGCGAGCAACTGGCTCTTGAGCGATTCTGTCAACGCACCGCTGCTTTGGATTTTCTCCATGCCGACATGTATGTTGTACAGATTCTTATATGCTCCCGACCACGGGCCACTGTACGGCGAGTTCTCGTCATAGCGACGGTTGTTGAATGTAAGCTGGCGATAAGTGTCCCAATCCTGCTCATAGTTGCCCTGGCAGTTGTCCGACCACTGCTCTGATGTGAAGGCATCGCCAGATGCC
>CALBYK010000311.1 GCA_937889855.1 uncultured Prevotella sp.
CCACGTCAATCTTCCCGACGCTCTCCTCGTCGACGGTGCCAATGATTGAGGCTGCCTGCAAGACTTGCGAGAAACTGATGGCTGAGGAGAACAGCCCGGTGCTCGGGTTGCATCTGGAGGGACCTTATTTCAATCCTAAACAGGCAGGAGCGCAAATACCCGAATGGATTAAGCCGCCTGTTCCAGAAGAATATGAGCCGTTGCTCGACAAATACAAATGCATAAAGCGCTGGGACGAGGCTCCTGAGCTTCCGGGGTCAGTGGAGTTCATCATGTCGTGCCGCAAGCACGGTGTGCTGCCTGCCATTGCCCACACCCGTGCCACATACGAGGATGTGCTGGCAGGACACGATGCCGGTATGACCCATGCCACCCACTTCTACAACGCCATGCCAGTGGTGTACAAGGAGCATGAGTTCAAGGTTCCGGGCACAGTGGAGAGCATCATAGCCCTTCAGGACATGACCGTCGAGGTGATTGCTGACGGCATACACGTGCCGCCGGTGATGCTGCGTGTGTGCTACCAAATAAAGGGCGTGGAGAAAATGGCGCTAATCACCGACTCCCTGGCATGTGCCGCAAGCGACGGCAAAGCGGCTTTCGACCCGCGCGTGATTCTTGAGGACGGTGTTTGCAAGCTTGCCGACCACTCGGCGCTCGCCGGTTCTATAGCCACTATGGACCGTCTGATACGCACATGCGTGCAGATGGCTAATATCCCGATGGAGGACGCATGCCGCATGGCGAGTGAGACGCCTGCCAAGATTATGGGCGTGTTCGACCGCAAGGGCTCTCTTGAGGACGGCAAGGACGCTGACATAATGATGTTTGACGAGAACCTGAAGCTGACATATGTTATGCAGATGGGACGTGTGGTGACGAATGAATTGTAGTAAAAACATATAAGAAGTGTCGGGCAGAACCACGACACAGTAAAGGATGAGCGTGTCAGAAACGGGAGTTTCTGGCACGCTTTTTTGATTTTATTCCGTTAAATGTGCTTACTTATAGCAAATAAGGTGATAGTCAATCACCTCTTGTTGTGGACTATGTCTCCAAATCAACTGCCCTTAATATATGGTTAAATTATTTAACACTCATGTTCATGCACGTTTTTTTACCACTTATGCATATTATATATCCATTTAATCCATAAAATGAGCCAATCGTTGTCTTCTGAAAATATAGGAAGTCTAAAATACAAAAAAAAATAACTAAATTTGTGGCTAAATAAATTATTTAAAGAAAAAGAGAGTCTCCATGCCCCATGTAAAAACGAAAACCCCCAAAAAACAATGAAGAGAAAAATAAAGCTAATTTTGTTGTTGTGTATGCTTTTGACGCCCAATCTTGTTGTCATGGCGCAGAACATGCCTTACAACCGCCATTTCATCATTGTTGTTGACCAGACCATCAACAACCAGCAAAGCATGAAGAATGTGGGACGCGCCATAGCCAACTGGCTCCAAGGCAGCGACCCTCTGCCTTATCTTAACCGTGACGGCTCGGTGGCACCAAAAATAGAGCCTTTTGACGCCGACAATGATGTCATCTCACTATACGCTTTTGGTCTTGTCGGAAGTGGAATGCCGCGTGTACACGGCATGTATGGACGTATTCACAGCGAGTGCTTCAACGGAAGCCGGTCGGACGAGTATGTGTTCAACGACATAGCGAAAATGCTCATCCACCGTCGGGCACGCTACATCCACGGCAAAAGGGTAGCTTCTAATGGTAGCGGCGAAAAGGAGAAGAGCCTTTCGAGTTTTCTTGACAACGACATGGGAATGTTGTTTCTTGGAAAAGACGCGCTGTACGATGCCATACGCCGTAATAGCGGCATCACGATGTCGCACTTTGTCTATCCGCTCATAATGAACTTCGTGTCGAAGACGGAAACCGCCAACGAATACTATCTTATTGTCGTGAGTGACTTCATGTCTGGTCAATACAGCAACAACGACCAGGACGACTGGAAGACACTTGTTGCCATGACGGCAGGTAAGGCAAGCGTGCGGCGGTATTTTGAGCGGCAGATTAACGCCATGCGCGCACCGTTCGTGCAGGCAGATTTCATGCACTTCCAGTCGAACGGACTTGCAGCAAAGGGCACACGCCTCATACACAAGAGTGTAGTGATGAAGTCGCAGCTCTATCTTACCAGCAGTCTTGACCTGAGCCAGAGCCGTGGCAGCCGTTTCAATCTCAGCAAGGCGCGCATCTCGTTCGACAAGGACAAGGGCACAACCATCGACAGTATAGGCGTGGCTCTCATGGAGAACGGCAGCCTGCTCAGCTACCGCACCATAACACGCGGCGAGGACGAGGCATCCAGGCTGCTTACAGACAACCGAGAGTATGAGATACCGGGTATATCGGGCATCGACCTTGGACGGTCGGCGCTGGGCGATGTCACGGTGAAGTACATCTTCTTCACCATGACTCACGACAGCGAAGGCAATAACGTGCTGCCAGTTTCGCTCACGTCGCAGCAGACAATAGAGAAAGGAAGCATAACCTACGTAAACGAACAATTAAGGAAGACTATGACAATAATAGTTTTGGTTCTTGCCGTCATCATAGCCATTGCCATGATGTACTGGCTCGGAAGGAAAAAGAAGGTGACGGTGGGCGTGTCGCGCTTCGCGCAGAAGTATGTCAACGTCACCAAGGACCGCGGAGCGGTGGAGTTGCCATGCTGGTTTTATGTGAGAGGCAACAACCTCAACAAGGTGAAGGTGAGTGGCTCTGTGGAGACCTGCCGAAAGATGGGAATAGGCGGAAACACCAAGTTGTATGTGCGTCTTCAGGAGGCGAAGCCTGCCGGATTCAGCTATTTCGTCAACGGGCAGAACTGCGACGACTTTGTTTCCGTTCCACTCAGCGGCAAGAACTTCACGTTTGAGCTTGACATCAACATCAATCCCGACACCGTTGACGTGCGCCAGCTCCACACGTGCAGCGTGATGATGGACTTCAAGGTGGAGACGTCGATTGGCGGACTCTTCAAGCACACGGATACGGGCATCTCGCCTGAAGTCTACAATTTCTATTTCATCGAGGACCTTGGCCGGGCCTGGGTCGGTTTCGACCCAGGCACTTCAGGCTCGTGCGTAGCCGTAGGCAACCCGAGCGGAGCGCTCAACGACCCGAGCATCTCGCTTGTGGAGGTGAGCCGTGGCAGGACGATGACCAAGATTATTCCGTCGCGCATCATCTTCAACAAACCGCTTGCCGGAAAGACCGTCGACATGCTTCTGCCAAACACCGACTACGAGTATGGTATAGCTGCCGACCGCAACTGGAGGGCTTCAAGCGGCATGCCGCGCTTCCAGAGCATAAAGAAGCTGCTTGGCTACAAAAAGGCCGACGAGGACAAGATAGACGTGGGCGTGGGCGGCAGCTCTATTAAGTTCTCGGGCGTTGACCTTGCCCATTTGCTAATGCGCGGACTTGACCGTGACCTCATGGAGTATCTCAACAACATGTCTGTAGCCGACCGCCAGCGTGTGTCTGAGAATGGCGCATGTCCGCAGCGTGCAGTCGTGGCTATCCCAAACAACTATACCCTGCCTAAGATTGAGGACATGATTGAGAGTGTGGCGCGTCTTGGCAAGTTCAAGGAGATACGCTTCATTTATGAGGCTGAGGGCGTGCTGTTCAACTATCTGCGCAAGACGTTCGGACAGAAGCAGACGG
>CALBYK010000312.1 GCA_937889855.1 uncultured Prevotella sp.
CTCTCATAACGGGATATGCTCTGCTTGGTGATGGTGCCACCTGTCAGCTCCACAAGTTTGTCCATGCTGAGGCCCGTCATCAAACGAGCTTCCTTCAGTCTTATCGGGAATTCGTCTATTGGCATACTTTTTTTATCTTGATTTGTTTACAAATATAGTGAAAAATACCTTTACTTGTAACGTTTAACACCTAAAATCAAATATATAAGCAGTGAAAATCACGTACGAGGTATAGAGAACAAGGAGAAATGATGGCATCACCTTATTATATAGGGTTTGAACAATTGCTTACCGGCAGTAGAGAGACAATACAAGAAAAGTCTTGCGAGATGGAGAAAAATATAAAAGAATAGAAAATGAAATTCAGAACATCAGGAATGAGCGGTCTGCGTGTATCTTTTCAGAATCTCATTATGCACCTCACAGAGGCGCAGTTTGAGCAATGCCGCCGAAATTTCGGCAACCTGCATAAAGGCATTGCTCATACTGCTCGCCACTTTTATTGATGGTGATGCTCGCCATCGCAAGCGTCATGGTGGCATGTGCTGTCGCCATACACGATGGTGCCGTCAAGGAACATCTTCAATGCGTCGTCAACGTCGGCTATGGGTGCGCCACCGTGAATGGCGATGCCCATCTCCTGCAATAGTTTCACGGCACCGGCGCCCAGTCCGCCACATAGCACATCTGTCACGTCCAGCCCCTGCAAGAAGCGGGGCATTGCGCCATGGGCATGCTCCGGAGCTGTCAGCACTTGCTTGTCGACAATCTGGTTGTTCTCCACGTCAAATACGGTCACCTGCGGTGCCTTGCCGAAGTGCGGAAAGAGTTTTCCGTCGGCTGTTGGAATAGCAATTTTCTTGTTCATTGTTTTTTTTGTTTTTATTATTTTTTTGATGTGTTTCTGAACTCTTTCGGCATCATGCCGGTCAGTCGTTTAAAGAATTTCACAAAGTACGACGGGTCTTCGAATCCCAGTCCATATCCTATCTCCTTGATGTTGAGCGAAGTGTGCTGCAACTGCCGCTTGGCCTCCAGCACGATGCGATCGTTGATGAGCTGCAAGGGCGAGCAATGTGCGCTCTGGCTGACATACTTGGTCAAGGTGCGGGCCGATATGTTGAGCAGGTCGGCATATTCCTGCACGGTATGCACTTCGCGGAAGTTCTTCTCGAGCAACTGCCTGAACCTCACGAAGGTGCGGTTGGCAATACTGTAGAAGTGTAGTTTCTCAACCTCCTTGCGCTCCCCCTTGCGCTGCACTCTAATCAGGAAGAGGCGCAGCAAATACTGCATATAGTCCTTGTGGGCAAAGGCATCCGTGAGCGAATATTCGCGGTTCATCTCGCCCACAATCCCCATCAGCCGTTCTGCCTCCTCGTTGTCAACCATATAGTATGGCAACGAATCGTATGCATTGAACACGTTGTACTTCAGAAAGATGTTCTCGCTCGACTCCTCATTGGCCAGAAAACCGGCATTGAAGAGAATAATCACGCCCTCACAGTCGTCGCTCCCGTCGAAGGCATGGATTTGTCCCGGTGCCACGAAGAATATCGTGTTGTCGGTGAAGGGATAGTCGACGAAGTCCACACGGTGTGTGCCGTGGCCGCGACGGAACCATATAATCTGATAGAACTCGTGTATGTGAGGCGGCATGGAGCCACATCCGTTCTCATGGAAGAACTTGGGCATGAAGTGCAGCTCCAGCTCCAGTCCCGAGTGTACATTCTCTTGTATTGAGTAGGAAGCCACTCCTTCCTGGCTCTTGTTTTGCTTCTTTTCCATCATCATCGATTATATAGCGCACCATCGAAATGGTAAATTAAGTATTTGCAGTGGTAAAATTACTTGTTATTTTCGATTCTGCAAACATCTGTGCGTAAATTTACCATTTACTCACTTGAATATACAATGTGAAAGTGTCGCCAAGGTGTTAATTTTGCAATCGATAAGCAAAGAGGACAGATTTAAAGGTTTATAATAAAACATAACTTCAAAACAAACTATGGAAAAAGTAAATGCATATCTTCAGATTACAATGAAGATCAATGAGAGTGACCGCCAGAGTGCGGCAAAGGTTTATTTCGACTATCGCGAGCCGTTTCTCAAGACAATAGAGGGAGCGTTGACAAAATCGCTGCTGGTTCGCGACGAGGACGTGCAGGTGCTTCACGGCTTCGACAGCAAGGAGCATGCAGAGGCTTACCTCGAGTCGGAGATGTTCAAGAATGACGTGGCAAAGGGTCTGTCGCCTTACTTCCAGGCAGCTCCCGAGATACGTATCTTTACTGTTGTAGGATAAGTGTTGCCAGGAAAATTCTGAAATTAGAGAATTAAAATGAGGGTTCTGACGCACCCTCATTTTTTTATTACTCAACTGCCTTTATGCATGATTGCATGAAATGATACGTTTTTCCGCTTCAATCTTATTCTTCTTTCGAGTGTTTGACGGTCGTCGGCAAGTTGTATGGCGGTCGTAGAATGAATGTATGACGGTCGTCGGCAATCTGTTTGACGGTCGTCAAAACATAAATATACTTAATTGTTTGTGTCATAATATACGTGTTGTTGCATTATTTATTATATTTGTATCCGACATAAACAGTCTACAACCAACCATTAATCATAATATCACATGGAACTTAAATATGACATCTATAAGCTCCGCAACTCGCAGGGAACGGGGGAGGAGCGTAGCTACGTGCGCATAGTGCAGCATGAACCGATGAGCGAGAACGATTTGCGCGAGCGTATACAAGACCGTTGTTCGCTCACCAAAGGCGACGTGGCGGCTGTGTTGGCGGAGCTTCACGATATCGCGGTGGAAGAAATGTCAAATGGCAGGCGGTTCTACATACCCGAATTGGGCTACTTCTCTCTGTCGGCAAGTTTGGAAGTGCCGAAGGAAAGGTCTGACAAGAAGATCACGGGCAAGGAAGTGAGAATAGCGGGCATAAACTTCCGGCCTGAGTCGAAACTCATGCAGGAGATACGGCGCGGCGTCAGTTTCGTGCGTTCAAAACGCTCCAGTCAGTCTGCTACCTACACCGGGGAGCAGTTGTTTGCAAAGATTCAGGACTATCTCAAGGACAACCGCTATATTACGGCACGTATCATGCGCTTCCAGTTTGGTCTGACGCAATATGCCACGCAGAAGTGGCTCAAGTTTTTTTGCGAGAAAGGGATGCTGGTGAAGGACGGCACGCCGCGCCTGCCGATATACTTCCTAAGGCAGTAGGATGTCCTATCGGAATACAGACATTCCAGAAAATTATTGAGAGCAACCATATTTATGTCGACAAGACAAAGTATCGCCCATAACGAGCGACAACGACTCGTTCCTCGGCGATTTTCTCGAATTGCTCTGAGACGGCGATGTGAACGCTGCACTTGAGCGCGTTGCTCACCAAGGGCATAAAGCATTTAATAATAATGTGATTTGAATATTTACTTATTATGAATTTGAAATATATAGGCAGTAAGTTGAAAGGCAACCCGACGATGGTGGAGGGTACGGTCTACTCGATGCTCATCATCTGCAGCATTTCGCATTTTCTTAACGACATGATTCAGTCGATCATTCCTTCCATTTATCCGATAGTGAAGGACAAGTTCGGCTTTACGTTTGCACAGATAGGCATTATCACCCTTGTCTTTCAGATGACATCCTCAATCTTGCAACCGTTCACCGGACTCTATGCCGACCGTCATCCGCGGCCATACGCCCTCGCTGTGGGCATGTGCTTCACGCTGGTCGGATTGCTGCTGCTTGCCTTCGCCGAGAACTATTTTCTGATACTTCTGGCTGTGGGTGTTGTCGGGATGGGCTCATCGGTGTTTCATCCCACAGCATCACGTGTGGCACAACTGGCGTCGGGTGGAAGGAAGAGTCTGGCGCAGTCAATCTTTCAGGTGGGCGGCAACGGGGGCTCGGCAGTTGGCCCGTTGTTGGCTGCCCTCATCATCCTGCCATTCGGGCAGCACGCCATCTCGTGGTTTGCCTTGGCGGCTCTGTTGGCAGCGCTCATCATGATTAGGCTTGGGGCATGGTATAAGGCGCGGCTCGCCTACGTGGTGAACCATCCGCAGCGACAGCCCTTGCTCAACCACGACATCTCGCGCCGTGCCAAATACGGGGCGCTGGCAATCTTGATTTTGCTTGTGTTCTCGAAGTATTTCTACACAGCGTGCATCACGAGCTATTTCACTTTCTTTCTCATTGACAAGTTCGGCATTTCTGTCCAGGCATCCCAGCTCTGTCTGTTTGTGTTCCTCGCCGCCTTCGCCATAGGTACAGTGGCGGGAGGAATGTTGGGCGACAGGTTCGGACGCAAGTATGTGATATGGTTCTCCATCCTTGGTGCCGCCCCGTTTGCGCTCGCCATGCCATTCGTAGGCTTCACATGGACCATCATCTGCACGTTTCTCTCCGGACTGATTATCGCCTCGGCATTCTCGTCAATCGTGGTCTACGCCACCGACCTCATGCCCGACAAGGTAGGACTGATAGCCGGCATCTTCTTCGGACTGATGTTCGGCTTGGGAGGTTTGGGGTCAGCCTTCTTCGGATGGCTTGCCGATAAAACGAGCATTGAATTTATATTTCAAGTGAGTGCCTTCCTGCCGCTCTTAGGCATCATAGCAGGGTTCTTGCCAAACACGCAGAAAGTGGATAAACATTGATATGAAGGTCAATATTCAATACTACGATTCTCCATGCGGACGACTCGTCTTGGCATCTGCAGACGATGAACTCTGCCTTTGCGACTGGAACGAGAAGCCGTGCGCGGAGCGCAACAAGCGACGGTTGGTGCGGCTGCTTAATGCCGAGTTCTCAATGGAAACGTCTGCCGCGTTGGAGCGGACAAAGAAAGAACTTGATGAGTATTTCGCCGGCAAACGCCGTCAATTCGACATTCCGTTGCACCCCGTTGGTACGGAATTCCAAAAACAAGTATGGCAGGCATTGCTTGAAATACCTTATGGCGAGACGCGCACCTATAAGGCAATAGCTCAACGGGTGGACAACCCCAAGGGCGTGAGGGCAGTGGCAAGTGCCATTGGCGCAAACGGCATCAGCATCATTATCCCGTGCCACCGTGTCATCGGTTCGAATCATTCACTGACAGGCTTTGCCGGCGGACTGGACGCAAAACGACTGCTGCTGGAGACCGAGCACACTGCAACCGGGAGCGGACTTTTTAGGAAACCTTCTTGTTTCTGTCCTTCAATATTCCTGCCATATTGTCCTGTGCCCATGCAATCATCTTTTCAACCAGGGGAATGAACGAGCGAGCACGGTCGGTGAGCGAATACTCCACTCTCGGCGGCACCTCGGCATACACGCGTCTGCTGACGAAACCGTCAGCTTCGAGTGAGCGTAGGGTGGAGGTCAGGACTTTCTGCGAGATGTCGGGGATGGCGCGGTTGAGGGCGTTGAAGCGTATGCTCTCGCTTTGGTGCATCACGTAGATGACCAGCAACGACCATTTGCCGCAAATGTGTGCCAGGACGTTGCGGATGGGGCAGTCTTGAAAGATGGTGTCTGTTATCTGTTTGCTCATAATGTGTGCTTGTAAATACTTTGTTCTCAATATTAGTATGCAAAAGTAACTAACATTCTTTATGCACTGCAATCCTTCGAGTTAAAGTATTTTAAATCGCCAAAATATTATCTGCTGATAATCAGCAATAGTTACCTCAAGGTAAGTAACCTACGCCTTGGTTTCCTCTTGTTCGTAAGCGAAAATCATTGTACTTTTGCATTGTCAAACGACGATAATTCTTAATTCAAACATATACAATAACAGGATTAAAAAACATCAAGACAATGAAAGAGGCAAAGACAATTATCAAGGCAGAGAATGTGACAGCCGTTGACTTCGGCAAGTTGAGCGACTTGAACGAGTATGTATTGCAGCTTGGTCCGGAGGTGAAAATTCCCGGAAAGGTGTTTGGCGGCGCATTGGTGGATGCGACAGGTGGTGAGTTCTCATTCCAGTCGTTCGCTCCAGGCACAGAGACTGGTTTTCTCCACACTCACAAGAATCATGAGGAACTGTACTTCTTCCTCAGCGGCAAGGGCGAGTTTCAGGTTGACGGCAAGGTGTTCACGGTAGCAGAGGGCAGTGTGGTGAGAGTGGCTCCTGCCGGCAAGCGCTCGGTCCGCAACAATGGCACAGAGCCGTTGGTGATGCTCTGCGTGCAGTATCGTGGCGCAACATTCACCGGGGAGGATGCTGCGGATGGCGTTATACTGAATGAGAAAGTGAACTGGTAAAACCTGTTTGTGGCCCATCCGGTATTTCGAGTGATTACATTTCATTTCATTCCCATTCCCATAATGTCAATTATAAGAATGCGTTGCTTCACTCGAAATGTCGGATGAGCCCTACTTCTTACCCTAAGTCTTGGATTTTATATCCCGGCCTTAGGATTTTTTCTTTTCCATGTTTTCGTTAATTCACATAATTATTGTACATTTGCCAATGTAATAAATATCTATATAGCTATGGAAACAGGACAGAAATTACCCGAAGTGCTTGGCGTTGACCAAGACGGAAAAGAGTGGACAATGAGTGAGTTGAGCGGCCGTAAGGTGGTGCTCTATGTCTATCCGCGCGACTCTACACCGGGCTGCACCAGTGAGGCCTGCAACCTGCGCGACAACTATGAGCGGTTGCTTGCCGAGGGCTACGTCGTGATAGGCGTGAGCACACAGGACGCCAAGTCGCACAAGCGGTTTATCGAGAAGAACAACCTACCGTTTCCGCTTATCTGCGACACCGACAAGCAGCTTGTTGAGGCTCTCGGCGTGTATGGCGAGAAGAAGATGTATGGCAAGACCGTTATGGGAGTGTTCCGCACCACATTCATTGCCAACGAGAACGGCGTAATCACGCGCATCATCGGTCCGAAGGAAATAAAGGTGAAGGAGCATGCTGCACAGATTCTTGGCTAAAGGTTAGGCGAGTTATTTAATCCGGCGGCACAACGGCAGCGTCAGCACCAGGCACACGATGGCTCCGGCAGTCATCACGATGCTTGATGTCGCCTCAATGCTTCCCAGCGCGACAATAGGGCTCGACACGGCACCCGCCACGAATCCTGAGGCTCCGAATATTGCGCTTGCCGCTCCTGCATTCTCGCGCTCGGCGTCGAGTGCGGTGGCGGTGAGTCCAGGCTGCATCAGTCCGAAACTTGTCATCAGATACATGTATAATGCCATGACTATGACGAGCGGCATATTGGCCAGCAAGCAGGTGGCGAGCATCACGGCTGCCACAACGAAATCGATAGCGCCACACTTCAGCGCTGTAGTCGGACGCTTGAACTGCGGCGCTATGGCAGCGCCGATGCCAATCATCAGAGCGTTGAGACCAAAGCAAAGGCTGAATTCTAACGGCGTAAGTCCGTAGATGTTCTGCAGGATGAACGGCGACGAGGCGATGTAGGCGAAGAACGGGAAGAAGCAAGCCACTGCCGCGAGCGTGCTCAGCGTGAACCGCGCGTTGCGGAACACGCGGAAGAGGTTGGCATACACCTGTAGGATGCTTTTCTTTATTCGTCGTTCTGCCGGGAGTGTCTCGGGCAGACGACAACTGCATAGCATCAGGACTATTCCGATGGCAAGCAGCAGAGCGAACACGCCCTGCCAGTTGCTCACGCCAGCCATTAGTCCGCCCACGACCGGGGCGCATACCGGAGCGATGCCGTTGATGCTTCCGAGCACTGCCATGAAGTTGGCAAGCTCGCGTCCGCTGTACATGTCGGTCGACATGCTCTTGGAGATTACGATGCCGCCCGCTCCGGCAATGCCCTGGAAGATGCGGGCTACGTTGAACAGATAGATGTTGGGCGTGAGGATGCAAAGCACAGAGGCAATGGCGAACATCAGCATCGACACTATGAGGATGCGTTTGCGTCCGTACTTGTCGGTGAGCGGACCGATGAACACCTGTCCGGCAGCCAGACCTATCATACCCGTTGTCAGACTGAGCGACACCAGGGC
>CALBYK010000313.1 GCA_937889855.1 uncultured Prevotella sp.
AATGCCGACGAGTTTGAACTCGACCAGTACGACTACATCATAGACGCCATCGACTCGCTCAAGGACAAGGTGTCGCTCATCATGAGGGCCTGCCAGACAAAGGCTGTGTTCTACTCGTCAATGGGAGCCGCGCTCAAGATGGACCCCACAAAGATACGCGTTGCCGAGTTCTGGAAGGTGCGCGGATGTCCGCTCGGAGCCGCGCTGCGCAAGCGCATGAAGAAAGCCCGGCTAAAGCCAGCCCACAAGTTCCAGTGCGTTTACAGCGAGGAGCTGCTCGACAACCGCGGAAAGAACGAGACATGCGGCACATCTGCCTGCATGTGCCCAAAGGCAAAGATTGGCCCGGGCGACCCATCGCTCGTCAACCACGAGTGGTGCTCGTCGAAAGCACAGATTAACGGCACCATGGCTCACATCACGGCCATATTCGGGTTCACGATAGCCGGTATGGTGCTCAACGACATCTACAGCAAGGCACTGGCAGAGCCAAGCCAGCAGGCAACAACCGACAAACAATAAACAAAACACATATATCCCAATGAAAAGATTCCTCATATATCTTCTGATGGCCATACTCCTGCCAATGGCGGGCATGGCGCAGACGATGTCTGACAGCCAGGTGATGGCATATATCGCCAAGGAGCACACTGCCGGCAAGTCAAACGCACAGATTGTCACGCAGCTCATGCAGCGCGGCGTCGACATATCGCAGATAAGACGCGTGCGGGAGAAGTACGAGAAGCAGATGAAGCAGGGCACTACTGCCTCAACCGGACTTGCGGCTGACGGCAAGACGTCTGCCCGCATGCGCTCCAACAACGGCAAGACACGGGCCGACTACGACAAGTCAGGCAACAAGACCTACAGCTCACGCTCCGACTATGGCGAAGACGAGGAGCGCAACGCCGCGCCTTACAGCAGCCACCGCCTGAAGGCGCAGCGCGACCCCGACTACAAGAACACCTATGACGAGGACGACGAGGAGTATATGGACTACCAGGACGAGCTTGGCGAGATGATGCCAGACACGGCGTATATCGTCAGGAAATACATGGAACAGCTGAAGAACAAGAAGCCAAAGGTATTCGGACGCGACATCTTCAACAACAAGGACCTCACCTTCGAGCCGAACATGAACATCGCCACGCCACAGAACTACCGGCTGGGACCCGGCGACGCCGTTATTATCGACATCTACGGAGCCTCTCAGAAGACAGAGGAGTGCACCGTCTCGCCTGATGGAGAAGTGACCATTGAGGGATACGGACCCGTAGCCGTGAGCGGACTCACGGTGGCGCAGGCCAACGCACGCCTGCGCGCCACTCTTGGAAGCCGCTACTCAAGCAGCCGCGTGAAGCTCACCGTCGGACAGACACGCACCATTATGGTGAACGTGATGGGCGAGGTGAAAATGCCTGGCACATACACGCTCTCGGCATTCGCAACCGTGTTCCATGCCCTGTACATGGCTGGCGGAACCAACGACATAGGCACACTGCGCAACATCAAGGTATACCGCAACAACCGCCTCGTGACGGTGGTCGACATCTACGACTACATCCTCAACGGCAAGCTCACGGGCAACGTGCGCCTTGCCGACAACGACGTCATCGTGGTAGGTCCTTACGACTGCCTTGTCAACATAACGGGCAAAGTGAAGCGCCCGATGATTTACGAGATGAAGCCCAACGAGTCGGTGGCATCGCTACTCAAGTATGCAGGGTCGTTCACCGGCGACGCCTACCGCAAGTCGGTGCGCGTCAACCGCAAGACGGGCAGGGAGTATGCTGTGTTCAACGTGGGCGAGTTCGACTTCTCAAGCTTCCACATTGCCGACGGCGACTCTGTCAGCGTCGATTCCATTCTCCAGCGCTACGAGAACACCGTGGAGGTGAAGGGTGCCGTCTTCCGCCCAGGAATGTACAATCTCGGCGAGTCGATAAACAGTGTGCGCTCACTCATTGAGCATGCCGACGGCACCACCGAGACAGCGTTCACCAACCGTGCCGTGCTCCACCGCATGAAGGAGGACCGCACACTCGAGGTGATAAGCGTTGACCTCACTGGCATAATGAGCGGCAAGTCGCCCGACAT
Source organism: uncultured Prevotella sp. (assembly GCA_937889855.1). Lineage (GTDB taxonomy): Bacteria > Bacteroidota > Bacteroidia > Bacteroidales > Bacteroidaceae > Prevotella. Next base: position 2,098 of record CALBYK010000313.1, read on the forward strand.
TCCGCTCAAGGAGAACGATGTGCTGTTCGTACCCACAAAGACTGAGTCGCAGGAACAGCGCACCATTACAATACGCGGCGAGGTGCAATATCCCGGCATCTACCAGTATGCCGACAACGAAACCATCGAGGACTTTGTCCTACAGGCTGGCGGACTTACCGACAAGGCGTCCACCGTCAACGTTAACGTGAGCCGCCGCGTGAGCAATCCAAAGGCTATAATGCCCGACAGCATAGTGTCAAAGATTTACACCTTGTCGCTAAAGGACGGATTTGTTGTTGACGGTGAGCCGGGATTCACGCTCATGCCGTTCGACGAGGTCTATATCCACAAGAGCCCTGCCTACATGGAGCAGAAGAACGTGACCGTGGAAGGCGAGGTGATGTTTGCCGGAACATACGCCCTCTCCGCCAACAACACACGGCTCAGCGAGCTCTACAAACGCTCGGGAGGAGTCAACGGGCTGGGCTACATACGCGGAGCGCGCCTCATGCGCCGTGCCACCGAAGCCGAGAAGGAGCGCATGCGCACAGCCTTGCAGATGGAGGTGGAGCAGCAAAAGAAGAACCTGCTGCAACTCGCGGCGTCGAGCAATAACTCCTCTGGCGTGACACAAGCCGCCGAAGGGGCAAAGGACGCCAACATATCCAAGTTTAATGTGCCTGACGAATATCCCGTGGGCATCGACCTCGAGACCGCAATAACGAATCCAGGCTCGGACGCCGACATGGTTCTGCGCGAGGGCGACCGCCTCATCGTGCCGCAATACAACGCCACGGTGAAAGTCAACGGAGCCGTGATGTACGCCAACACGGTGGCCTACGAGCAAGGCAAGCGCCCAGCCTACTACATCAACCAGGCAGGCGGATACGCCGCCGATGCCGTGAAAGGGCGCGCGTACATCATATATATGAACGGCAAGGTGGCAAAACTGAGCCACGGAGCCAAGGTGCAGCCCGGATGCGAGATTGTCATTCCCGCCAAGCTGAAGCGCAAGATGAGCATTGCCGAGACCATGAGCCTCGGGTCAAGCCTGTCGTCCATAGCGGCTATGATGGCAACCATCGCCAACCTCTCGAAATAACCACTCCTGACTTGATACATCTTGAGGCATAGGAGGCTATGGCAGCAATGCCATAGCCTCCTATATTTATATTTTAAATATATTATTGCAATAATCATGAAACATAGCATGAGTATCTTTGTGAAGACAAAAAAATTAATGCTTATGAGCATAAAGGTCTTCATTGGATTGGTGTTTTTTGTTGGTCTTGTCAGCGGCAAGCCCTCTGACAAGAGCCTCGTGCTGAAAGGCAACGTGGTAGACGAGTCGGGCAAGGGCATTGCCGGAGTTGTGGTCAACAACGGCAGGGAGTTCTGCCGAACCGACAAGCATGGCGCATGGCAACTCGCCACCGACACCACAGTTAGCAAGTTTGTGGCCATATCTACACCGCGCGAATACGAGCTGCCGCAGACCGACGGCATCGCCAACGGCTTCTATGTACCCGTGGGAAAGGCTGTGGAGAACCGCTCAAGGGTGAACTTCGTGCTTCACCGCCGCGACAGCATCTCCAACCGTTTCCACTTCATAGCCATCAGCGACCCGCAGATTCGCAACGCACACGACATGAAGCGATGGCGCACGGAGACGGTGCCAAGCATCATGCGCACAGCCTCAACGCTGCGCAAGACAGGACAGGTGATAGGCATGACGCTTGGCGACGTGGTGTTTGACAACATGGCCATCTACAGACAGTACAGACAGACGCTGCGCAACCACCGCATGACGTTCTTCCAGTGCATAGGCAACCACGACTTCCAGAAGGCTTATGCCGACCTCCACAACTCTGAGCCCGGCACGCCCGTCTACGCCGAGCAGATGTTCGGCCAATACTTCGGACCTGTTAACTACTCGTTCAACATAGGCAAGTGTCACGTCATAACACTCAAGAGCATCAACTACCGCGGCAACTGCAAGTATGAGGAAGAGATAACCGACGAGGACATGCGCTGGCTGGAGCGCGACCTGAGTTACGTGCCAAAGGACGTGATGATAATTCTCAACATGCACGCCCCGGGGTGGAACTCCATGGAGCCTGTCGACAACCTCGTCAACGCCAACCGGCTCGCCGAGGTGCTCGCGCCGTGGGACACGCACGTCTTTGCCGGCCACACCCACTTCTTCGAGAATGTAGAGGTGACGCCGCGCCTCTACCAGCACAACATTGCCGCCGCATGCGGCGCCTGGTGGACAAGCGACATCAACCGCGACGGCGCGCCTAACGGCTACATGGTGGCTACGGTGGACGGCACGTCAATGACATGGCAGTACAAGGCAACCAACTCCAAGCAGACCTACCAGATGAGGGTGTACAAGCCCGGCGAGTTTCGCACGCAGAAGGACTATGTCGTGGCAAACGTATGGGAATGGGACCCTCATTGCCGCGTGGTGTGGTATGAGGACGGCAAATACAAGGGACGCATGCAGCAGTTCACCGACAACGACGAGGCTTTCCTGCTCACCAAGCCCCTGAAGCCACAGCTTGCCAAAACGCGGCACCTGTTCCGCGCGCGCCCCTCATCCAAGAAGTATCGCACGATAAAGGTTATATTCATCAACCGCTTCAACCAGACCTACACCTACACGATAGTCAACCGCAACAACCGCCCATTCCTGCTCGACAAGTAGAGTCAGGACATGCACCACGCAAACGCGCGTGCCGTGCGCTCTGCCTCCTCACCGAAATGTCCGCCACGGTTCCACTCAAGCACCGTGCGCTCATCGCCTAACTGCACGCGCAGCAGGTCGTGCTGCATGCGCACGCAGTCGCCAACGCGCTGCATGCGCTGGTTGCGGCAGTGCTCCTCGCGGTCGCCGAGACTGACATACACCTTCTCTGCCATTGTGGCGTGAGCCTGCGCATAGCCTGCCCAACCGTCAATCCACACTGACGGTGACGCCGCCGCCACCGCATAGAACGCGTCCGACTCCATGGCGGCCCACAAGGCGAACAGTCCGCCAAGCGAATAGCCGCCTACTATGCACGGGAGGTTGCCATATTCGGCTCTCAGCCAAGGCAGCAGCCCGTTCACTACGCTGTCCAACGTGTCGCGGGCATGAAGCCCCACAGCCGCGTCACGCGACACAGCCGTGTCGGGCCATGGCATGAGCGCACGCGCCCAGTCGCCAACGTCGAACGTCAGCAGCACAAATCCGCAACGGCACAGCTTGCCGAGCATGTCTGCCTCACGCCCAATACCGTCATTCTTCTCCTCATGGCGTGCCGATGGCTGCACGAGGATGAAGCGTGGTGACGGGGAATGAAAAAGCCGGCAATTGAAGCCGGCTTTTATTATTTTCTCACATCGCATATTCTCAATCATTTTATTTCACCACTATCTCGTCAGCAAACACCCATCCCTTACCGGCTTTTGCCTGTACCCGCACATAGCGTGCCTGTCGGCTGCCTTTCCATGTGAGCTGCCTGTACTCGGTAGTGTCAGTCTTCTTAAGCTCATACGTCTGCCGGCAAACCTCCTTGAAGTCGGTGCCGTTGTCGCTCACGCTTACGAGGTATTCACCCGGGAAGTAAATCTCCGGTCCGCAACTCTGCATGAAGTCGGTAGCTACTGACGATATCTTCTGGCTCGTGCCAAGGTCTACGGTGACGTCCATGCAATAGCCGTCGCCGATGAATCCTTGCCAGCGCTTGTCGCCAAAAGCCCATCCGCCGAAGTTGCCGTCAGTGAGGGTGGCGTCGCCCTGCGCCTTGTAAGAGTCGCTGTATGGGCGGTTGTACGTCACCTTGCAGCCCACAGCCTTGTGCCTGATGGGCGTGAGCGACTCCTTGCGCTCACCGTATTCCCTCTTAAGGTCGAACACGTTCACGCCCTCTTTCCGCAGCACCGCCTCCTGGGCGATGGCACGCTGGCGAAACTCAGCATAGTCCTTCTTGCTCGTTCCGTTCCACCCTATCTCGGCTATGGCAAGCGCACGCGGATAAAGCATATACTCGGCATGCTCCCGCGTAGGCACATACTCACACCACAGGTTGCCCTGCACGCCCGTTATCCTTGCGCGCTCGTCGGCCGGTAGGTCCTCACCAGGCACATAGCCGTACACCTTCTCCAACGGCAGATAGCCGCCAATGGCCTCCGGCTGTGTCGAGGGAGCGTCCTGGTAGCCGTCAAGATAGCAGTAGCCGCCGGGCGAGAGCACCACATTGTAGCCATGCTTTATAGCCTCGTGGGCATACTCCGTGCCGCGCCACACCATCACGGTGGTGTTCGGCGAGAGGTTACCAGCTATCACCTCGTCCCATCCAACCAACTGGCGTCCATGCTCGCTGAGGAACTTGCCCATGTGGGCTATGAGATGCGCCTGCAGACCGTTCTTGTCGCAGCCCAGCTCTTGCATCTTCTTCTGGCATAGCGGGCAGTCGCCCCACGATTTCTTTGCAGCTTCGTCACCGCCGACATGGATGTATTCCGAGGGGAAGACGTCCATCACCTCCTTCAGCACATTCTCAAGAAAGTCGTATGTGGCAACACTTCCCGGACAGAAATCAGACTGCTTGTAGGGCTCGTGCGTGCACGACAGCTCCGGATAGGCTGTGAGCACCTCCTCCGAGTGGCCAGGCATCTCTATCTCTGGAACAATGGTTATGCCGCGCTCAGCCGCATACCTCACGAGGTCGCGCAGCTGGTCTTGCGTGTAATAGCCTCCGTAGGCACCGTCAGTGCCCTCGGGAACATACTTGTTGCCATTGTCGTTCCACTCCTTCCATGTACTGCCCGGACGCCACGCGGCCAAATTGGTGAGTCGCGGATAACGCTTTATCTCCATACGCCATCCTGCGGCGTCGGTGAGATGTATGTGGAAGCGGTTGAACTTGTATTGCGCCATCACGTCAATCTGCTTCTTCAAGAAGTCAATCGGGAAGAAGTGGCGCGACACGTCGAGCATAAGCGAGCGCCACTTGTAGGCAGGAGCGTCCTTGATGTCGCATGCCATTATGCCCTTCTTTGTCGTGAGCTGGGCAATGGTCTGCCATGCATATCGGAACGCGTCGGCAGAAGCGGCACTTATCACGAGCGAGTCCTTGGTCACATGCAGCCGGTAGGCTTCAGGCGAGAGCTTGCCTCTGTCGGTAATCCGCCTGAAGAGCACCACCTGGCGCGCACTGGGGTTGTTCTTGTCTATCCAGGGCTTCGAGTAGATGTTCTCGGCTTCGTGCCCTGCCTCGTTCACAACGCGGTAGCCGGCGGAGCTTTCGCTGAACACGCCCTTGCCTGCCGTGAACGACTGCGGCTTTGGAAGAAGACTCTGTGCTGACGCCATGGACGCGAATGTCAACGAGCCGATGGCGACGGCAAGCGACAATAATGGTTTGTTTGTCATAGATTTGGTCGTGTATTTGTTTTTACTTTTCGTTAAGACTACAAATTTACTCATTATTTTCAAATTACAGTCATTAAACGCCATTTTAAATCATTGAGCGTTACCAAGGCTTGGTTACATCGTTACCGAAGCCTGGTACAACAATTACCAAACCCTTGTAACAGCCCTACCGGAGCCTGGTACGACACATTCCAATGTTCTCATTCGTAAACTGTTGCATTTTTTGCAAACGTTGGTTGTACTATTGCTTTCTTCTCAATTCTTCTATTAAGTCATTAACAATATATGTATCACTCATCAGATGAAGCCCAAGCTCTTTGTTGTGGAGCATTTGGCAAACATCAGAGTCATAAAATATCTGCAATGCTCTGTCTGTTGATATATGCAGCGTATCGGCTAACTGTGCTATGACGCGAGCTATTTTATTCCATAATAAAAAGTCCAACATAATTATATTCTTTCGTATGATTTGAATTGCAAATACTTATCTACTATCTCTTGGCTCAATATGCAAATCTGGTAATTGGGCTTGTGATAAACCAACT
>CALBYK010000314.1 GCA_937889855.1 uncultured Prevotella sp.
CATTTCTTATGTGGGTGAGTTCGTGGCTCCAAGTTAATGCCATGAAAATGCAAAAAGGCTGCAAGGCATGAATTTGCGTAACTTTTATTTGCAAATTTAAGCCTTGCAGCCCCTTTTTCGTGTAAAAATCAGCATGCAATATTACAAGAGCGGTGGTTTTTCATCATTTTACAAGCCATCACCCCCATTCTCATGCTCATTGATGGTGTATTCCGTCAATTCACACCCGTATTCTGGTCGCTGCTCTTGAGCGTTTGGTCGCGTTCGATTTTGACCTTCTTGCCCTTGTAGAGCGAGTAAGACACGTTGATGCCGAACGAGCGGGCTGTTATGTAGTTGTCGCGCTGGCAGAAGCTACCGTCAGCGAGCGATGTTGTAACGCGCATCCGCGTGTACTTCTCGAACGGCGAGTTAGCCACGACCGATGTGGTGAGCCGTCCTCCGAGGAAACTCTTGGTAAGCCGGAAGGCATACATGTTGAGCGTAGAACTCTTCTCCCATGGGTTGCTGAGGTTGCGGTACAGTCCGTAGTTGGCCTGTATGTTCCAGCTGTGCGGAAGGAACAGGCTGAGGTATGGCGATAAGTTGCCGTGCCATTCGTTCTGGCTGAGAGCCTGATTCTGAGCCTTCAGCCAACGGTGGCCAATGCTGGAGTATAGCTGCAGACTCATCCATCTGACTGGGTTCCACGAAGCGTTGACATTGAGCATGACATCATCGGTCTTGCCCAGATTGCCGTATGTCGATATGATGGCAGTATTGTCGGCATATTTGTAAGAGAGGACTGCATTGCCGCAGTGTGAGTATTCGGGAAACACAACGAAAGAGGCGTTCTTCAGTATCTTGACAAACTGCATTGACAGCGAATGGGTTGTCGAAGGCTTGAGCTGCGGATTGCCCTCGCTGCCAGAGAAGTCGTTATACTTGCTGCGGAATGGGTTGAGCATGTCCACCGTCGGGCGGCTGATGCTCTCGCGGTAGGTCAGGATGAGCTGTGTGGTGTTGTTGGGTATGAAGTAGACGTAGGCATACGGAAGCACATTGGTGTTGTCGCGCTTGTAGTTAAGCGACGGCTCCAAGGGCAGCCGCATGCTGATGTGGCTCTGCTCCAAGGCAGCTCCGCCACCCCAGTAGAACTTGCCGCCACTTCCATAATAGTAGGCTGTGAACTTGCCAATGGTCATGTCATACCGCATGCGCTCGTCATTCATGTCGACATTGTCTCCAGAGCGTTCGGCATCGGTGCGTCCGAATCGCAGAATGCCCTTCGCGCTGAGGCTGAGGCTGTGCTTCTTGGCAAGCATTATTTTCAGCGACGATGTCAGCGAGTGCTCGCTCATACCGCCGTCGGTGCGCTGCACGTTCTTCGTGATGTTGCCATCCGCTCTGGTTATTGTCGAATAGTAATGATTCTTGTCAGGATTGTATGTATAGCGGTAGCCAATCATCAGACGCTCGCGGTTGGGATTGGAACGGAAGTAGTTGCGCCATATCACGTTGCTCTCCACCGAGCCGCTGTTGGTACTGTTGTGCAGTTTGTATGTCTGGTCGTATGTGCCGTTGACGTATTCATTGGTTGTTCCGGTCTGGCTTACGGGAGTAAGCAGGCCGTGTACGTCGGCATACAGGCTGTTCACGCTGTCCACGTGCCATTTAAGCATGGCCCGTATGGTGTGCGTCATCCAGTTGCCGTCGCCCTTGCTGTCGGTAGAAACCTGTGTGGGAGCGTTGCCTTCGCCTTGTGCTGGCGTTGATTGCAGGCTGGTGGCAGGCTGGTGGCGTTGTCCGTTGAGGTTGTAATTGTAGTCGAGCGAGATGTCAACGTTTTTTTTCTTGAAAAGCAGAGTCAGTTCATCGTCGGTTGTTGGCTGTGTTGTGGCGCCCAACGATGTGGATAGCGTGAAACCGTCGAGACTCTTCTGTCGGGTGCATATATTAAGAATGGTGGTGCCTGGTGCGACGCCATACTTGTCGGAGCCGTTGGTTATCACGTCCACATGGTCGATGTCTTTCGCCAAGACCGACGAGAGCACAGTCTTTGTTGCCTGTTGCGCAGCCTCATAGGGTCGGCCGTTAAGATAGATGAGGAAACTGCCGCCACCGCGCACCTTCAGCGTACCATCGGCTGCCGACTCAACGAATGGCACCTTGTTGAGTGCAGTGAGCAGATTTTCGCCCTTGACACGTGAGTCGGCCTTCATGTTGTACGACAGCCCCTCGTTCGTAAGTGTAGTGAGCCGCCGCTCCCCCTTCACCACAACCTCGCCAAGACTCACCGAAGACGGAAGCAGCGATATGTCAAGACGTGACTCGCCGCCGTTTGCCGCAAACTTCTTTGAGGCTTGAACGTAGCCTAATGCCGAAGCGTCTATTCTTGTCACGTTCTTCTCGTTGCCTATCGTGAAAAGACCCGTTGAGTCGGTTATACAAGCCTGTGTGGTGGAGTCGGCAAACGTTACGAGCACCGAGGCATAGCTAATGCCGCCATGCGTCTTTGCGTCAGTAACAGTGCCCGACTTATTCTGTGCTGCTGCCATAATGCAAAGGCACAGCACAATGCTAATGGAAAGTAATCTTAGATGTTTCATATCACTGTGTTTTTTGTGAATATTTAAAAACTGCTTATTGTTCGTGCAAATTTATTAGAATATGTTGGTTTTACAAAGAAAACCATGTCTATTTGTTGTTATATTAGCATGCTTCCATAATATATTGATGATATTTGATATACATACTGCAAGAACCAACGCATAAAGGTCTATTTCTGTCAGTTGCCCAGTTCCAACTGGTTTCTCACCAACTCATAATAGGCTCCTCGCTTTGCCGTCAGCGAGTCGTGTGTGCCAGTCTCCACCACCTGACCTTTGTCGATGACGACAATTTGGTCGGCGTTCTTGACCGTGCTGAGACGATGCGCCACTATGACCACTGTCTTGCCTTTATAGAATCTGTCGAGGTTCTCAACAATGTGTCTTTCATTGTTCGCGTCAAGTGAGTTGGTGGCCTCATCAAGGAATATGAAATCAGGATTCTTATATACGGCTCTCGCTATGAGTATGCGTTGTTTCTGTCCTTGGCTAAGGCCAATTCCGTCACGCCCGATTTTTGTGTCGAACTTCAGCGGCAACGACATCACATATTCCTTTATGCATGCAATCTCTGCCGCTGACAGCAACCTTTTCTTGTCTATATCCCCGTCATCGACAGCTATATTTCTCGCTATGCTTTCCGAGAATATCGCTCCATCCTGCATCACCACTCCACATTGCCGTCGCCACCATTTCTTGTTGAGGCTATCGATGTCGGTTCCGCCAATGCTGATTTTCCCGTCAAGTACATGATAATAACCAAGCATCAGTTTTACGAGAGTTGTCTTTCCACTGCCCGATGCACCGACAATGGCAGTCACCTTGCCGTGTGGAATGTTTATGCTTACTTTGTCAATGATTTTCTTCTGTGAGTGAGGGTCGTATTTAAACATGACGTTGCTTATGTTTATGCCATTGTCCATATCGCGGACACCTTTGCCCGATTCGTTGTTAGCATCTTCTTCATCCATGTTATGTATCTCGTTTATTCGCTCCAAACTTATTTTCACATCCTGCAATGAATATATAAAACTCATCAACTGTTCGACGGGTGAGCTCAACTGTCCGATGATATACTGTACGGCAAGCATCATGCCGAGTGTCATCTGTCCGTTGATTACGGCTGCTGCAGACGCCACAGTGATGATTATGTTCTTTGTCTCATTGATGAAGACGCAGCCCGCTTCCTGTGTTTGCTGTAGCTTAAGTGCTTTCATCTGAACATCGAGCATGTCTGTCTGTGTTTCTCTCCATTCCGTTCTGCGGCGGCGCTCGCAGTCTTGCAGTTTTATCTCCTGCATTGTGGTTAAGAACTCGTAGGTTTTGTTGCTGTTGATGGACTGTTGCTCAAACATCTCATAGTCGAGCACCTTTCTACGCTTGAGAAAAAGCGACATCCATACTCCATATATTATACTGCCAGCCATAAAAATGGCAAACACCTCAAGGTTGTACGACAACAACACGATGGAGAACACCACAAGGGAGAGAGCGGCAAACGTGATGCTGATTGTCTGCTGGGTAAGAAAGGCATTGACGCGGTTGTGGTCGTTCATGCGCTGCATGAGGTCGCCCATCAGCTTGGTCTCGAAGAATGACATTGGCAGCTTTAGCAGTTTTTTGAAAAAGTCGTTTACTAACGAGATGTTTACGTGCATGGTGATATGGAGCATCTGCCACCTGCGTATGAAGTCTACGGCAGTGCGACTCACGGTGAGCGTCAGCTGTCCGAGCAACACGAGCCAAATAAAGCCGATGTCCTTATTGTGTATGCCTTTATCGACTATGCTTTGGGTGAGGAAAGGGAGTATAAGCTGGGCAACACTTCCAAACACCAAGCCTAACATTATTTGGAGAAACTGTTTGCGGTAGTTCTTGACGTACTTCAATAGAAACTGGAAAGAGTGCCCTCTCTTTATATCCAGGCTCTCCGCTGCTTTATGGGCGAAAAATGCGTCAGTAGGTTCCAGCAACATCACTATGCCTCTGGCCTCCTCATTATCAATGTCGGGAGCTGCACTTATCCAATGTCTTTTAAACTCCTCACGACTGTACGTCACGAGTCCCTTTCCCGGGTCGGCTATATAGAATATGTTTCCTCTTTTTATCCTGTATAGAACCACAAAGTGGTTTTGGTTCCAATGGAGTATGCATGGCATTGTCATGTCGGCAAGCGCATCCATTGTTGTTTTCCCAGCACTTGTTTGGAATCCTAATCCTTGGCACACGTCAGCCATTGCCTTCATCGACACACCCTGGCGATTGGACATGCAGAGCCTGTCAATTTCCGACATAGGCAATGGCTTACCATAGCTTTTGCAAATCATGGCTATGCATGCCACACCGCATTGCATGGCATCGTGCTGCTGGATGAATGGAAACAACTTCATAGTACTTGTGGTTTCGCGGTTTATAGCCTGTTGTTGAGCATTTTCAACTTCTCTATCGAGTTTATGTAATTAAGGTGGCATGTCAGATGGTTTCGGTCAAGCCGTCTGCCATTAGTGCGGTATCCAGTAGCAAGGCAACCGCCACCGCATAAATAGCGCACCTTGCATGAGGAGCAGACGCGAACATTGTCCACTGACGGCATACATTCGCTGTTGTCGCGGACATATTTAAGGTCATTGATGTCGCTGTTCAATATGTTTCCCATAAGAAATTCCCTGTAGTGCAGACTCTGGCAAGGATAGACGTTGCCTGTCGGATCGATGCTGCATGTGTTCTTGCCAGCTCCACATCTGAACCTTGCGCTGTTCAGTTTCTTTATTTCAGAGGAGTTTTCATTACATTCGGTCATAAGGTCTTGCTGTTCTATTGTAGGCATGTCAGAGATATCGCTTATATTTTCTGGTATGATAATGGTCTTGTCAAAAGAACACTCGTGTGAGTTGCAAAAGCGTGCGGTGGCTTTTATGTCCTCCATGTTGTGCTTTGTCTGGACAGAGGCTATGGTCAGTTTTAATTTTGGAAACCGGCTCTTAACCCACTCAAAGTTCGACACAAAACGCTCTGGCTGAAAACCTTTTCGTTGCCCCTCTCGCTCAAGGCTGTCGCAACTGAATGACATTGCGTTGAAATAGCCGAATAGATTCTCGAGTTTCTCCCTTTTGTAGTCGTGCATGCCGTTGGATATTCCTGCCAAATACACACCCGGTATACTCTGTCTGATATATTTCACTATCTCCAGACAATCCTTATGAAGCATAAATTCTCCACCTGTCATTGTTATGAACTTTGCGTATGGTGCAATCTTGTCAATAATGGTTTTCCATCCGTCAAGGCCAATTTCTGTGAAATTATTGCGCCGTATTTCCTTGTTGTAGCAATATGAGCATTTCAGGTTGCAGCGGTATGTAAGGTGAAAATAGTAATTTGACGGGACTGTTACATTATCCTTTTTTCTTGGCTCTTCTAATGGTTCGGTTGAGAGCAACCCGTTGTCGATGATGAAGTTTAATGCGTTTTTCACGACAGCCTTGTGTGAGTCAGCAATGCCTGACAATATGTATTCTGTGTCTTTGTAAGTGTATAGAAGGTCAAGTATCTTCACCTCAACGGATGTCAAGCGGCATCCAATGTGGCGGATGGAGTTGTAGAATGTGTAGCCACCACCATTAGATTCCAAAAGCAGGAAGGAAGGGTCGGTTTCGACAAGGAGTTTGTTCATGGTTGAAATGCATTTTTAATGAGAATGTACCAAAAACATACAAATTTTGAGCTTTCAGCACGCATATTGACGTTTTGGCGCATCCTCATTTAGTTGTTATTGCCTAATCGTTATTTGAGCCATCCGATGTGGAGTTTGTTGTCCCAGTTGAGATGATGACACCATTTACAGTTCCATTCACCGTCCCATATGCGCCCTTTGTGCATGTCGTTGAGCAAGTATCCTTGCACGAAGTCGTATCGTTGCTTTGTGGGTCAACGCAGAAAAGTCCACCCATGACATTCTCGAGCTCAGAGTTCAACTCTTCGAATTTTGTGTTCATAGATATTAAGTTTATATTGCCTTCTTTTTGCTTCGGGCATTGCTTCCTTTATGCCAGTGAGGTCTGTGGATAATATCGTCGACTATATTATTTCAAACTTTCCAATGTAAGAATCTTCACCTAATAATATTCTAACCATATATGTACCGCTATTTAGGCTTAGGTTTGAGGTGATAGCTGTGTCATCTTTCAAAAAATCCTCTGTCATACTAATGATTTCATTTCTATCATTATATATGTATACAGTTACATTACCGCAATAGCAGATGGCACGTATTGCTAAGGTGCTATTGTTTATAAAAGCCTCTATATTTATATTTGCATGGACTGTTTTTGAACTTCCCTGATGTGTAGAACTTTCTTTCTTTATGTCTATGCTTGAGGTCGCATAATCTATGCCTGTTTGTGGATTTGCATTTACAGTCATCGCACTGCACATAGCGACAACAATTAGTAAAATCTTTATCATATATATTTTTGTTTGATTGCTGATGCAAAGTTAGTTCATTTGTATTTGGAGAACAAACTTGTTAGGTCTATTTGTTATAATGGATGGTTTTATATAAGTCATTAATAATCAACTCTTATTTTGTCCTATTCGAATTGATAAGGTCTATTTCTTGCTTAAATATGACCTTTTAGACATGTTTTATACCTATCAACGTGATGTTTTGTACTAAAAATTATCTACAAATGTTCTAAGTGACGTTTTCTCATTTGTTATATTCACCTTTGTCTTAAACATAAAAAGTTTTTGCTTAATAGATTTTTCACTGATTCCATATATCCGTGACAATGTCTTTGTCGATAATCTTAAACGTATAAGCATCAAAAATCGTATATCGTTATCGTTTAGATTTTGATATTCTGATGATATTCGTGATACAAAATTATCATCAGCATTATCCAAAAACAATTGTAATTCTTCCCAGTCTTCGTTTGTAAACTCTATTCTAAATCTTTTTTCATCATCCATTATCGAGTTTAGCCTTTCTACAATATCGATTTTTCTTAATAAAAAGGTTCGCATAGAATTCAGTTGAATTTCTTTATGACGAATTTCTTCTTTGTGCATTTTTTCTTTTAGCTCCATATCTTTCTCATATAATTTGGATGATAGTTGTAACTTATGCTTTTCTATTGCAATTTTATTTTTAGCTTTATTCCTATAGTTTTTGTATGAAAATATAAAAACCAAAATTATCAATATACAGATAATAATAATGAAAACAAAGCAAGCTCTGTAAAATGTATATTTTTTTTCTGATTCTATTTTCAAGATTTTCTCCTTCATCAATGTCTTAAAGTAACTGTTTTTGCCATCAATTGCTTCTTGATACATAACATTGACGTATTTATCAATAGAATCGGTATACGATATCGCTTTTTTATCTTGTTTGTTTTTAATTGCAATTCTCTGTCGAATATCAAATGCTGTATAACAAGAAAGTGCATCTGTAATATTCGTTGTGTCTAATAAATTTATGCACATATCGTATCTTCCTGTTTTTTCTAATGCCGATGCAAAAGCTATACATTTTGAGACATTCTTATTTTTAGAAAATTTAAATGAACAATAAGCATAATAGTAAGCCAACTCAAATTGTTTCATTTCTTCTGAAAATAAAGCCATATCTTGGTATACATCTGATATTATAACAGAATCTTTAGTGCTGAAAGCTAAAGTTAAAGCCTTCGCACCACAATGTAATGCTTCCTTTGAATCACCACATAACATTAAGCAATCACATTTGTCTAATAAATAGTATATTGTATTATGTATGCTCTTCCTACTATATTGTTGATATATTTCTAATACTTTGTTAGAATAATCCTTACCAATAAATGCATCTTTTCTCCTTATTATTTTGGATAATCTATCCAATGCCAAACATTGTGTTGCTGTATCATTAGACGATACAGCATGCCTAACAGATAAATTCAAGCAATATTCAGCTCGTTCTAAACTGTCTGCCAGCATGTAATATTTTCCCATATAATACAAACATCTTCCATATAGACTGTCTCCATTATAATTGCTATAATAATCGTATGCAATCCTTATAAGCGAATCGTTGTCTACATCAAGGCCGCTTTTGTCTTGCGAAATGGAGTAGGTGAGCGCATAAAACGGCTTTTCGTCATTCGGTAATGAATGGCGGTCAATCGCGTTGAGCATGTTTATCGCGCTGTCTGGATTGCTGTATGCCAGGCATAGGGCTTGGTTTATTGCCTGCTTTTGGCTGTGTCGGCATGACGATAGTGCAGCTATAAGCAAGAACAGAGGGATGAGAAATTTTGTAATACGCATAGTTTGGTGTCTTATTGGGGTGCAAAGTTACCAAATAAAACACTAAACCATGCTATATTAAGGTCTATTTATTGAACGCCACACTCTCTTATTATGTATTGTGCGTCAATGTTTTATGAATAACATAAGTTAAATATGAGGTCTATTTATACGGCAGAAAAGGTCTACACAACCATTATTGTCTGTCATCCGCCTCGTCAAGATGCTCCTTGGTTACATAGCGTTGCCAGTAGGCAATGATGAGCGTAGTGAGCGGCAGGGCAACGATGAGTCCGATGAAGCCGAGCAACGCCCCCCACACGGAGAGTGAGAGCAGCAGGATGGCAGGGTTCAACCCCATTGCCTTGCCCATTATTTTGGGAGTGACAACCATGTCGGTTATTGCTTGTACCACAATGAACAACCCCACGGCAAGCCCGAACACCGTCCAGAAGTTCTGCCCCGTGTCGGCAGCCTTGAGCATGGCGAGGAAGGCGGTGGGGATGAGGGCGAAGGTGTGCAGATAAGGCACGAGGTCCATCACTCCTATGAGAATGCCGAGACCTATCGCCATTGGGAAGTCCATTATGCTGAAGCCTATGCAGAACATTATGCCCATGCACAGCGCCACGAGGCTCTGTCCGCGTATGTAGTTGTTGAGCTCGCGCTCCACGTCGCCAGCAAGCTCATGCCAGAAGGGGCGGTTCTTTTTGGGGAATATCCTCACCCAGTTGCTTGTGAGA
Source organism: uncultured Prevotella sp. (assembly GCA_937889855.1). Classification (GTDB taxonomy): domain Bacteria; phylum Bacteroidota; class Bacteroidia; order Bacteroidales; family Bacteroidaceae; genus Prevotella. The sequence goes on from CALBYK010000314.1 coordinate 9,614, forward strand.
AACTCGTAGTCGAGCAGAATGAAGAACATATATAATAATGTGATGCACGACGCCACGATGCTCATCACTATGTTGGCAGTCTGCCCAATCACGGCAAACACTTTGGGCATGGTGCTTTTGAGCGTGTCCTTGAAGTCGTTGCTCTTGAAGAAACGTTCCACTTCGGTCTGGTTCTCTTCTATCCACCGCTTGACGAGCGTCGTGATGTCGTTGGTGTGTGTGGTCTGGTGCAGCCAGTGCATGAGGTAGCCATAAAGTTTCTGGAACTGGTCTATCATTGGCGGGATGATGAAGTAAATCATCAGACTGACTACACCCAGCACCACGAGCATGGCTATCAGTATGGCTATGGCGCGCACCTTTACATGCATCTTGTATTGGATGAACTTAACCATCGGGTAGAGCAGGTAGGCAAAGAGCCACGCCACAAAGAACGGCAGGAGCACGCTGCTAAGATAGTCGGTGATGTAGAGCACGGCGAACACTATTGCCGCCACGCCTGCCCAACGTATGAATTTGTCGAATGTTATCTTCTCTGGCATATTAAGTATTTTTTGTCTTGACTGGTTGCGGAAGAACCGCTATTTCGAATAACGAAGTTTATTGTAGCACTCTCTACACAGTGGCTCATACTCCGCCTGCTCTCCAATGAGCACCTGGCTGTCGTTGTTGACGAGGCGGTGGCTCACATAAGCCAAGGCACCGCAGCGCACACATATGGCGTGCACCTTGGTAACGTCGTCGGCAACGGCGCACAGTGACGGAATGGGGCCGAACGGCTCACCCTTGTAGTCCATGTCGAGACCGGCGACGATGACACGCACACCATTATCGGCAAGCTCGTTGCACACAGCCACAAGCCCGTTGTCAATGAACTGCGCCTCGTCCACGCCCACCACATCGATGGCATATCCGCCTCTCTCGTCACGTCCGAGCGAGCCTGTTATCTCGGACGCGCAGGTTATAGGCGTCGACGGAATCTCGTTGCGGTCGTGACTCACCACGTTGGATACAGAATAGCGCTTGTCTATCTGCGGCTTAAAGATTATCACTCTCTGCCGCGCAAACGTGGCACGCTTCATGCGGCGTATCAGCTCCTCGGTCTTGCCCGAGAACATCGACCCGCATATAACCTCTATTCTTCCTTGGCGATGCTGTTCGCCTTCTAAATTTACTGTCATGATGGGTGCAAAATTACAAAGACGTTTTAAAAATTGCAAAGAAACAGTTTGTTTTTTTGCCGTTCTTAAAGAATATAGCTATATTTGTCGCCTAATATGGGTATATTGTATATAGTGCCCACTCCGGTGGGAAACATGGAGGACATGACAATGCGTGCCGTCCGTATATTGAAAGAAGCCGACCTGGTGCTTGCCGAGGACACCCGCACATCAGGCATACTGCTACAGCACTTCGGCATAAAGAACCGTCTTGTGTCGCACCACAAGTTCAACGAGCACGGCACGAGTGCCGGCATTGTGGAGCGCCTGAAGGCGGGCGAGACAATCGCGCTCATAAGCGATGCCGGCACGCCCGGCATCAGCGACCCTGGATTCTTCCTCGCACGCGAGGCTGCCAAGGCGGGCGTCACGGTGCAGTGTCTGCCAGGCGCTACCGCTTTCGTGCCTGCCATCGTCAGCTCCGGGCTACCGTGTGACAGGTTCTGCTTTGAGGGGTTTCTGCCACAGAAGAAGGGAAGGCAGACGCTGCTTGAGTCGCTGAAGACAGAGACTCGCACGATGATTTTCTACGAGTCGCCATATCGTCTCGTGAAAACCCTTGAACAGTTTGCCACAGTCTTTGGCGAGGAGCGCCAGGCAAGCGTGTGCCGGGAGATATCAAAAGTGCACGAGGAGAGTGTGCGCGGCACGCTCAAGGAGATAACTGCCCACTTCCGCGAGACCGAGCCGCGCGGCGAGATTGTCATCGTCGTAGCCGGCTGTGGTGAGGGTGAGATGTCGGCGCTCAAGGCGCTCAAGGCACAGGCCAAGGAGCGCAAGCCAAAGCTCAGCAACAAGGAACGCTACGCTATGCGCGAGGCGGCACCCGAAGAGTTCAAGAAAAAGAAGTTTAGAGAAAACGAATAACTGCCAAGATGCCTGGAATAGTCCAGGCAAATGGATTAGTAGGCTAAGAAAGGCTTCGAATTGCTTAGCCTTAAAAAATGATTAATTAACCAAAACCTGACAAATATGAAAAATCTCTTGTATTTGCTATTTGCGTTGACCGTTACCGCACTTGCCTCATGCGGCAGCAACGAGAAGAAGCCCCAGCTACAGAATTTCGAGCAGAACGACTCTCTGCAGAGGATTATCACGCAGAAGGACAACGAAATCAACGACATGATGGAAACCTTCAACCAGATTCAGGAAGGGCTGCGGGAAATCAACGAGGCGGAGAATCGCGTTAACATTGTCAAGGACGGAGAAGGTGCCGATAAGCGGCAGCAGATTGTGGAGAACATACAGTTCATCCAGAACACCATGAAGCAGAACCGCGCTCTCATAGAGAAGATGCGGCAGCAGATGCGCGAGTCGAGCATCAAGGGCGACAACTTGCGAAAGGCGATAGACAACCTCGTCAAGCAGATTGAGGAGAAGGACCAGGAACTCAGACAGCTCAGGGCAGAGCTTGACGCCAAGAACATACACATCGCGGAACTCGACAAGACGGTGAGTGACCTCAACGACAACGTGTCAGAGCTGAAGACGGAGTCGTCGCAGAAGACGGAGACCATCAACTCGCAGGACAAGCAACTCAATACGGCATGGTTTGTGTTTGGCACAAAGAAGGAGCTTAAGGATCAGCACATCATCGACGGATCACGCGTGCTTGAGGCCAACTTCAACAAGAACTACTTCACGAAGATTGACATACGCATCGAGAAAGAAATAAAGCTATACTCCAAGTCTGCCAAGATTCTCACCATGCACCCGTCAAGCTCCTACTCTTTGCAGCGCGACGCCAACAAGATGTACGTGCTGCGCATCAACAACCCGCAGATATTCTGGTCAACGAGCAAGTATCTCGTGATTCAGGTGAAATAATCAGCGTTTTGCAGGAGGGTATGGCATCCTTGCCATATCCATTCTGCGACGATGGACAAGGCATTATTAGAGTGTATGGCATCCTTGCCATACACTCCTACTATAAGTACAGCCATTTATCACGGCACCACCTAAAAACTTCTGTTATCTTCTGCTTCTGAAAAACTCCGTCATCATTTTCCTACATTCTTCCTCCAGCACTCCACTCGTCACCGTACACTTTGGGTGCAGTGCCTTTGGCGCAAACCGCATGAAGCCCCTTTTCTCATCGGCAGCTCCAAACACCACGCGCCTTATCTGCGCCCACCCTATAGCCCCGGCGCACATCACGCATGGCTCCACCGTGACATAGAGTGTACATTCGGGCAGGTACTTGCCTCCAAGCTGGTTGGCGGCAGACGTGATGGCTTGCATCTCGGCATGGGCGGTGACGTCGCCGAGAGTCTCTGTGAGGTTATGGGCACGCGCTATGATGCGGTCGTCTGCCACGATGACGGCTCCCACTGGTATCTCGCCGGCATCGCGGGCTGTCTCTGCCTCAACAAGCGCACGGCGCATGAACTGCTCGTCCTTGCGCAACTGTTCTTCGTTTTTATCCATATATATTTATTGTTTATGTTTGTTTTACTAACCTAAGGCTTTGTATCTTGCAAAATTACGACAATAAACCGAACTTATACACCCCTATTCGGGAAATTTGGCGTACCTTTGTCCTAAAACAAATCACATTCAAAAATGGCAAGTCACAACGAACTGGGCAAGTGGGGCGAGGAATATGCCGCCAATTACCTGCGCGGCAAGGGATACGAAATAATAGAGCGCAACTGGCTGTTTGGACACCGCGACATTGACATCATAGCACGCACTCCAGACGGCACAACGGTGGTGTTCGTTGAGGTGAAGACGCGCACGAGCGATGTCGTCACCAAGCCAGATGACGCCATCGACGTAAAGAAGATAAAGTTCATTGGCTCGGTTGCCAACAACTTTGTCAAGACGCGCAACATCACCGACATGCTGCAGTTTGACATCATAAACATTGTCGGGAACAACGACAGCAACGCACAATTGGAGCACATCAAGGACGCTTTCAATCCCTGCCTTGCCTACAGATAAAACAAGAAGAACAATGCAAACGACAATAACCCATCTCACACAGACGGCATCCACGAGCGACTACCTGCGCTCCGTCCCAACCCCACCGCCAGGCACCATGGTCGTGGCGCAAGCCGACTTCCAGACGGCAGGACGCGGACAGGGCTCCAACACATGGGAGAGCGAGCCAGGCAAGAACCTGCTCTTCTCCATACTGCTCGCCGCGCCAACGGTACCGCCCACCAAGCAGTTTGTCCTGTCTATGGCAGGAGCTCTCGCTCTCAAGGCTGCCCTCGATAATTATACAGACGGCATCATGCTGAAATGGCCCAACGACATATACTGGCACGACAAGAAGATCAGCGGCACACTCATCGAGACGTCCGTGCGGGGCAAGACCATCGAGCGCTGCATATACGGCATCGGGTTGAACGTCAACCAGCAGACATTCCATAGCGACGCGCCAAACCCCGTGTCGCTGCTCAACATTACTGGCCGGGAGACACCGCTGCAAGACCTGTTCGGTCTCATTCTGCGGCACTTCGAATCCTACTGCCGGCGTGTCGAGGAAGGCTCTTTCGACAGTGTTGTCAACGAATACAACGCTGTACTCTATCGCCGGAATGAGATGCATGAATATCAGGACACGTCAACCGCAGAACTGTTCAACGCCAGCGTCAAGCATGTGGGCACAGACGGACTGCTCCACCTTGTTGACGACAAGGGAGAGGAAAGGGTTTACTCACTCAAGGAAATAAAATTCATACAAAGCTAAGATGCTGATGGCATCGTTGATTTATGGCTTTTGGTGTTAAGTTATAGGGTGGGTATGGCATGGATACCATACCCTTCCACGTTCAATTGGCGTCAGAAGCGAGTCATGAATTCTACCACAATCTTGTCCTTTTCCGATGTGTGTGGTACACCATTGTCGCGGTAGAAATACTTCTCGTAGTTGAGGCGGATGTCACTGAGGAATGGCTTTCTCAGACTCAAGGTTACGCCCCCAGTGAGGCGCGAGCGCTGATAGTCGTTGGTGGTGAGCGTGCCCTTCTTGTTGGTGGCTCCGTCGAGATAGCGCATGCCGTCGCTGTGGTCGCTCATGTAGTCGTAGCGCACGAGCGGAGTGACATACTTGATGAATCCATTTCCGGCGTTGATATCGTAGCTCACAAATGAGTCGAAGGCATGTACAGCCTTGTACGCGTTGTTGGCGTAGTGTTTGTACAGGTATTCGGCCTCCACGTGCCAGCCTTGTGAGTGCCAGTACATGCCTGCATCGTACATCATAATATTCGTGTTGTCGGGCTTGATTTTCTGTGTGCTCAGCGTGAGGTTGAAACCGTGCGGAAAAAGAAATTGCGCCTTGGCAGAGAAGTTGACGCTCTTTGTCCAATAGTCCTTCTGGTTTGTAAGTCCCGACCCGTTGAACAGTCCGGCCTCAATAATAATGGAGAAGCCCACATTGGCTGTATATCCAAATGCGGCACCCACATCGCGCACGTTGCCCACCTGCTTTGCAATGAACGAGCGGTTGGCAAAATACTGCTGGTGGGGAGAGCGGTGGGCGTCAATGGTGAAGGGCACGCGCATCTGTCCTATGGTGAACTGAAGACCTCTAACAGGCTTGATTCTCGTGTAGGCATCGAGCATCTTTATCTTGCCCTCGTCGCAGAGGTCGATCTCGGCTTTGTACTGTATTATGGGCGAGAGCTGTCCGTCTACACTGATTCTCGCGTTGCGCACTTCAAACCGTCCCTCTCCCTCCTCGGTTTGGTATTCATACTTGGAGCGAATGGTTCCGTGTATGTTCACTGGAGATGGTGTTTCGTTGTCAGCGTATGTCTTTTCCGACTGCTGTGCGGAGGCTGCCGATACCGCGAGCGTGAGCAGTGCGGAGGCAAGCAAAGCTGTTTTCTTCTTTTCCATTAATGAATTGGTATTGCTTTTTTCTGCCTGCAAAGTTCGCCATAAATTATTTTCTTGTCGTATCAAATATGTTACGATATTGTGACAAAACGTGATATGCAACATTCTACGGTCAAGACAGTCAGTCCTTCTCGCTGCTGTACTTCTGGGCCTTGTCAAGCACGTCGGCAACAATCTTGAGCAGCTTGTCCGAATTGGAGTGCAGCCTTTGAAACATCTCGGCACGTTGTTCTGCTGATATTTTGTCACTTTGCTCGGAGATGAGCGCGGCCTGGGAGACGATAGCCATGAGCGGTATCTTTATGTCGTCACTCATATTATTCAGTATTGCAGTCTTGACATTGTCGGCAGCAACAGCATGGTTGTGTGCCTTCTTCAGTTCGGAGTGGTTGTGTGCCAGCATCTGGTGCACCTTCCGCAGGTTTGTCGTCACCTTGTGGTGGGTTTGTGCTATGAGCAGGGTTGCAATGATGATGATGACGGCAATGGCGGCATACATGGCCATGTGGGTTTGGAATGTGACGTTGCGTTTGTGTTCCAGTAGCACATTGTCGTGCAGCTTCTGTGCCTCCAGTCGCTTGTTGTCGTATGACAGTCGCAACACCCCTGCATCCGCCTTTTCTCGCCGTAGCTCAAGGTCGGAGTTGCGTAGCGACAGGTTGGTGTTGGCAAGCTCAAGGTTGGCGTTGTCGATTTCTGCCCGTCTGCGCTCGTTGTCCATGCGCTGCCGTTCTATGAGCAGGTTCTGCCGGTCTATCTCAAGCTTTTTGTTGTACATTCCCGATGCTATCTCTACGGCATCCTGTGTGCGTATGTTGTCGCATAATGCTATGCGGTTGCGGTAGAAAGTGTTGCGGAAGCGTCCTAAAATTTTGTAGTCCTTGCGTCTTTTCCAGTATTCAATCTCCAGACGGACTTGCTCCGACGCATACCTCTTGGGTATGTTGTCGAGCCATTTGCGTGCCTCGTCAAGCTTGTTGCCGGCAATAAGCCCTATGGCCACCATCTCGATGTTGTTGATGTCGGCGTTAGCCATATTGGGTCTCTTACCATAAATGCTGGCGTAAGTCTTGTAGTAATCCATAGCCTCGTCGTCCCTGCCAAGTTTCAGCATTGCGTATGCCATGTTGTGCAGGAGACGCAGCCTTGTTTGCCCAGACTTTACACAATGATATCCGTCGGCGGCATAGTCATGCATGCGTTGGTAGTCCATGGCGAAGAAACAGCAGTCGGAAATCTTGCCGTATATGGAGGCAATGTCCTGGTCCTTGACATGCTTTTTGCATATGTCGAGAGCTTCCTTGAATGCTCTTAGTGCAAGTGTGAACTCATATCGTGTCATGTGCACATTGCCGATGCCCATGAGTCCGAAGTAAATGCCAGTGTAGTCGTTGTCGTTGCGTGCCTTGTCTTCAATACTCTTGATGTAATTTATGGCTTTGTCATACTTTTGCTGCTTAAGATAAAAACTTGTAGTTTGGGTTATGCCGTAATAATAGTATTGTTTGTATCCTGTCTGCCGCGCTTTGTCTTGAAGGGCTTTCACGGCTTGCAGAAACTCTTTTTCGTTGTCCTGCCTGTCAAGATAATACAGCATTGGGACAGTGAGTGCGAGGCATTGGGCCTTGTAGTCCTTGATTGCTGCTGCTTTTGCGTAGAGTTGGTTGGCAAGGTCAAGCCCTTGTTTTGACGTGCGGTTAAGATGAGCCTCCCTATATAAGGGATACAGGCTGTCGTTGATTTTATAAGGGTTGTTCTGCGCCATGGCGCAGTAAGCCACTGCAAGCCATGCAACGAGCACTAATGCCCGTCGCAGAAGTGCTGCATGCTTGTGCGGCAGCGCGTTTGTTGCAGTTACCTGTAGGCTACTCATATATTTTAATAATTTTTATTGTGTTCCAAGGTATCAGTGTCCCATTATATGGTTCACGTCTTTCTTATTACGTTGTCGACGATATTCAGCAGTTGCTTAGTGCTGTTGCCGAGTTGTCGGTTTAGCTCGGATAGCGTCTCGGCAGGCGTGTCGTTTGTAGAGTCGGCGATGGAGCGCGCCATGCTAATTATAGAGTTGAGAGGTGTGCGTATGTCATTGTCCATGTTTTGTATGAAGGCAGTCTTCACATTGTTGGCGTGCTCGGCATGCTCCTTTGCTTGTGTGAGCTTGAGGTTGTTATACTCGAGAATGTTGTTGGTGTCCTTCAGGTCGGCAGTCATCTTTGAGCGTGTCCAGAGCCATAGGCCTGCACCAGTGATGATAATTCCTACGATGATGGCGCCAAGGATTGAGAGCATGTCGGTGAACGACTGTGACACCTTCGACGCTGCGATTTGTGCGCGCAGCTTGTCCGACTCTAAAATCTTCTTGCGGTAGGAAAGGCGCAGCAGGTCCGACTCAGAGCGTGTGCGCGACAGTTCGAGCGACGAGTTGCGCAGCGTGAGCTGAGTGTTGGCAAGCTTAAGGCTGGCGTTGCTTATCTCCGAGGCGCGCCGTTCGTTCTCGAGTTGTTGCTTCTGTGAGCTAAGTCTCTGGTTCTTCATGTTGAGTTGCTGGTTGAAGAAGCGTGCATAGGTTGCGTCATAATTAAGCGAACGCACACTGTCACAATCGCGTATATGCTTGTGGTATAGGCTTGTAAGCGTTTCCGACTGTGACTTGTTGTCGCCCTTGAGCTTGTGGTATTCAGCGAGCAAACGCGATCGGATTATGAACTTCCTCTTTGTCATGATGTGCTTCAGCGCGGTGTTGAAATCACCGTCGTATAGAAGTTTCAGAATGGCGAGTTCAGCTTCCTCTGAATCTTTTGACGACGGGTTGACATTGCCCTTCAGCCGTGAGTAAATCTCAAAGTATCTCTCAAACTCGTCATATTTTCCGAGCATGAATGTGGAGTAGCACACAGTGTGGAGTGTGCGCATCTTGGTAATGGAGGTCTCAGAGTTTAGGTAGGCTAGCATGGCATAGTCATACATGCGTGTGTAGTCGTACATCTCAGCGTAGCACGTGGCGATATTGCGGTAAAGGTTTGGCTTGTCGGCATCGGGCACCAGTTCCTGCGCCATCTTGAGCGCCTGTTTGAAGTATTCGATGGCGGTGTAGGCGTCGCGGCACGCCAAATTGAGTTGCCCATGCGCGCAGACGCACATGTACATGCCGAAGTTGTCGTTGTGCTGCCGTGCGAAATCCTCCGTGGCGTTTATGTAGCTGGAAGCTTTGGCTGTGAGATGGTCGGAGAGATAATAGTTGACGCAGTTGGTGAACGCGAAATAATAGTAGTGCATATAGCCAAGCTTCACGGCGATGTCCTGCAGTTGTTTCACCGCATAGAAGAACTGTAGCTTGTTCTCGCGGTTATGGTAATAGTAGGACATGGGCAGCGTGTAGGCAAGGCATTGCGCCTTGCGGTCGTCGAGAAGCACGGCACGGTTGTACATCCGTGCCGAGAGCTGTAGTCCCTTTGCTGTGGTGCGTGCCGCATACGCCTCCACATACATGTTGTACAGCTCGTCCTTTATATTGTACGGGTTGTTCTGCGCATTGGCGGGCAATGTCGTCATGACGGTTGCCGCAATGAGCAACAGCCGCAATGCGTAAGTAACCAAGTGTCGTTTCATGTATGCAGTTGTCATTTTTAGAAACGTTGTTAATCAATTAAAGATAGATAGGCACCGTCATTGCAGCGTCACGCCTTGATGGCAAACATGAACCGTGCTCCGCCCGTATAGGTGGTTTCGAGGTAGATGCGTCCGCCGAGCAGGTTGGCAATGATTCGGCATATGTGCAATCCGAGTCCGAGTCCTTGCTTGAAACTGTCGAGCTTCGTGAAACTCTTGAATATCTCCTCCGATTTTTCTGCCGGCACGCCAACGCCAGTGTCGGTGACTGTGAATGTGATCATGCCCGGGTTTGCGGTTGACGAGCATCCGAGAGTGATAAATCCCTTCTCGGTGTTTTTCTCGGCGTTTGTGAGCAAGTTGACGAGTACCTGCACGACACGTTTCACGTCAGTATGCACGATGAAGTTCTCCGATACGTCTGTCTCTATGCGCATGCTCACGTCCTTTGGTCTGTGCACCTCCACTGCCGCCACCGCCTTTCGGCAAATCTCGCCAATGGTGGCGCTGCGGAACTGTAGGTTGTATGTGCCGCTTTCGAGCTGTGCCGTGTCAAGCACATCGCTGACAAGCATGAGCAGGTTTTCAGAGTTGGTCTTGATGCGGGTCTTGAAGTCGTCGCGCGTCTCCTTGTCCATCTCCCCATCGTCGTTGGAGAGCAGTTCGGAGAATCCCACGATGGCATTGAGCGGTGTGCGTATCTCGTGGCTCATGTTCTGTATGAACACAGTCTTTACACGGTCGGCCACCAATGCCTTCTCCTTGGCCTCAATCAGCTCGTTGTTGTTGCGCTCAAGAGAGTTGTTGGCGTTGCGAAGACGCTTCATAAGCTTGCGGCGGTTCCATATGTACACACCTACAGCGATGAGCACGAGCATGCCTATGGCGAAAGCTGAGAGTAGGATGGCGTCGTGCAGCCGTTTCTGTGCCTTCTCGTTGTTTAGCTCGTTGAGCAGTTTCTCCGCCTCGAGCTGCTTGTTGTCGTAAGATAGGCGCAGGAGGTCGGAAGCCGACTTTGCGCGTCGAAGCTCCAGCGACGAGTTGCGTAGGGTGAGCTGTGTGTTTGCAAGCTTGAGGTGGGTGTTCTTGAGCTCGGTTGTCTGCTTGTCGGACAGCAGCCGCTGGCGTTCCATCTCAAGTTGCTGGTTCTCAAACTCAAGCTTCTGGTTTATGAACCGCGCGTTCATCTCCATGAAGTTGTTGGAGCGCACACTGTCCTGCATTTTTATGCGCGAGCGGTAGAGCACGGTTTGCGCCTTTGTCATTTCCTCATAGTCGCCGATGAGCCTGTTATATTCAATCCATAGACGATACTGCCGCCGTGAGTTGGCGGCATAGTTTATGATGTCGTGCTTTGCCTCGTCGTACCTCTTCTCATACAGAAGATTGAGAATTGACATCTCTTGCTCGTTTACGTCCTTGCTGTCGCTTTCAGGCTTCCTGCCTATAACCTTTTCAAACTGCTTGTATGAGCTGTTGAATACGTCATATTTCTCAAGCATGAAGGCAGCGTACGCCATGTTGTGCAGCAGCCGCATCTTCGAGTCGACGGTGCGTGCCACGCTCATGCCCTTCTGTGCGTATGCCAGCATGTCGTCGTAGCGGTAGAGTTCTTCGTAGCATTCGGAAATCTTACGGTAGAGTGGCGCCACGTCCTGGTCGGTCATCGACTCCTGCGCCACCTGCAGCGCCTGGCGGTAGAAGTCGGCGGCGAGTCCTATCTCCATGCGCACCATGTGCACCATGCCGAGCGTGTTGAGTCCGGAGTAGATGCCATAGACATGATGGTTCTTCTTGGCAAACTCCTCCATGCTCTGTATGTAGGTAAGTGCCTCATACATGCGGTGCTTGTTGAGCAGATAGTTCACCTTGTTGGTCACGCCATAGTAGAAGTATTGCTCCATGTGGTATTGCAGCGCCTTGTCCTGCAGCGCCTTGAGTGCAGCCTCAAAGTTGTTGTCGTTGCGCATGTTGTAGTAATAGAGCAGCGGAATGGTGAGAGCAAGTAGTTGTGCCTTATGGTCGTTGAGCGCCACCGCCTTACGATACATATGTACAGACAAGTCACGTCCAGCCGCGGTCTGCCGTTTGTCGTAAGCCTTGACATACATTTGATAGAGCTGGTCGTTGATTTTATAGGGATTGTTTTGGGCATGGCATGGCACAACCATCGCCATGACGAACGCTATGAGAAGCATTCGCCATGGCGACGGCGTGTTGTATATATAATGATGAATATATCTCGTTACCATGCAATGATTTTTATCTTGGGGGGGGGAAATTTCTTTCATTCTGCTGCCTTTAGCAAGTCCTTAAGCCGCATGCGCAGTTGTGGCATACAGACAGGCTTTGACATGTATGCGTCCATGCCTGCGGCAAGAATCTTCTCCTCGTCAGCACTTGTGGCATATGCGGTGAGGGCGAGAATCGGAATTTTAGGCGCCTTCTTTTTTATTATGTCAGCCGCCTCATATCCGTCCATCACAGGCATGTTGATGTCCATGATGATGAGCTTAGGCTTGAACTCGTCAAACATCTCTACGGCCTCCTTGCCGTTCCATGCGTGGCACAGGTTGTACTCGCGTGAGAGGATGGCACTCACGAGCTTGTAGTTGCTCTCGTTGTCCTCGGCTACGAGAATCTTGATTTTCTTGTCGTCCGGAGTGACACTGTGTGACATAGCCGGAGCTACCTCCACGGGTTTGGGCTCAGGCTCCTTTGTTGTGTCGTTGTTCTGTTTGCTGGGGTCGTAAGGGATGGTGAAGTAGAACGTGGAGCCTTTGCCAAGTTCCGACTCCGCCCATATTTTTCCGCCGAAGCGTGTGATGATGCTCTTGCAAATGGACAGTCCCAGTCCGTTTCCCTTTATGAAAGCGTTAAGCTTCACAAACCGGTCGAATATGTCGTTGATGTGCTTAGGGTCAATGCCCATGCCAGTGTCGCGCACATAAAATTCGAGCAGCTTGCCCTTAAGCAGGTATCCCATAGTGATGGAGCCGCTGTCGGTATACTTTATGGCGTTGGTTACAAGGTTGGTGACAACCTGTACCAGTCTGTTGTGGTCGAGATGCAGTGTGCATTTCGGCAGTCCCAGCTCACAGTGCATGGTGACAGGCTTCTCCGGGTCGAGTCGCAGGCGCAGCGACTCCTCAGTTTCCTTCATCACGGTGTTGAGGTCGAAGTCCTTGTCGATGAACTCCATTGTTCCAGCCTCAATCTTTGAGAGGTCGAGAATGTCTCCTACGAGCTGCAGCAACTGGCTGGAGTTTGACTGTATGATGCGCGAGTACTCTTGCTGTTCCTCTGGGGTCTCGGCGCTTATGAGCAGTTCGGAGAATCCCACGATGGCGTTGAGCGGCGTGCGTATCTCGTGGCTCATGTTGGCAAGGAAAGCCGACTTGAGGCTGTTGAGCTCCTCGGCCTTCTTCTTGGCCTCGGTGAGCATCTTCTCCATGTTCTTGCGTTTGGTGACAAGCTGTATTGAGCCTTCAAGCGTCTTAGGTGTTCCGTTGCTGTCTCGCTCGCCCACAACCACGCGCACTTCATACCATTCATCCCTCATGCCATTCCCACGGTCCTCATGACACTGCATGTCGTACTTCACGCGTTTTATCTTTCCGTCCCGCAAGTCGTCGAGCTGGTGCTGAAGAGTCTCACGGTCGGCAACGTCAAATTTAGCGAACAGCTCGTTACCGCTGAGAGTGACGTTCTTCAGGTTGTCGTGTCCGATGCTATGCTCGTCGTCGAGTTGCAGGCATGTAATGAGTTGTGTGTCGCAATACATCTTTATAGGTGTTATGTGGCTTATCTCGAGCGATATCTCCATTTGCCTGCGCAGTCTGTTGAGCGCCTCCTGTGTCTTGTGCAGGTTGGAACTGTCGATGAGGAAGAACTCAATGAAGTTGGTTCCTTTGCGATGTTTTGCCACGCAGTCGTAGTAGACGCCCGTCTTCACCTCATAATACTGGAAGTTGACAGGAGTGCCGAGTTGCTTGGCAGAGTTGGCAGCACCGACGAACGCCGACTGTCCGGCAGGAAAGAAGTCGCTGCTGTATTTGCCTATTGGCGACTCACCTTTAGGTATGAAATCAAAGCATCGTGCGTTTACTTTCTCTATTTTCAGGTCGACGACCATGCCGTTGTCGTCGCATACCATATCCTCAAGATAGTAGAGAGCTGGAAGGGTGTCGATGATGTTGTCCACCTTGTTGTCGGCGGCAGTTTCTATCTTCTTGTTGTTGCGCCTGATTGCGAAGTGGTAGATAAGTATGCATACGAGTGCCACAAGAATAGGCAGAATGACATTGTAAAGAACCATAGCTATCATTTGTTTTTTTTAGATTTGGAGTAGTATTTGGAACTGGCATGTGCCATCGTCGCTGCGGTCGCATACAACAGCTCCGTTCATCTTGGACGCTATTTCGAGAGCAATCTCTACGCGCATGTCGGTAGCTTCGGTGTCCTCGTCAACCATCTTGGTGGCGATGATGATGCTTGTCAGTCCGCCGTCAACGGCAGCGTTGACGCTAATCTGCCCGTCACTCATCTTGCATGCGTAGGACATGAGGTTTGTGAGGACGGCACGGAAGAGCGACGGGTCGGCACTTACGCTGGTGTCGTTGGAGAGATGTATGTTCCATTTCACCCCACGTGTTTCTGTCGCTGGCTTGATGAGGTTGATTACCTCTGAGATGGTGTCGTTCACCGAAATCTTGTTGTTGCGCACATAGTAGTTTTGCATGCGTCTGACAACCCAGTCGATGAGCCCGCGTGTCGAGTGGTCGGTTATGTTGAGCAGGTCGTCGTTTACAAGGTCGATAGGCACACAGAGAGCCATCTCGGTGAGCATGCGTGAGAACTTGTCCTGTTTCTGGCATGCCACGTAGGCAAGCAGGCGCATGGTTCCGTCGTAGTTGGCCATTGGCAAAGGCTCGACATCATGCTCCTTGCGGTTGGCTGCCGCAAGCGTTATCTGGTTTTGTATGGTTGCGATGAGGCGGTCCTGTACAAACGGCTTGGTTACAAACTCGTTGGCCCCTGCCTCCATGCCTTCTTTTATGTCGGCGTCTGAGTTGAGCGCGGAGAGCATTATTATAGGGATGTCGCGTGTCTTGGGATTGGCGCGCACGGCGCGTGTCGTCTCAAAGCCATTCATGTTGGGCATGAGAATGTCCATGAGTATGCAGTCGGGGTGCTCGTGTGTCATTATGTCAAGTGCCTGTTGGCCACTGTTGGCACTGATGACGTTGAACTTTTGTTTGGCGAGCATACCTTTTACAAGCAGTACGTTCACGGGCACATCGTCAACTACAAGTACAGTGTTTTGGGAATTGTCGTTAGCCATTGTCACAATAATATTTAGATAGAGTGTATGTTGAATAGACTTGTGGTGAGTCGTTTTATTTTGATGTCAACTTGTTTTTTCTACGATTATGCAAAGTTAGTCAATTTTATTGGCATGATGTGTCTTTTTTTGTGTTTTATTCAAGTGTAGGCCTCTTTTGAGGCTAAAATGGCGTTGGATGTATGTTTTTGCTTACATCCAACGCCATGACGCTATAAGTTGATGACCAGTGCTATGCCATGAAAGCCCCTTATTCCACAAATATCGGCAATGTGGTGTTTCCAAGTTTGTCTGCCGATACTACAAGTGTTGCCGTGCCGTGTTTCACACCTTCAACCACGATGACGAGTTCGCCGCTGAAGAGCGGCATCTCATTGGAGTTGAACGGCACGAGCGACGTGGCGTCGCCGTTGCATGCCGCGCGTAGCTTGCCAGCCCCGCTTACGCTGAACTTCATGTTGTTGGTGGCAGTTGGGCAAGGGTTGCCGTTCTTGTCGACAACCGATACGGTGACAAACGAGAGGTCCTCGCCCGTGGCAGTGATGTGCTGGCGGTCGGCTTTCAGAATGATGCGTTCCGGCTCGCCGGCGGTGCGTACGGTTTGTTCTTCCTTAGGTGTGCCGTCGTAGTCGTAGGCAACGACCTTTATCTCGCCCGGCTCATATTTGACGTTGTTCCAGCGCAGGCGGTAGCGGTCGAGCCGCGAGCCGGGGTTCTTCACTATCCGTCCCTGGCTCTTTCCGTTGACAAACAGCTCGGCAGATGGGTATGACGTGTAGCAGTAGACGGGTGTCACCTCGCCCTCGCGTCCAGGGAATGTCCAGTGGGGCAGCAGGTGAAGGGTGGGTGAGTCGGTGCGCCAGTGTGAGCGGTAGAGCCAGTAGCGGTCCTTGGGCAGTCCGGCGAGGTCGCAGATGCCGAAATAGCTTGAGCGCGACGGCCAGTACTCGTCATAAGGTGTAGGCTCGCCGAGATAGTCGTAGCCAGTCCACACAAACTCGCCTATGGTGTAGTCGCGGTCGTCCTGCATCTGCCAGTCGTCGTCGGGCAGGTTGCTCCACGAGCAGTACTCCACGTCGTACGATGAGCATTGCCCGTCGGCATACACTTTTGAGTCGCTTGGCTCGACGGGGAACTTATACACTCCGCGCGACGAAACCGTGGATGCCGTCTCCGAGCCGAGCAGGAACCCCTGCGGAAGCTGTCTGATATTGTTGTCGTACTTATAGACGCGGTAGTTGAACCCCGGCACGTCCATCACCTGGGCAAAACCCGACTTCAGGGCGTCCTCGGCGCGGTCCATGCCCTGCGTCACGGGGCGCGTGGGGTCGAGCCGGTGGCAGATGTCCTGCAGGTGCTTGGCGATGTCGCGTCCCTCGGTGCTCCACTGTTCCGGAATCTCGTTGCCGATGCTCCACATCACTATTGACGGATGGTTGCGGTGGTTGCGCACAAGGTTCTCGATGTCCTTGTCTGCCCACTGCTTGAAGTCCTTTGCGTAGCCGTTCTTGCACTTGGGGTATATCCACATGTCGAAGCTCTCCGCCATGACCATCATGCCCATCGAGTCGCACACCTCCATCTGCCATGTCGACGGCATGTTGTGCGCCGTGCGTATGGCGTCGCATCCCATCTCCTTCATCGTGCGTATCTGCCGTATGAGCGCTGCCTTGTTGACGGCTGCTCCGAGTGGACCCAGGTCGTGGTGGAGGCACACGCCCTTTATCTTGCGCGACACACCGTTGAGCTGGAAACCGTCATACTTAGCCACGCGGATGGTGCGTATGCCCACGTTCTGGCGCGTTTCGTCTATGAGCTTTCGGTTGCGGTAGAGGCGCGTGACGAGTTTGTATAGATAAGGCGACTCGGGCGACCACAGTTGAGCGTTGTCAACCGTCAGCTTCTTCACGGCATTGCCTTCGGCGTCGAAGTCGCCGTAGCGGTATTCAGCCACCACTTTGCCGTCCTTGTCTATCAGTTGGTTTTCGATGGACAGCGTTTTGTCAACGTTATTAATATTAGTGCAGATGCTCACTTCTGCCTTGCCGTCGGCTATTGACTCGGTGCGGAACCAGCAGTTCCACGGGCTAATCGTTGCAGCGTCGGCATTGGTGACGAGCTGCACGGGGCGGTAGAGTCCGCCGCCGGGATACCAACGCGAACTCTCCTCGCGGTTGTTGAGGCTCACCGATATCTCGTTCTTGCCCTTCTTCAGAAAAGGCGCGGCATCAACGCGGAAGGCGTTGTAGCCGTATGCCCAGTGTCCGGCGAGATGTCCGTTGACGTAGACATGGGGGTCGGCCATGGCACCGTCGAACTCAAGTACGGCAGTTTTGGGCAACTTGCTTATGTTAATTGTGGTCTTATAAAAACCGCGTCCAATCCAAGGCAGTGCGCCGGAGCGTCCCGACTTCTCTGATTTCTCTGTCTCGCCGTTCTGCTCGATGGCTACATACTGCAGGTCCCACTTCTTGTCGAACGGGCCGTTTATCGCCCAGTCGTGGGGAATGGTGACTGCCTGATAGTTGACGCTGTCGCGCGAGAACTGCCACTGCTTGAGGTTGACGGTATGTCGCTGGGCTGAGGCTGGCATTATGGAGGTGAGGGCGAGCAGCAAGCCTACACCACTTGCCTTGGAAAAAGGTGTTGATATGCAATGTTTCATATGCATTATATTTTTGTCCGTGGCGGAGGTCTCCGGCCTCCGCAGCAAGCAAATATTTAAGATTAGTATGTGAATGGTTATGATATATGGGTGCAGCGGAGGCCGGAGACCTCCGCCACTGATGATGTTGCGTTCGTTTGTAGGTTTGTCGGGGGCGGGACGCCCCCTCTCCCAGTTATTGGAGGCACTTCATTGCTTTCAGCATGCGTCCCGTGTGGTTGTCGAAGAGTCCCCGGTTAATCCAGCTTCCTATCACTTTCTTGCCGCTCTCGTTCTCTTCCGGAAACCACCAGTAGAGTCCTTTCACACGCGGGTGTCGTTTGAGCATCGCCACAAGTTCCGAGGTGAACTGCGCCTGACCCTCTTCTGAAATAGGATATAAGTCGGAGTATTCGTCCGATGACTTTGCCCAGCGGTCGTTGTCGTGGGAGTAGTAGAATGCGGTCTCCACAATCATGATGTCTTTCGAAGGGAAAGTGACGGTGAGCGAGTCGAGCGTGCGCGAGAGGTTGGGGATGTCCTTGTGCCACATAGGATAATATGACAATCCGATTATGTCGTAGTCGACGCCGTGGGCGGCAAGGCGCGTGTAGTAGTTCTTTGTGGCTTCCCAGTCGCCGGCGTGCTCGGTGTGAATGATGACGCGTGCCTTGGGGCATACCTCGCGGCAGGCGCACACGCCACTCTTTATGAGGTCGGTCAGCACGTCCCAGTTCTTCTCACTGAAAGGATCGGTCTTTGCCGTAGGCCAGAGCATACCGAAAGTAATCTCGTTGCCCACCTGAATAAGGTCGGGCGCACAGCCGTTCTCCGCAAGATGGCGCAGGGCGTGGAAGGTGTGCTCGTATACCGAGTCGCAGAGCTGTTGTGGTGAGCACTTCGTCCAAGCCTTTGGTGTGAACTGCTTGCCGGGGTCTGCCCATGTGTCTGAATAGTGGAAATCGAGCATAAGGTTCATACCCTCTTGCTTTATCTGCTTGCAGAGAGGAGTGATGTAGTTTAAGTCCTGGCACACGCCCTCGTCCTTGTTCTCCGTTGGCGCGTCATCGGGGTTGACGAAGAGGCGCACGCGTGCGGCGTTCCATCCGTTAGCCTTGGCGATGTCGATGAAAGATCGTGCCGTGCCTTCAGCGTCAATGTACTTGGTGCCGCGCTGTTCGTAGGTGGGGAGGAGGGATATGTCGCCGCCGAGGAGCCTTGTTTGGGCGTTAACCGGCAGTAGTGACAAAATTAGGATGAGCGATAATATGAATTTCATTGCTGTTTGTGGATTTAGGCGTGTAATCTTTAAGTCGTGTAATTGTCGTTAACAGGTTCCGTATTTACATTAATGTCCATATATATATGGAATATAAATTAACGTCAATTACACGACTAAAGAAATTAAGCATTATGTGTCATTCTTCCTATTTGTCGCTAAAGGCGTTGAGCGCGGCGGTAGGCTTACCGTTGGAGTCGAATGCTCCCATGGTGTAGCCGTTCCAGCCAGCGTAGCACTCCGGTTCCCAGTAGAAGATGCCGAGACACTCCTGCTTCGCCTTGCAGCCGTCCACCATTTTCTTCATCATCGCCTCGGCGTTGGCAGAGTCCCACGCCATGCCAATCTCGCAAATCATCACCTTGGTGTTGTAGCGCGAGGCGAGTGTGGATATGTTGTTGAGGCAGTTGTCGGTGACGGTCTGCCAGTTGCTGTCCTCGGGATAGAGCGACATGCCGATGACGTCCCACTTGGCGCCGTGCGCCTTCAGTCCGTCGAACAGCCACGTATAGTGTCCGATGTCGTTGCCCTTGTCGAGGTGGATGATGCACTGCGCGTCGGGATAGACGGCCTTGGCTGCATCGTAGCCGGCATTGTTGAGTGCCACATAGTTGTCGATATTCTTCAGGTCGCTGTCCGACACCAGTGCCAAAGGCCAGAGTATGCCGGTGTTCGACTCGTTGCCTATCTGCACCCATTCCACGTCGATGCCGTTGTTCTTGAGAAGGGTCAGCACGTCCTTGGTGTGGTCAGCCACGGCGGCCTTCATCTTCGTGAGGTCGTCCTTGAATTTGTTCCAATCGGCTGGGATGTTCTGCTTGCCGGGGTCGGCCCACGAGTCGGAGTAGTGGAAGTCGATCATGATGCGCTGTCCGAGATTCTTTGCTCGCCAAGCTTTGGCGAGCACGTCCTGCTTGCCCGACCAGCCGTCGGCAGGGTTCACCCACACGCGTAGGCGTATGGCGTTGACGCCGAGGTCGCGCAGCAGCGTCATGCAGTCCTGCTCAGAGCCTTTGGCGTTGTAGAACTTGGTGCCGGCTTTCTCCATCTCGGTGAGCCAGCTCACGTCGGCGCCCTTGGCGAAGCCGGTCATGTCGTATGTGGGCTCGGTCTGTGGCGTGGGGTTGTCGTCGTCGCTGCATGCCGAGAATGAGAACATGGTGAGGGCGGCTATCAGTAGGGGTTTGAATATTCGTTTCATTTGTTTTATTGTTGTTAGGTTTTAATTCTTTTTCAGTCGTAGTGGAATTGACCGTGGCGGAGGCCGGAAACCTCCGCCATGTTATTTGCTGTAGCTCCACTTCTTCGTCTTCAAGTCGATGGTCACGGTGACGGTTTCTCCTGCATGCACGTCGTCCTTGAACCAGATGCTCCATGCGCCGGCGTCGGTGGACAGCGTGAAGAGGTCTTCGGGGTCGGAACCGTAGACGATTGAGTTCTCGCGGTCGGCAAGCTTGAAGTTCTCCCAGTTGGCGGTCAGCGTGTAGGTGCCGCTGTAGGTGGTGTCGCCGGTCTTGGCGAGGCGTGCGAGGTCGATGGAGATGTCGTCCTTGTTGACCATATACAGCTCCGACGGATACTTGGTTTCAGGCTCGTCTGTTGCGTTGAAGTCCACCTTGCCCTCTACTACGGAGTATTTAAGGTAGCCGCTTCCGTCGGCCTCGACGATGATGGTATAGGTGCCCGCCTTGGCGATGCTGATGCCGGTAGACGATTCTGCCTGCGACAGCCGTCCGTCGGCGGCGGCGAAGTGCAGCGTCTTCTCGTTGGCGTAGTCGGTGCGCGTTGTGGTGTTGTATTCCTTGGCGTCGGCCTCGATGGCTACGGTCTGGTTGTCGGCGGTGGTGGTGATGTAGTAGCCCCACTGCTGCCGCTTTGAGTAGTAGGTCATGTCGTTGCCGCCTGCCTTGAGCTGCGCGAGCAGCGTAGCGCTCCATTCCTTCTCCTTGGTGTCCACCTTCACGTACCATGCTCCGGCACCGTCGGCAAACCAGCAGTTCCATGCGTCCGACGCGTTGGAAATCTCGAAGGCGTGTCCGTCTACGGCGTAGTTGCCCCACGTGTCGCCAGAGTACTCGTAGAACCAGCAGTTGAGCCATGCCGTGGCGTTCATGTAGCCAGTGTATACGCCGTCCGCCTCGGGCGAGTGCAGATAGGCTATGGTGTCGGTCTTGTTGCTTGCGAGCACGGCGAGCTTGGTCATGTCGACGAAGTATGGGATGACTGTCACCAGGCACACGTTGCTGTAGACAGGCTCCATGTTGTCGCCCTCCTGCGCCTTGATGCGGAAGTAGAGCTGTCCGGCGGTGTTGACGTTGATGCCGAGGTTCTTGGCGAGCGTGTTCAGCTCGGTGCCGGTGTATGCCTTGGTGAGTGAGGTCACGGCTGTTGACGAAGCGCCGCTGAAGTCTTTCGAGGCAGATGCCTCGACGTATGTTTTCAGCAGGTTGCCGGTAACGGGTTTGGTGGCGTCGCTCGACAGCAGCGTCGGGTTCTTCCATGCGAGCTGCAGCACCACCTTGGTGCGCTGCGAGATGTCGAGGTCGACGCGTGATGCCGTGGCTATGAGGTCGGACGGTGCCATGCCGTCGACGTAGACGGTGTCTCCGTCGTTGTTGCAGCTTGCGCAGACAACGGCAAGGCAAAGGTACATAAATATTTGGCTGAATAGCTTTTTCATATTGGAGTTTTATTGATTTAGATTAATGTAAACGTTTTCCTCTCCCAGTTAGTATTCCTCATTCTTGAGGTTAGGGTTGGCGGTGAGGTCGGTAGACGGGATGGGGTAGTAGTTGTACTTGTTGTCGACAGCCATGCCGTCCTTGGTGCCTCCCTTCCATTCCCATATATAAGAGGATGTGGTGAACTCGCCGAAGCGCACGAGGTCGGTGCGGCGCTGGCCCTCCATGTAGAGCTCGCGTGCGCGCTCGTCGATGATGAACTCCTTGCTGAGTTGGCTCTCCTTGATGTTGCCGCTCTCGTCGCCGTAGGCGCGCTTGCGGAGGTCGTTGATGTAGCTTACTGCCTGGGCGCGTGTTCCGCCCTCGCCGCCGCGTATCACCGCTTCGGCATACATCAGGTATACGTCGGCCAGGCGGAAGAGCGGGAAGTCGGTGGCTGCGCCGTATGAAGCCGTGTTCGAGGCCACCTCGCCGTTGTCCTTCAGGTTGGTCCACTTGGTGAAGAGATAGCCGTCCTGCTGGTTGGTGAAGTCGTCGATATACTGGTTCTGTCCGTCGGTGTAGAACATGTAGCGGTGGTCCTTGTCGCCGTCGGCGAACTTGGCGGTCAGGTTGCCGCGCGAGCGGAAGTTGCCCCATGGCGACTCCACGCCCCAGTCCTTGGAGTTGAGTGTTGTCGACGTGCTGCTCACGGCTCCGCAGATAAGGTATGTAGTAGAGCCGTATGTGAGCAGGTGCTCCGGATCCTGCGGCAGCGCGAAGATTATCTCGTTGGTGCGCTTGTCGTTGTCGGCGTTGAAGAGCTGGGCATAGTCGCTGTTGAGCGAGTAGCCCTCGGCGATGACGTTGTTGCATGCCTTTATGCACTCGGTGTAGCGGGCAGTGCCGGTGTACACCTCGCTGTTGAGATAGAGCTTTGCGAGCAGCGTGTAGGCTGCGCCCTTGGATGCCTCGCCGTAGGGACAGTCGGCTTTCGACGCGAGGTCGCCTACGCAGTCATTAAGCTCCGACTCGATGTACTCGAAGGTCTGCTCTGGCGTGTAGCGTGGCGGTACGTAGGAGCCGATGGGGTCGTTCTCGGTGACGAACGGTATGTTGCGGAAGAGGTCGAGCGCGTGGTAGTAGAATAGGGCGCGCATGAAACGCGCCTCGGCGCGGTAGCGGCGCAGTTTCTGCTGGTCGGCGTCGTCGAACGACGCGAGCTTCGAGTCGGAGCAGTTGCGCAGAAACTCGTTGCAGAGCGTGATGTTGTAGTAGATGCGGTAGTACATGTCGCTCACCCAGGTGTCGCCGGCATCCCATTTCATGAACGAGATGTTGGTTAGGTCGTCGCCCGTGAGCCACGAGTATGCCATCTCGTCTGTCGGAGCCTCCTGCAGGTTAAGGAAGGTGCGCATGTAGTTCTCGCCGTGGTTGGAGGCGTAGTCGACGCCCGACGACTCCTGTCCGGTGGCGGTCATCGAGGCGTAAATCTTTCCGAGCACAGCCTCGTAGTTGGCCACGTTGGTGTAGACACTCTCGGATGTCGTTTCGGTATGTGGGTATTGGTTGAGGTCGTCTGTGCAGGCTGTGTTGAGCGACAGCATTGCTGCGGCGAGGCAACCGATGAAATATTTGTTCATAGCTTTCAATTGTTTTTTGTTGTTAGGGGTGATGTAGGTGTAGTGGTACGGCTCGGAGACCGTACCTCCTACATTTGACACTGCTTTATTTGGTTAGTTACTACTTGTTTGTCGTGCTATTTGGGTTTCGTTGTTGTCTTATCGCGGTCGGTGTAAGCACTTACTGCGGTCGGTGTAAGACAAAGTTGAACGTTATTCAGCATGACATCAGAATGTCAATCCAAGACTTAGGGTGTATGTTCTCGGTCGCGGATAGAAGCTGCTGTCGACACCGTTGGGCACCTCCGGGTCGGCGCCCGAGTAGTTGGTGATGCAGAACACGTTCTGCACCATGGCAGAGAGCGACAGCGAGCACCACTTGGTTATCTTGCCGAAGTTATAGCTCAGGTTCACGTTGTCGAGCTTGAGGAACGAGCCGTTCTCCACATAGTAGTCGGAGAGATACTGGCGGTTCTTGAATCCCGTCTTCATGTAGCTGCGGTTGAGGTTGTTGAGCTGCAGTCCGTCTGCCCATGTCTCGAGTTCCCACGCTCCGGTGTTCATCGCCGTCGAGTTGTAGACGTAGTTGCCGATGTTAGCGCGGAAGCTCATGCCGAGCGTGAGCTGCTTGTAGCGCACTGACGTTGTGAGTCCCATGATGTAGTCGGGCATCGGCGAGTGGTAGCGATAGCGGTCGGCGATGCCCGACTACATCATGGGACTCACAACGTCAG
>CALBYK010000315.1 GCA_937889855.1 uncultured Prevotella sp.
CTTACGGAGTTTAAGGACCCGAGCGCACTTGAGTTCCGCAACGCCATGTATGCCGTCAACGAGAACGACGAGTTTGAACTTGTCTACACGGAGGTGTTCAACAAGAACAACAACCAGACGTATGTGTTCGACAACCGCGAGCGCAAGTCGCTTGCATTCCTTGAGAGCGACGACAATTTCGTGCCGCTTGAGCAACTTCAGGCACAGCGCATGGAGGAGCTGAAACTCGAGGAACTGCGCAACGAAGTAATGAAGACCGCAATGGAGGACAATGTCATCACCGACCACACTAAGATTGACGTGAAGACAAAAGTTGTGCCTACAACCGACGCTTCTGGCAAGAACATATTCAACTACGAGGTGAACGTTGGCTACACTGTCGACGAGGAGTTCTCCGCCCGCGACGACTTCGGTCCAGGCAAGTATCTCTGCGAGGAGTCGGCAGCCGCACAGGCTATGCTCACTGTGGTGAAGAAGGCTCTTGAGGGCGACTTTGCCAAGTATGTGGTTGAGGGCAAGGAAGTGAAACTGATGATTACAGGTATGGCGGACGCCATGCCGTTCAGCCGCACAGTGCCATACAATGAGGTGTATGGAGGATACGACCGTGAGCCGGTATACAAGAATGGACAGCTCGACAATATCTCTGTCAACAAGCAGACGGGCATCTCGGAGAACGAGCAACTTGCCTTCCTGCGTGCTATGGGTGTGAAGCACTACATTGAAAGCAACATCCCTGCATTGCAGAAGATGAAGACGTCGTATAACGCCAACATCGAAGTGTCAGAGGAAACTGGCAGCCAGTATCGCCGCATAGGCGTGATGCTCACATTTGTTGACGCTTTTGCACAATAATACGTTTATTTGTAGGATGCTCGCCTTGGACGATGACAATGGCCATTGGCCTGTACCGTCCAAGGCGGGATTTGACATTTATATAGAGAATAACTTGAAATTGATTTTTCACTAAAGAACAACAAGTTTTTTTTTACAGAAATACTGATGAGAAAGATTTTTGTAGCTGTATCTATGCTTTTGATGTCGTTTGGCAGTCCTCTGTCGGCGCAGAACATTGATGATTCCAATGCATTGTTTAAGGATGTCGTGCAGTTGTTCAACACAAATGCAGACAAGGACAAGCTCTACGAAGTGGCGTACAAATGCTATGCCACCACACTTGCCGTGCTTGACAATGCCCCTAGCGGCAGCAACACCTACAACCAGGCACGCAACAACATGAAGGACCTTCTTCCTGTGCTGTCTAATGGAGCCGTCTACAACAACGGACTTAAACGCCAGGCGGATGCCATACTCTATGCACGGGCTTTTGTTGATGTGGCAAGCCGCCCTGACTTTTTGGAGTTTGGCTACACTTCCTCACAATCGTATGCAATGCTTTCTTATTTCGCGGCTTCTAATCTTTACAATGCCCGCAATTACAAGGAGGCCATACCTTATTTCAAAGCCTACCTGCGCTCAGGCAACACCACCTACAGGCAGTCGGTATTCAGTTATCTTGTGAAGGCATGCAACTATGTAGACGACAATACTCTTGCCCTACAGACTATTGACGAGGCTCTCAACGAAACCGACAATACGCCAAACCAAGAGCAACGTTTCAGCTATATATCCATGGCTGTGAATATGTGCATAGGCAACAAAGACAACGACAACCTGCAGCGCTATGTATCGCAGGGACTAAAAATGCGTCCCGACAACCAGACCCTTCTCAACATACAAGGCAAATTGTATGAGGACGAGCGACAGTTTGAGAAGGCTCTTGATGTGTACACACAGTTGCAGAAGAAACATCCCAAGGCACTTGACGTACTCAAGCATCTTGCGATAAACAACTATAATATTGGCGTTCTCAATTACAACAAGTCAATTACCGAGACCGACAAGAAGGCTCTCAAAGAATATGAGAAGCTGTTCCCCGAATATTTCAACCGTTCTATAGGCTTCTTGAAAACAGTTGTGACGAGCGACCCTATTTCTGTCAAGTACACCCAAGCTTTGGCCGTGGCCTACAACTGCACAGGCAACATACAGGAACTGGAGCAAGTGAACAACAAACTCGCGTCGTTGGGGGCAGGCAAGATTGGACAAGACTATATACCGTCGCTCATAGCTTACGGACAGGACGGACAGGAACTTGGCAAGAACACTACTGGTAAAGCCGGCACACAACCGCAGGCGGGAGCAAGCAACATTTCTGCCACAGCCACATCTGCCGACAATGGACCGCAAGACCTGAAGATTCCGGAATATTCAGACTTTGCCGTTGAATTTATCAAAGACCGCATGAACAAGTGGCTCAAGAAGGACTCGTATGAGACTCTTACAGAATATCAGACACGCGTGAACGAGCAAAACCGCGCGGCAAAGATGAAGGAATACCAGCGTCTTGCAGAGAATGAATATGTGAAGCGTTATCAGTCGCTTGTCAACTTCCACGACCTAAAGCTCAATCCTTATGACGCCGACCATGGCGTGTTTCTTGTTACACACGAGACACTCGGCGATATGATTGTACCTGTGCCACGCGATAACAATGAAGCCCGCATGTTTGAGTCAAACTGGAATGGCATGGAGTTCAAGAACCCACAATATTTCATAGACAACAACCATCTGGCTCTTGCAAAACTTACCATAGTCACACCTACCGGCAAGACATACCAATATGACAACTCGGCAGCACTCAGCTACACGGAAACCAATGTGGAGGTGAACTTCAACGACATAAACACCGCCCTCGCCGCCAACAGCAGCCGTGGTAAGCAGACTATCAGTACGCAAACGGTGAACCTTGGCACATCAGATGTTGACACCAACATTCCTGAGACAACCGTGCGCAATGACAAAACGTTCGCTGTGATTATATCCAACGAGAACTATATCAACGTGGCTGGCGTGCCGTTAGCACTCAACGATGGAAATACCTTTGCCGAATATTGCCGCAAGACGCTCGGAATGCCAAAGGAGAACGTCAGACAATATAGTGACGCGTCGTTTGGCAGCATGTTGCGTGCCGTGCGCGACATCAAGAACATAGCGCGTGCCTTCAACGGTGACATAAACATTGTGTTCTACTATGCCGGACACGGCATCCCCAACGAGGCTACACGCGACGCCTACCTGTTGCCGGTTGACGCCGACGGCACACAAACCGAGGGATGCTACTCACTCAACCGTCTCTACAACGAGCTGGGGTCAACTGGAGCAAAGACGATAACTGTGTTCCTCGACGCGTGCTTCAGCGGCTCAAAACGCGAGGAGGGTATGTTGGCAAGTGCACGTGGCATTGCCCTGAAAGCCAAGAAGGAAGATCCGCGTGGCAACATGGTGGTGCTCTCGGCTGCAAGCGATGACGAGACGGCTTATCCTTACAAGAAGGAGAGCCACGGACTCTTCACCTACTACTTGCTGAAAAAGCTGCAAGAATCGAAAGGCGAGGCTACTCTCGGTGAAATAAACGAATATGTCCACAACAACGTGGCACGCCAGTCGGTAGTGATAAACCAGAAGCCACAAACTACCACTGCCACCCCGTCAGAATCGATGGCACAGACGTGGAGCAACATCCGTCTGCTGCCAATGACTGGCGACACCAATGCAGAAGTTGATAAATAAACCTCATACCA
>CALBYK010000316.1 GCA_937889855.1 uncultured Prevotella sp.
GATTCGAACCACCACAAACAGAACCAAAACCTGTTGTGCTACCATTACACCATAGGACAAAGATGACAATAACGGGTGCAAAGGTAGTTATTTTATGCGTCACCGCCAAACTTTTCGCATCCTTTTTTGTCAGTCCTTGCCATTTATCATGGCTCTCACCTGCTCCATTATTGATGTAAGCTCGTCAACCGTAGTGGCACGCAACATGGCTATGCGCGTCTGCCTGAAGTCGGGAATGCCTTTGAATATTGGCGAGGCGGCAATGTGGCGCCGTGTGTGCAGGATACCTCGGTACTCGTCAATGCGCTCAACGTTGATGCGCAGCTGCTCAAGCAGGATGTCGAGCTTGCGGTCGAACGTCAGCGTGGGGTCGGCGGGGCGTCCGTCAAGGAAGTCGCGCATCTCCTTGAATATCCATGGGCGTCCGAAGGTTGCCCTTCCAACCATCACCGCGTCAACGCCATAACGCTCAAAAGCGTCGCGGGCCTGCTCTGGCGTGCATATGTCGCCGTTGCCTATTATGGGTATGTGTATGCGCGGGTTGCTCTTAACCTCGCCTATTGGCGTCCAGTCGGCATCGCCGGTATACATCTGCGCACGGGTTCGCCCGTGTATCGTGAGGGCCTGGATGCCGCAGTCCTGCAGGGCCTCGGCAAGGTCGCCTATAACAATATTCTCCGAGTTCCATCCGAGTCTTGTCTTCACAGTCACAGGAGTGTTGACAGCCTTCACCACCTCGCGTGTGATGTTGAGCAGCAGCGGGATGTTCTGCAGCATGCCGGCTCCGGCTCCCTTGCCTGCCACTTTCTTCACGGGGCATCCAAAGTTGATGTCTATGACGTCGGGGCGCGCCTGCTCCACTATCTTGGCCGCCTCAACCATCGACTCCACGTCGCGCCCGTAGATTTGTATGCCTACCGGCCTTTCCTCGTCGCTGATGTTGAGCTTCTTGAGTGTGGCGTTCACGGAGCGCACAAGCGCCTCCGCGCTCACAAACTCGGTGTATACCATGGACGCCCCGAAACGCTTGCACAGATGTCTGAACCCTATGTCTGTGACATCCTCCATGGGAGCGAGGAAGAGCGGCTGTGGTCCGAATTCTATATTTCCTATCTTCATTGAATATTGTTTTCTTGTCTGTTTCTTTAAGTGGGCCTCAATCGGTGAGGTCAACATGGTTCACGGTCACGTCCTCGTGCAGGAAGATGCGTGCCGTCTCGCTGAACCGTTTCTCGCTTTCGGTGGTAAGGTAGCGGCATGTTCCGCCTTGCGTGATGTTGTGCTCCATCTCAGGGTGTCGCTCGAGATAGTCCTTAAGGGAGTTGGCCACGTATGTGCCCTGAGCCATTATGCGCACACCGTCGGGTATGTTCTTCACCACCGACGACATGAGTAGCGGATAGTGTGTGCAGCCGAGGATGACGGTGTCGATGTCGGGGTCCTTGCGCATGAGCTGGTCAATACGCTTCTTGACAAAATAGTCGGCTCCGGGCGAGTCGGCCTCGCCTGCCTCCACTATGGCGGCCCAGAGAGGGCATGCCACGCCCGACACCTTTATGTCAGGGAAGAGTTTCTTTATCTCCATCGAGTAGGACCCGCTGTTTATCGTTCCCTCCGTGGCGAGCACTCCCACATGGCGCGTATGTGTAAGCTCGCCTATGACCTCGGCGGTAGGGCGTATGATGCCGAGCACACGGCGTGAGGGGTCGAGCTGCGGAAGGTCGCGCTGCTGTATGGTGCGCAGCGCCTTGGCCGAGGCGGTGTTGCACCCGAGGATTACGAGGTGGCACCCCATGGCAAAAAGTTTGAGCACGGCCTGGCGCGTAAACTGGTATACAACCTCAAACGAGCGCGAGCCGTAAGGCGCGCGCGCGTTGTCGCCAAGATACATATAGTCATACTGCGGGAGGAGCTGGCGTATGCCGTGCAGGACGGTCAGTCCGCCATAGCCGGAGTCGAACACTCCAATTGGACCGGGAGCTTGTGGAAAATTCATTGTGCCTCTGCTTTTGGTCTATTTCACGGCTGCCTTTATAGCTTCCGTGGCATCCTCTCCCATATCCGGGTTGACATACGGGCATGCGTCGCCGTCGGTGTTGAGCACGAACGCGTAACCGTGCTCGCGTCCTACCTTTGCCACCGCCTCGTCGAGCTTGCGCTTCACCGGCGCGTAGGCGTCTGTCTCGGCCTGCTGCAGAAGTTGCTGAGCGTCCTTTTTGAAGGCAACGTTCTTTTCCATCATCTCCTGCAGTTCCGACTGGCGCTTGCGCAGGATTGACGGCACGAGATTGCGCTGGTCGTCAAGGAACTCCTCATACTTCACGTTAAACTCCTTCTCGGCGCGTTTCATCTCCTCGTCATACTTTAGGCGCAGGTCGGCAACGCTGCGCTGTGCGAGCTGATAGTCGGCCATCGACTTGAGTACCGCGTCATAGCTGAAGTAGCCAAAGCGTATCTGTGCGCTTGCCATGACGGGGAGTGCAATGGCAAGGAGCAAAAAGAATAGTTTCTTCATAATAATGTTGTTGTTAAGACTGTTTTGGTGAATGGTGGGAAAAAAGAAAAGAAGGAGGCTACGGTCTCCACGCTGCATGCCTGCATTGCGCATGACGCCAGTGTTGCGGGCGCTGCCGCAGGCTACGGCATGGAAGCCGTAGCCTCCTTATGCATTTTGTCAGCTGTTGTACTGTCAGCCGCTTACTTCTTGGCAGCGGCTGGCTTGTTGAGCTGTGCCTTGACCTCATCGGTAACGTCCTTGCTGAGTGTGTCGCTGATGTAAGGTATGCCAGATGTGACATCCATGATGTATACATAGCCGCCAGCCTTGCCTACAGCCTTGATGGCCTCAACGAGCTTGTTGGTGATAGGCGAGATTTTGTCCTGCTGGAGCTTGCCGAGTGCCTGCTGGTTGTCCTGTGCCGTCTGCTGAATCTTCTGGTACATCTGCTGGAGGCTCTCCTCGGTTTCCTTCTTCTGGGTATCGTTCATGGTAGAGGCGTTCTTGTCATAGTCCTGGGCCTTGCGCTGGAGCTCGTCCTGCATGGCCTTGAGGTCGTTGTCATACTGCTTTGCGGCAGCCTCAACCTCGCCACGTGCCTTGATGAACTCAGGCATAGACGACATGATTTCCTGTGCGTTGACGTGTCCGAACTTCTGTGCGAATGTTGCCAATGGCATGCACAACATAAGCATTAAAATAAGCTTTTTCATTGTTTTTTTTCTTTTGTTATTTTGTTATTAATTTTTCTGTCAATTGGCGTATCCAAGCTTCTGCAGCACCTCGTTGCTGATGTCTATCTTTGGCGAGCCGAAGATAATGCCCGAGTCGGAGGCGCGGTCGAGCACAAGCGAATAGCCGCGCAGCTCCGATATCTCCTTCACCGCGTTGTATATCTCCTCCTGGATAGGCGACATAAGGCTCTCGCGCTTCTTGAAAAGCTCGCCCTCCGGACCGAAATACTTCCGCTTCAGGTCGCTGGCGTCCTTCTCCTTCTTCATGATGGCCTCCTGGCGTGCTTTCTTCTGGTCGGCTGAGAGGAAAACCATCTCGTTCTGGTAGTTCTTGTACATTGTAGAGGCCTCTGTGTTGAGAGCCTCCACTTCTGCCTGCCACTTCTTCGACACCTGATTGAGCTGCTCGTTGGC
>CALBYK010000317.1 GCA_937889855.1 uncultured Prevotella sp.
ACGACGGCTATCACTTTAGTGAACACTCTGAGGATGTGTTCAATCCGTTCAGTCTTGTCAAGGCTTTAAATGGTCAGAAAATCGCCCCTTACTGGTTTGGCTCCGGCACGCCGAGCTATCTGATAAAGACTCTGCAGAAATATCATGTCAGCGTGATGGACATCGAGAAGAAGAGTTGCGAGGTTGATGACTTCGACGTGTCGCCCGAACAGATGACGTCGGCCCTGCCGCTGCTCTACCAGAGCGGCTATCTCACCATCAAGAAATATAACCCGCTGATGCGCCGCTACACGCTGGAGTACCCCAACCGCGAGGTGAAGATTGGCATGCTGAAGAGTCTCGCGCCAAACTACCTCTCGCCCGTGTCGCTCGACAACAACAGTCTTACGGGCGACTTCCTCCAGCTGCTCTACGATGGCGACATCGAAGGCGCGATGAACCGCCTGAAGGCTTATCTTGCAAGCATCAGCAACAGGCTTTCCAACAAGAACGAACGCGACTTCCAGACCGTGTTCTATCTCATATTCAATCTGATGGGAGCCTTCATGCGTGTGGAGGAGGACAGTGCCGTGGGCAGGGCTGACGCCGTGGTCTACCTGCCGGAGTCGGTGTTTGTGTTTGAACTGAAATATGACGGCTCGGCGGAGGACGCGCTGAGGCAGATTGACGAGAAAGGGTATCTTGTGCCTTACTCGGCCGACGGCAAGCGGCTGTATAAGATTGGTGTCAACTACGACAGCCAGCAGCGCACCATTGGCGACTGGATAATTAAAGAGGAATAGGTTCTCCTGGGTGCGGAGGTCTCTTGTCTCCGCAGACAATAGCTTTACATATCTGATAAAATTAGCAAGTATTAAAGAAAACGATAGGATGATAAAAGATATAATCAACCGTAACGCTGCTGCGGTGGCTGGAAAGAAAGAGATAGAGGCGTTGCGCCGTTACTTTCCGCAGTGCTTTAACGCTGCCGGTGAGTTCGACATAGAGGCTTTCAAGGCTTCGTTGCCGGGAGGCACAACGCTTACCGACGAGGCGAGTGGCTTCAACTGGCTTGGCAAGAATTATGCCCGCATGCTCTGCAATATGGACACCACCACGCTCATCCGTCCCGACGAGGAGCACAACGCGAAGCCCGAGAACCGCGACAGCCAAAACGTGTACATCAGCGGCGACAACCTCGACGCGCTGCAGCATCTCGTGAAGTCGTACAGCGGGCGGGTGAAGGTGATCTACATCGACCCTCCCTACAACACGGGCGGCGACGGATTTGTCTACAATGACAAGTTCAACTTCACTGTCGAGGGACTCGCGAAGCGACTTGACGTCAGTCTCGAACGTGCCGGGCGCATCCTATCCATGACGCGGCGCGGCAGCGCAAGCCATGCGGCGTGGCTCACGTTCATGCTTCCGCGCCTGTCCTTCGCCCGCGACCTGCTGACGGACGACGGCGTGATCTTTATATCCATCGACGACAACGAGCAGGCGAATCTGAAGAAACTGTGCGACGAGGTGTTCGGGGAGGAGAACTTTGTGGCACAAATTGTTGTGCAATCCAATAAACGTGGACAGACATATAAACAGTTAGCAAAGACTCATGAATATCTCTTAGTTTATACAAATAGCGAAGATGCTATAATAAAAGAACTAAAGAAAGAGCTTTCTGGCAATATAAAGAAGGATGATATAAGTGAATACACAGAACGCGAATTAAGAAACCGAAATCCCAAATATGGGAAATTTAACCGTCCGAATCTTTTCTATCCTATATATATCAATCCCAACAAAAAAGACGAAAATGGATATTGCCCGGTAAGTGATACTCAATCACTTGAATATTCCATTGGTGTCCTTCCATATAATAGTGAAAATGGAGAAAGTTGTTGGAGGTGGGGGAAAAAGAAACTTGTCAAGAATATAGGGGACAGCTCAATGAACAGCAATGTTGTCGCAAGGGAAAAATCTTCTGGAAAATGGGGTATTTATGAGAAATATCGAAAAGGAACATACAAAGCTAAGACTATTTGGTTTGAAGATTTAGAGATTCCTGATGAAGAAGATGATGATGACGGAATTTGGGAAGAAACTGGAGTGATTACGGAACAGGGTTCCGTAGAACTAAAGAAATACGGGATGGCGGAAATGTTTGATTTTCCAAAGCCAACTTATTTGATTAAGAAACTTCTTCAATTAGGGTCTGATGAAAACTCTATTTGTATGGATTTCTTTTCAGGTTCAGGCAGCACGGCAGACGCTGTTTTAAATCTTAATGTTATTGATGGATGTAGAAAATTTATTGCTGTACAACTCCCTTTGGATTTGGATAAAAAGTTGGAGCTTACGCCTAAAAATGAAAAAGCCAAGGTTCAAAAAATTATAGATTTTCTTGAAAGCAACAAATATCCGCATACATTAGATTGTATCGGCATGGAGCGCATCAAGCGTGCCGCCAAGAAGATAAAGGCAGAGAATCCGCTCTTTGCCGGCGACCTTGGCTTTAAGCACTTCACGCTGGAAGAGCCCAAGGAGAACGCCCTGTTGCAGATGGAGAAGTTTGACCCTATGTCCAACAATCTCACTACGCTCACAGTGGATGACTTTGGCAGGAATACCGTCCTTGCCACTTGGCTCGAAGCCGACGGCTATGGCTTGACAACAGAAGCCGAGGAGGTGACGCTCGGCAGATACACCGCCTACTGGAAAGGCGACCATCTGTATATGGTAAACCCCGACGACGACTTCGACGCGAGCAGCATCGTCGCCCTGATGGACAAGTACAACAGTGAGCCGTTCTCGCCCCACAACATCGTCATCTTCGGCTACAGCTTCGGATTCACCCACCGCGAGGAGCTGCAAAAGAACCTCCGCGCACTGAAAGACGGCAACAAGACACTGACCGTAAACATTGACGTAAGGTATTGACCATGGAACTAAAACTCGAAAACGACCTCCAGCACCAGACCATCCCCGTGGACGGTGTCGCAACGATAGTGGAGGCCTCCATACAGGAGCCGCCGAAGGCGAGCCACCAGAACCCGTTGCTGCGCAACCAGCTCGACGGCACGGCCATACGCGCCGTGCGCCAGAAAACGGGCATTCTCGCCAGGGCAGAGAAGCTGCGCATTACGCACTACATGCTTTCCGACAAGATAAAGGCTCTTCCTTACCACCGCATACTTGACGTGAAAATGGAGACAGGCACGGGCAAGACCTATGTCTACACTCGCACCATGTTTGAGCTGCACAGGCGTTGCGGCATAAACAAGTTCATCATAGCCGTGCCCACACTGCCCATCAAGGCCGGCACGGCGTCGTTTCTGACGGAGCCGGAGGTGAGGCGCCATTTTGAGGCGGGGTGCGGCTATGACGCCGAGATGGAGGTGTGCCTGCTCGAACCGCAAAAGCAAGGGCCATTTCTTTTACGGCACCCACCATGTGAAGCGCAAGATATACGTGCTGCTGCTCAACACGCAACTGCTGACCAACGGCAAGCTGCTCACACGCGACGACTACGACCAGATGCTCGGCGACTTCCATCGCCCCGTCGATGCCATTGCCGACACCAAGCCGGTGCTCATCATCGACGAGCCTCACCGCGTGGAGCGCGGCGGCAAGTCGTACGCCGCACTGATAGAGAACTTCCGACCGCAGCTTGTGCTGCGCTACGGTGCCACCTTCCCCGAACTGACAGTGGGCAAGGGCAAGAGCAAACATGCCGTGAAGGACTATCAGGAGTTGATTTACGACCTGAACGCTGCCGAGTCGTTTGGCCAGGGACTCATCAAGGGCGTGGCCAAGGAGCACCTTGAGCTGCCTGGAGGGAAGAAGGCCGACAGGAAGGTGAAGGTGGTGTCGATGGTGAAGGGCGACAGCGTGAACATGAAGCTGACAAGCGCCGACACCACGGCCAAGACATTCACAATACATGTGGGCGAGAGTCTCGGCACGATAGACAGCGACCTTGATGGCGTTGTCGTTGAGGCCATTGCGAAAAGCAGCGTGTCGCTGAGCAACGGGCAAGACAAGCAGACGGGCGAGGAGTTCTACCCCGACCAGTATGGCGTGTCTTATCAGGAAGGCATGATAGAGCTTGCCCTCACGCGCCACTTCGAGACGGAGCGCGAGAACTTCTGCCGTGAGGGTCTGCCGATAAAGACGCTGGCGCTGTTCTTCATTGACAACATCGAGAGTTTCCGGGGGGCTGAAGGCAAAAACGACGGATGGCTGCGGAAGAAGTTCGTCACGATGCTTGCCGCGAGACTGAAGAAGGAACTCGCCAGGCAGAACACGCCAGAGTATGCCGCCTACCTGCAGGCGACGCTCGACAATATAGACGCTTCCTGTGCGGGATATTTCTCGCAGGACAACAACGATTCCGACGAGAACATCGCGCGCGAGGTGAAGACCATACTCCATGGAAAGAAAGAGCTGCTTAGTTTCACCGACGGCGACGGCAAGCCGAACGTGCTGCGCTTCCTCTTCTCGAAGTGGACCTTGAAGGAGGGATGGGATAACCCCAATGTGTTTACCATCTGCAAGCTGCGCTCAAGCGGCTCGGAAACAAGCAAGCTGCAAGAGGTAGGTCGCGGACTGCGCTTGCCTGTGGATTGTGCCGGCAACAGAATAAGCGACTCGTCGTTCATGCTCAACTATATTGTTGATTTCACCGAGAAGGACTTTGCCAACAAACTCGTGGCTGAGATAAACGGCGAGCTTGAGGCCGACCAGCGTAGCCCGCTCTCCATCACTGCCGAGGACATCGTGAAGGTGGCGGAACAGCGCGGCACTGACGTGAACAGATTCTTCATCGAGCTGATGACAAAGGGCTATGTGGATTTCGACAAGAAGGTCATTGCCGACAGGTTCGACGACATGCTGGTTGACTATCCTGAGTTCAGAAGCGTCATTGGCGGCATAAGCACCGACCGCATCATCAACCGCAACAGCAAGCGCAGCGACAGGATACATGTGCGCAAGGCGAGGTTTGAGGAACTAAGGCAGTTGTGGGCACAGCTCAACCGGAAATACGTTCTCTACTTTGACAAGGCGATAGACCGGAATATGGAGGAGGCCCTGCCTTCGTTAATCAAAGACAAGCGGGTGTTCTCGCTCCAGACTGTGGAGTCGTCGCGCAGTGTGCTTGGGTTTGAGCAAGGCATTGCCGCTGCCGTGGAAGGCTCTCATGTGGAACTGACGTTGCACAACCGCCATTATGCCTACGGCGAATTCCTCAAACGCGCGGCAAAACACACCAACATCCCGGTGCATGTGCTGCACAAGGCGATATGCCGCGCGGTAAATGAAGGCTGCCGGATAACGAACGAGATGTTCAACGACAGCTCGCTGGTTCGCCTGGTGGCTGCCGTTGACGACTGGAAGTGTGCCCGGCTGGTTGGCTATGTGCGTTACAAGCAAGCCGACTATACGGCGAAGGAGACAAAACTCACCAACGCTGACGGGTCGGTGAAGGATGAGGTGGTGCAGACATACATAGGCAGAAAGTGCGCTCCCGGCAATCCTCCGGCCTCTTATCTGTATGACGCCTACGCCTATGACTCACCGCTGGAACTGCAGAACATCAAGGCAGAGATAGACGAGATTGTAGTCTACGGCAAGATACCGTCACGCAGCATCTGCATTCCCACTGTGGCATCGAGCAACTATAGTCCAGACTTCATGTATGTGGTGAAGAAAGCCGACGGTACAAAGGAGCTTAACATTGTGATAGAGACGAAGGCATACGACAAGGAGACGCAGATATCTACAGACGAGGATACGAAAATAGCATGTGCCGAGCATTTTTTCAAGGCAATGACGGCGAACGGGTATACCGTAAATTTCCGCAAGCAAATAAACGGAATGGCGGTAAAGAGGCTGATTAATGATTTGTTAGTGGAATAGATGAGCAAAAGACACCGCAGGCTGAAAAAAGCAGGGATGCGGTGTCTTTTTTTTGCTGTGTTCGCACACAAACTCTTGATATAAGTCAATAACAAGCCTTTTTATGCTAAAAAACAGGTTTTAGGCCATTGTCAGTTTGGGTGAACGTCGTATCTTTGCAGTGTCAAAAAGAAAAAGACAAAAGAAAGGCTTAAGGTAAAAAGAGAAGTCTCAAGATAAGAAGATTGTAGCGAAAGAGCAAGGATAACTCAATAGGCAAAAGTAGAAGCGATAAGGTAAAAAGAAGATTGTTGTGAAAGCAAGGATAACTCAATAGGTAACACAGACAAGGATATTAGTTATTGATAAGGTAAGATTTAAGGTAAGTAAGAAGATTGTAGTTTAAGTAGGGATACTTCAATAGGTAAGAAAGGTGTTAGTCAGGAAGTAAGGTAAAGAAAAAAGATTGTTGAAGGTTAGCAAGTTTAGTAGTTATTGGTAGAAAGATTATTGATGACGAAGATGAACCTGTATGCAGCATTCGCTGCAACAGGACGAGGTGGCGAAGAGGCCGCCTGTTTTTTTATGATAGAGAAAGTATAGGATTTTAAGTATAGCAACAGCAAGACGGCAACAGGAGATGTCAAAATCTCGGGTTGTCGTCTTCTTATTTTTACGGCCCGGAGCCAGAATTGATTTTCTGGTGCTTATTTTGAAAGCAAAAATGGCTGATTTGATTCCAATTTGAAAGTTTTATATGTTTTCTTGCTTTTTTGTGCCACCCTCTTACCATTTTCTCAATCAAAAAATGTATTTTTGCAGTCCAAGAAAAGAAAACACTTTAAACAACTTATAAAAAGAATCAAGACAATGAAAAAAATCAGAGCAGCCGTAGTAGGCTATGGCAATATCGGCCACTACACCGTCCAGGCTCTCGAGGCCGCTCCCGACTTCGAGATT
>CALBYK010000318.1 GCA_937889855.1 uncultured Prevotella sp.
ACGAAATAGTTTTCAGAAACTTTTCAGCCTTTTCCCTCATAGCCTTTGATGTGTCGATACCTATATATGATAAGTGTGAAAGATG
The DNA here is from genome assembly GCA_937889855.1 of uncultured Prevotella sp. Taxonomy (GTDB): domain Bacteria; phylum Bacteroidota; class Bacteroidia; order Bacteroidales; family Bacteroidaceae; genus Prevotella. The sequence continues at coordinate 86 of CALBYK010000318.1, forward strand.
CTTATGCATTGTTTCCATGAAGGCCAAGCCGCTTGTTGCCGGTCCGCATCCTATGTCTATCATTACAGTATTCCCGATTTTCCCATTGGCGTCTGTTACAATCATGTCTGCCATTGACTCGTATGTTGATTTGGCCATGGTTAAGTAGCTGGGCATGAAATAACGGCAGTAAATTTCCACTTGGTCTTCTGCTGTCACGATTTCCGTCCGCCTTTTCTCCTTGTTGTATGCCAGTTGTGGCGTGGAGAAACTGGAGCGTCCATAGTTTATGATGGTTTTCTCAAAAGTGACGCCGAGCCCCAAGACGCTCTCTGTCATATTCTGGTTGCTGGTTGCTGCTTGTGCTGCTATGGTGAAGGAGCCGCTGCAATACCTGTCAAGCGGGAAGTTGAAATATGAGCCGCTGTCTTTAAGAAAGCGTAGCAGTTTGTAGAATGTGAAGTTCTCGATGAGTATGTCGGCGTTTCCAATCATCATCAGATGCAGGCGTGCACGCGTCATCGCCACGTTCAGTTTGCGGTCTATCACCATGCCGTCTTCCTCGAACACATTGTTTGTAAGGAAGTTGAGCTGGTTGTGTTGCTGCACGGTGAATCCGTAGATGATATAGTCGCGCTGGCTGCCTTGGTATCTCTCCACGGTGTCAATGGTGATGTTGTGTAGTTTGTCGATGCCCTTTTGGTCGATGGCGCAGCGCACGGTTGCTATCTGGTTGCGGTATGGCACTATCACGCCCACTGTCTGGTTCTCGTCAAACGAATCACGTGTGAGCCCGTATATCTCTGCCACTGTGGCGGCAATCATCTCTGCCTCTACCTGGTTGGTTTTCACCGAAATCGATGTCTTGGGTTTGGGAGCGTTGACAAACGCCACACGCCTCATGCTAAGCAGTTGCGCGATGCCGTTGGCTGAGCGCGATGGGCGGCAAGGCAGCGTCTGATGGTCGAGTGGTACCACTTCAAGGTGGTTGCCGTAGAAGGCGTAGTTGGGAAACTTGGCTATTGTCTGGTGCATGCGTCCCTGTCGGGTGAGCATGTAGACGTAGCGTGGGTCGTAGCCTGTGCCGGTTTTGAACCCTGCGAGCAGGCGCTCGAATAACGAGCGGCGGCAATCGGTGAGGTTGATGTCGCGCAGCAGCGGTTCGGCAACGTTCGACTCTTCTGGTGTCTGCTGTACAACGGCAGGCAGTTGTTTGTGGTCTCCTATGAGCACAAAACGGCTTATAGCGTTGTGTCCTCCCGCCCTCGCGCTGAGCAAACCGATGAGATGAGGTTCCAGTATCTGTGACGACTCGTCTATTATCGCCAAGTCGAAATGCTTTATCTTGAAGAGATGGATGTTGGCGTTGAGCGCTGCTGTTGTGGAGCAGAACACTCTCATTGAGTTTGCAACATCCTTTACCTCACGCGCTGTGCGGCAGTCTGCCACGCGGTTGGCCAACAGATGGTCGTGGAAAGCTTCGTCGCAGTTGAGTTCTGAGCCAATGCGCAGGAAATCAGTGCCACTCTCCACGAGCTTGGAGCAGATTTCGTCGACAGCACGGTTTGTATATGATAGAAGCAGTACGTTGGAGTGTGGGTCGGTGAGCTCTTCCTTAAGAATGTTGAGCAGACCGAACGATGTCTTGCCTGTGCCTGGAGGTCCTATGACGAGAAACATGTCGCGCGACTGCTTGGCGCGTTCAACAAGTTCATTGAAGCGCACATAGTCGCCTCGTATGTGTTGGCTCTCGTCAACGGTTGGCTCTCGCTGGCCCAACAGTAGGTCGCGGCGTTCTTGCGAGGCCGACAGAAAACAGTGCAAGCCACTATACAGCGCACGCGATGACGACTCGAACATATCGTGCTCAATTGCCCAGTGTGTGCCTTCGGGCACGTCAAAAATATGTTTGTCGGTCTGCGAGTTGCGCAGCACCACCTCAACTCCTCTTGTCGTAATAGTTTTTATCGATGCGCGGCTCACCATTTGTGCACAGGCATTAGGCACCGTTCCGTCACGGTAAGGGTAGACGATGACAATGTCACCTTTCCGGAAATTGGATGTATCGGCATTCTTTTCCATGTCGAACCCCAGCCTGAGGCTTTCCACCATGCCGTCCTTGTTCTGTCCGAATTCCTCGATTGTGAGGCTCTCGTAGATGTTTCCTGCTGCCCGCTTGTCCTCAATGGTGTCGAGCCATATGGCGGCGAATCCGCTGTCGTCCTTGGTCTTGTTGCCTATCTTCGAGAGCAGGTGCTCGCGCTCGATGAAGCGTAGGAATCGGAAGTAGTAGGCGCGCTCCAGCTCGGATGCCTTGCGTATAGGGTTTAGTATACGTTCAAGTTCTGGCCGTGTCCATTCCTCCCACAGTCGTCCTGTCGCCCCTTTGCGGTTGAGCATATCGGGAGTGAGATGCCCTTGTTGCCTTGTGTGAGGTCGAGCCATGCCAGCAAGTTGCGCATGCGTATGGCACGCAGCGTAAGTTCTGGCAGACTGGCGATGGACACAAGTCCGTTAGTGTATTTAGAGTATAGTAGCATGAAGTGGCGCAGCTGGTCGGAGCGTTTGCGAAACTCGTAGTTGAACAGGGCACGGTATAACGACAGTTGCACAAGGTGCTTCTCTTGCGGCATAGGTCGTGTGGGGTTGTACTCTGGCGACGAGAAAGGCACAAACTCCCCCTTGCCCGATTTCTGCTCAATGATAGTGGTTCCGTCCTTTGTGTCGTGCAGAAAGTCGAGACGTCCCTGAATGCCGAGAACCTCGCTGAAGAACGTAGGCTCTAACACTACCGCCTTAGGATTATATTCTCCGATGGCGTCGGGCAGGTCGTTGCCTATGAGTCTCTGTATGTTGTGCTTCTGCGTGCGCGCCTCTTGGTAGAATCGTTGCACAGTGGGTTGGTCGTTCATGTCATCGCATGACGTGAGGCTGATGG
>CALBYK010000319.1 GCA_937889855.1 uncultured Prevotella sp.
GAGGTGATATTTGCTCAGGGCCACAATTCCGCTTTTGGTATAGCTATTTTCGAAAGTCGCGTCCCCGCATTCGTCCAAAAGACGAACGAAGTATATAAAGACGTTGACTTTACTCCTGTCTATTGGGTAGACTATGTTTGGAAGCCATCTACGATGGTATCTGCCATCGTTCTCGCCATCGCAGAAATGGATATATGGGGGCAAGAGATGCAACCGGCGTCGGTTGCCATCGAAGACATTCCGCTTTCTGAGAACAATGTTCAGATTCTCGGTTTGACAAAAGGACGTCCGACAATTAAGATAGGATGCGGCAAGATTGAATTGATGCTGTTTGGCGCGAGCGAAGAACTGTACGAGAAGTTCGTCTCAACACCAAACGCGACTCTGACGGTTGTTGGCTCCTGTTCGAAAAACGAGTGGAACGGAGTCGCAAGACCGCAAATCTTGATAGATGATTACGAATTCAAGCAAAAATGGATATTTTAGGAGGAAAATGTACAACTACACTGTAGACATGGGCACTAAGGTCGTTGACCTTGACAACATCCTTTCTGTTATCGACCCTGATAATTGTTCTAGTGACAGTGGGGCCGTACTGCGACGTGAAATGCACTACCAATTTGGCGAAGCCGGCTGTAAGTTTGTCTTTGACGCTATTAAGGAAAAGATTGACGCTATCAAAGAACAAGATGGCGGAGAAGATGCTACAGAAGATACCCAGCAGCAATAGTGGTGCCTCTGCAAGAGAAGGGAAAAACGTAATGTCGCAACAGAAGGTAGTGTGTGGGGATGCATATAAGAATGTTGAGAAATATCTTGATGATAGTACGGTCATCGTTACAGACCCCCCTTATAACATCAAGTACCACTATCGCACATACACCGATAACAAAAAAGATGAGGAATATTGGCGTGATTTAAGCCATTTATGTTCTCTAGCCCCCTCCTGCGTCATTATGTATCCTGAAAGTCTTTTTGTCCTGTCCTCTTGGATGAATCAGATACCAACCAAGGTGTGCTCTTGGGTCTACAACGCCAACACGGAGAAGCAGCATCGAGACGCCGCGTATTTTGGTATCAAGCCGAATTTTAATCTTTACAAGCAGCCATACAAAGACATGAATGACCCAAGATGCAAGAAGTTGTTCGAGCGCACAGGTGGCGCACGGTCTTACGACTGGAAAGAATGGCCGCAAGTAAAGAACAAGAACAAAGACGATGGCGGAACGGGCGTTACTCATCCATGCCAGATGCCTGTGGAGATTATGAAATATCTTGTGGGAATTATTCCCACAGAATATAAGATTGTAGACCCTTTTGCGGGAAGTGGAACCACCGGCGTTGCGTGTAAGTTACTTGATAGAGACTTTATTGGCCTTGAGATTGATTCAGAGTATGTCCGTCTTGCCAATGCTCGCATATCGCAAGCAAACGAATAATATGAGAAAGAGCGTCCTGTTTTGTTTGACAGGCGCTCTTTTTTGCTATATACTTGTAGTATACGATGTTCCAAGAGAAAGGAAGTAGTCATATATGCGTATGGCGAATTGCCCGGTGTGCGGTGGGCACAATGTAAATGGTTTTAAGAAGCACAATAAGTGGTACTCTAAGTGCTACAACAAGGAGTGCGGCTTTACCACTCCTGTTGGTATGCCAACTCGCAAGCTCTCTCGTTACAACTGGAATCTCCTCTATGAGAGCATGACGGGAGAGGAGCTTCCTGATGAGGCTTGCGGGCGGCAGGATAGGGCCTATATGAAGAAGGAGAAGAGGTGCGGTCTTCCAGAGCTGACGTATTGCTTCACCCAAGAGGATTACGAGAGGTGGAGTGAGAAGTACGACATCTCTCAGGTGAATTGGGTTAAGCTCAAGGGCAAGAAGGCGGGAGACCGTCGTCGCAAGGCCAGAGCGAAGATAAAGATGCAGCAGGAGGCAGTCAATGGGGCTTAGTCTACACACAATTCAGTCAGATGAATTCTACACGCGCTATCAAGACATCGAGGCAGAAGTCAGTCTCTACAAAGAGCAGTTCAAAGATAAAAGCGTCTATTGCAATTGTGACGATTATTGTGCTAGTAACTTTGTGAAGTTTTTCACAGACCACTTCGATGATTATCAGCTAAAGTCTCTCACGGCCACCTGTCTAAAGCCACAAGGAGAGTATAGCGGCGTCAAATACTTTTACGATGGCACCACAGAAGTCATAACTCCATTGATTAAGAGTGGAGACGCTCTTGAGGGGGTATGTGTCGGACTTGTGCGGCAAAACGATATCGTTGTTACAAACCCTCCCTTCTCTATTGGAAAAGATTTCTTCAAGATGCTGCTGTACGAGCAGGTTGATTTTCTTTGTATCGCGAATATCAATATTGCTTCTAGCGGTGGCGTTTTTCCTGCTGTGAAGGACGGCATTCTTAAGTTTGGAAAGACTCACCCGAAATATTTTATTGCTGGAAATGATGTTCCTGACGAGGCAATTAAGACTATTGATGGGCAGCGTGTTGTCTCTTTTGGCAATACCTGTTGGTTTACTACGTTTGACACAGGTGCCCCCCCCCTGTTAGAATTAACTAAACATTATAGCGCGGCAGAATATCCGAAATACGATAACTTTGATGCTATTGAGGTTGGTCGCATCACGGATATCCCCTGTGACTATTATGGGGCAATGGGTGTACCTGTCACTTATCTTCAAAAGCACAATACTCAGCAGTTTGATATGATTTGGCTTGCAGGAAGTCCTGGATTCCCAGAAGATGCGCTTGAAAAGCTAAGGCACGAACCTGGAACGTCTCTTGACGCAGTGCTTGATGGTAAGCGTAAATTTAACCGAGTTTTTATCCAAAGAAAGAAGAGAGACAAATGATTGATAGTAAGAAAGATAAACGGCAAAAGATGGCGGAAAAACTGCGCAAGGATGTAGAGCGCTACAGATATGACCAATTTATTGATGTATGGGCTTTTGCCGACACGCTTAGTCCACAAAATGACGCAGTTGAAGATTGCGCGCAAGCGTGGCGTGCTGATGATATGCTGCGCCTCGCCGACCTCATTGACCCCACTTGTGAAAATACGGCAAAGGTGCATCCAGTTGATGGATTTACGTGCTCAAAATGTGGGTGGTCTGGCCGCGTGGAGGAGGACGATACAGACTTGGACGAATATCAAAAGCCTATGTTTGATAATTTTGCCGAGTTTTCACCACGCTACTGCCCCAATTGTGGCGCGAGGGTGGTGAGGAGCGATGACTAGCAAGCGAGACGTGATTGAATGCCCTTATTGCCACGAGTCCAATGCGGTAAAACTGTGGTTCCTCAACACTGACCAGAACAGCTTTGTCTACTGGCACGATATTGTATCCACCGACCCAAGTAGCAGGAGAAGTGCATGTAATGTTTACGTCTGTCCCACTTGCGGCAAGGTAGCGCTCTTGGACGTGAGCGTCGATGATTGATAAAAAGATTCAGAAGATACTATCTGAGATGCTATTGGTGGCGAACCATCTTGAGTCAAGAGCAGACGGCGCCTATATGGAACATGATGATGTGATTATGTCACCTCGCGAGGTATATGCCTTGTCTGATGATATCAAATCGTGGTATAATATGTTTATTAAGCAGTCCGGCAGAAAGGAGAAAGCTGATTGACAATTTCTCGATTTGACATACATAATCACACGCACTACTCGAATCTCAGGCTGGTCGATTGCACTGTGCGGCCAAGACAATTAATCGACAGGGCTATTGAGCTTGGTTTGACAGGAATTGCCATTACAGATCACGAATCTCTTGGAGGCCATGTAGAACTTGACCGCATCCAAGAAGAATATAAAGACAAATATCCAAACTTTAAGATTGTGCGTGGTAATGAGATTTATCTAACTGACACTCGTGACAAGGGGCAGTACTATTACCACCATATCTTATTGGCGCTAGATGCCACAGGTCACAAGATGTTACGCGAACTATCAAGCACTGCGTGGATTAACTCCTATTTTGATAGGGGTATGGAGAGGGTGCCAACACTCAAGTCCGAGGTGGAAGCAGTTGTTGCTAAGTACGGGCAAGGGCACCTCTACGCAAGTGCGGCGTGTCTCGCAGGAGAAGTAAATCACAATCTAAGTCAGATGATACAGGCGGAGCAAATTGGCGACACCCAGACTGCGAACAAATGTCACAACAATATCGTCAATTTCATCCTGTGGTGTGAAAATACTTATGGCAAGGATTATTTCTCGCTAGAAGTGGCCCCTGGCAGAAGCGATGAGCAGCTAGCCGTTAATTCTCGCATGGGCAATCTTGCCCACGCGTTTGATTTGCCAATAGTAATTGGGTGTGATACGCACTACCTTCGGAAAGAAGATCGTTTTGTCCACAAGGCGTTCCTTAACTCAAAGGACGGCGAGCGAGAGATTGATTCGTTCTACTCTTATGCTTATCTGCAATCCGAGGAAGAGATTCGAGAGAATCTTAAAGGCACAGGACTGGATTATAACGAGCTTTGCGCTAGCTCAATGAAGATTTGGGACAAGTGCCAATATTACTCTCTTGCGCACAAACAACAAGTGCCGCAAGTCCCAGTGCCTGATTTTCCAAAAGAGAACAAAGGAAGCCACAAATATGACACAAAGAAATATCCGACACTTGATTATCTGATGCACTCTGACAACCCGCAGGAGCGCTATTGGATAAACTATTGTCAAGAACAACTGGAGAAAAAAGGTCTTAATAACGAAACTTATCTTTCTCGTTTGGAAGAAGAGGCTGACATCAACAAAGTCATCGGCGATAAACTCGACACTTGTATGTTTGCCTATCCCATTTTTCTTCAACACTACATTAATCTATTTTGGGAATGCGGTTCGACTGTCGGTGCTGGGCGTGGAAGTGCTTGTTCAGGACTTAATCACTGGTTGTTGAATGTGACTCAACTTGATCCTGTGGTTAATGAATTACCTTATTGGAGGTATTCTAATAAAGAACGTGTTGAGCTTGGAGACATTGATATAGATTTGGCCCCATCTAAGCGCGAACTTGTGTTCCAAAAGATACGAGAAGAGCGCGGACAGCTCGGGTGCGTGCAAGTTTGTACATATGGAACAATTTCGACAAAAGCTGCGGTAAAAGTAGCTTGTCGCGGGTACAGAAGCCAAGAGTACCAAGAGGGGATAGACTTAGATGAAGCTGAATATATTTCAAGTCTTATCCCATCCGAGAGAGGGTTTCTTTGGAATCTATCTGATTGTTTTTACGGCAATAAAGAAAAAGATAGAGCGCCAGTGAAAAACTTTATTTCTGCTGTTGAGAAATATGGTGGGTTAAAGGACATTCTCCTTGGTATCGAGGGCCTTGTTACTCAAAGGGGTATTCACGCCTCAGGAGTGAATTTTTATGATGAAGACCCCTATAAGACCGCCTGTTTCATGAAAGCAAAAAATGGCGCTATTATCACACAATATTCACTTCATGATGCGGAATATTGCGGGGATGGACGATAGTTTGCGTCCCCTATATTATTTTTTCATTTGGTCAATGAGGTTATATATTTAAAAAATATACAGCTATCGGGGAAGCCTAAGTCTGTATTTTCTTACATATATGGTAATCCCGAGTCAACTATGTTTTTCTTTGGGGCGCATCAAAAAAATAAGGATGAAAGAACAAGAAGGACGTTCTTTTAAAGAAATATACGATGCTTTTCCTAAAGTCGTCCCAACAACAATAAGAGAAGCATTAAATTATCATACTTGGAAAAACATATAGATGTATCGACTATTTGCTTTGTAGCAAAGTACAATTACTATCGACACGTAATTGGAAACAGTAATTTTTTTCTAAAAAGAAAAAAAAGAGATAGTCAGGTTTTTATAGAAATATAAAAATAAACCGGTGAAGCTCGATTTTCTTGTAACAGAAATTCAGGACATTATTACTCAATGTCTTAATCTTCTCCAAAAGAATAAAAAAATTGAACAGAATTTGACCCTACGACAGATGTATAACAAATACCTCGCGCCTACCGTTCTTCCGCTGGAAGATGAGAGACTTTGGAACGCGGCCAGCAGCGGTAAAATTCTAAAACTGTTTCAGTTTGACACGCAAGTTGGCGGTCAAACAATCAAGCTCCTCAAACCGCACACGCCAAGAGAGATGGCAAACTGTAACTCTATCATGCGGCTTATGGCTCCTGAAAAGGGTGGAGAAACGCCTACCGAGCGGTATAAGCGAATGATGGATGATATTTCTCAGTGGTATACGGAAATGGACGAGTGGGGCCTTACTCAAGAGGAGCAGAAATCACTTGAGCCGTATTATCTTCCTGCTTATGCTTCACCCGCACAACAGGAAGACATGATGATTATTCTTATGGAATTTTGCGGTTTTTCCCTGAAAGACGCGAACTTTGCTAGAAAAGTTTGCGCCAAGAAAAAGATGGACCAGATTCCGAATCTTCATAAGATGGTTCTTGATGGTGCGGCAAATGAGAATTTAGGCAAGTATATTTGGGAAACAGCAATTAAACCACAAATGGGATATTCTTTCTCTCTAATTCATTCGCTCGCCTATTCATATATCGGTTTGCAAACCGTATATCTTGCCACCTATTTCCCATCTGTCTATTGGAATTGTGCGTGTCTTCGAGTTGACGCGGGACTTGAGGAGGAAGACGGCTCTAACTACGCTAAGATTGCCAAAGCCATTGGCAACATGCAGAATCACGGCATTAAGATTGCGCCCATTAACATTAACAAATCAGGATATATGTTCGAGCCTGATGAGAAGGACAACGCCATTCTCTATGGACTCAAAGGACTAAATGGCGTGGGTGGAGAAATGATTAACACCATTATTAACAATCGTCCCTACGCTTCTGTTGCGGATTTCGTGGAGAAGACGGGTGCTAACAAGACCTGCACCATCGCCCTTATCAAGGCTGGTGCCTTTGATGAGTTCGGCAACAGGGCAGATATCATGCGCCAATATCTCTCTCAGGTGAGCGAACCCAAGAAGCGCCTGTCGATGCAGAACTTCAAGATGCTCGCAGACGCCAATCTCTTGCCGCAAGACCTCGATTTCCAAAAGAGGCTCTTTGTCTTCAATAAGGCTCTCCGTACCTACAAGAAGGACGGCGACTGTTATATCGTCAACTACAACTATTACGACTTCTATGAGGAGTTCTTTGACGTTGACGAACTAGAGCCTATCTATGACACTCTTGGAATTCTCCAAAAGAAGTGGCAGAAGATGTATACAAAGGCGATGGAACCCGCGAAGGCATATATCAAGGAACATCAACAAGAATTACTTGATGCCATCAACACCTCGCTTCTCCAAGAGCAATGGGATAAGTACGCTCAAGGCAACGTCAGCGCTTGGGAGATGGACTCGATGGGCTACTATTATCACGAGCATGAGCTTGCAATCGTGCGGCCCAAGCTGTATAATATCGTCAGTTACAACGAGCTGCCCGATGAGCCAGAGGTTGATTACGTCTTTCGTCGCAACGGACGTGAGATTCCTATCTACAAAACCCACAGAATCATGGGTACCGTGATTGGGAAGAATAACACCAAGGCCACAGTTGACATTCTGACGGTTGACAGCGGTGTCGTGACGGTGAAGTTCAACCTCGACTTCTTCGCCAAGTACAATCGCCGCATTTCCGATGTGGTTGATGGCGCGAGCAAGGTCGTCGAAAATGGTTGGTTCGGCAAGGGCGAGAAGATTGTGGTGAACGGCTACAAAAGGTCTGACCAATTTGTTTCAAAAAAATATAAGAATACTCTAAGCGAGCGTCTATATAAAATTACTCAAATTAATTCAGATGGGACAATAATAATGACCGCAAAACGATATGGAGAAGAATAGTTTTTTTAATTAATGGGCATATATTTATAATCATTTGCTATATACTTTTATAATATATAGAGATAATTTTAGAGCGAAAGGATATAAAATATGTGGATAATATATGCTCATATAAATATAACTAATGGTAAACGATATATCGGACAAACTAAACAAACTCCAAATAATAGATGGCGAAATGGAAAAGGATATAAAGGTAGCCCATATTTTTATCGCGCCATACAGAAATATGGATGGGATAATTTTGAGCACCAAATCATAGAAGACAATATTTTAACTCAAGAAGAGGCTAATTTAAAAGAACAGTATTGGATAGATATTTTTCAATCAAACAATGAAAAGTATGGATACAATCTAGGAGTAGGAGGATATTGTTATCCCTGCCAGGCCGTAGAAAAAATTAAAGAGCTATGGCAACAACCAGATTTTTATGAACAATATTGTAAAAAAGTAATATGTACTAATAATGGAATTATTTATAAATCCGTCCATGAAGCTGCTCGTCAGACAAATGGAAATAGGAAAGGTATAGCAGAAAATTGTAGGGGGAAATTAAACTCTTCTGGTGTTGATAAAAATACCGGTCTCCCATTTGTCTGGGCTTTTTATGAAGAGGGGAAAGAGTACCCTTATATTCATCCATTAAAAAAATCTAAACAAGCGCGTCAAGTTATTTGTTTAACAACAGGAAAAATTTTTGATAGTATTACTCAAGCAGCAAAATATTATGGCATAGAATCAAACGCCACTTCTATCTCTCGATGTTGTAGAAAACCAGATAAACAAAAAAGCGCAGGATATTTTAATGGACAACCTCTTATGTGGAATTACTATGACCCACAAAAGAATTATCAAATTGGACAGCATTATAGTAGGACTGGTTCAAAATCTATCAGATGTATAACAACTGGACAAATATACTCTTCGATAGGAAAAGCAAGTAAAGAAACTGGCATCCCTCATTCAAATCTTACAGCATGTTGTAAAGGAAGAGTAAAAACAGCCGGAGGGCTAGAATGGGAATACTGTCAAGAAACAGAGGAGGACTGGTGACTTTTAAAACTTTTATTGTACGACATAAAAACAAGATTATTTCCGCTGTGTGCGGCCTTGTGGCGGGGGCAGTCGCTGCCCTCGCCCTCCTGGGCGCCGTGCTGTTCGGCTACTACGGTATCCAGCCGCAGGACGCAGTGGGCATCACAATCGCCCCCACAGAGATTCAGGGAACAAAGGAGGACGGCTCCAAGATTAGTGGCTTCATCATCACGACAGACGATGGCACTCAGTATCTCGTGACCGACTATTGGACTCCGATTATGCTCAGTGACGAGAACCCCGAGGAGAACTAGTTTGAAACCTGCAATCATTGCGATTTGCGGCGAGGCGGCGGTGGGCAAAGATTCGCTTCTGCGAGCCCTTGCCCCCGCCCTCGGGGCTACCAAAATAGTGTCCGACACGACACGCCCACCCAGACCAGGAGAGGTTGATGGCACCGACTACAACTTCATCTCAGAGGAAGAGTTCGTGGATGGCATCAGGAATGGCCGTTACCTTGAGTGGAAGCAATTCAATGGCTGGTACTATGGCACGCCACATAATAGCGTTTGCGGTAAGGTGAACATCGGGGTTTTCAACCTAGACGGTGTGCTGGATATGCTCGCCAAAAGCAAGGTGTATTGCGAACAAGCCCCTTACAATATATTCGTCATCCGCCTGAGGGTTGGCTTCTTTAGACGTATCATCAGGTACGTCAAGAGAGACGGAAAGCTAAAATTTGAATGTCTGCGGCGGATGTTGGCTGACGCAAGACAGTTCTACAAGGCAGATATTCTCATTGACATTTGGCTACCACAACATCTTGTGTTGAAAAACTTTGATATAGCCAAAAACCTGCCTACCCTGACACAATATATTGTGTCTAAGATGCTTCCTGACTACTACATCTAAGGGCTATTTAACGCGGGCCGCAGTCGGATTTTTCAAATAGATAAGACGAAGGATAACCAAGAGAAGAAGGAGGCATCTTGCTAAAGGTAGAAAAACGTAGCGGCAAAATCGTACCATTTGACCCGGAAAAGATTAAGGCCGCAGTGAATGGCGCTTTCAGCGATGTGAATGGAACGGAATGCTCAGACAACAGCGTGTTCGTTCACATCATCCGCAACATCAACGCCTATGCCGAGTTCCATGACACTATTGGCGTGGAACAGATTCAAGACATTGTAGAGAAGTCTCTTATGGAGAAGGGCTACTACAATGTCGCCAAGGCTTATATCAAGTATAGATATGAGCACGAACTTGCACGGCAAAAACATAATGATTCTGAGCTAATGGATATGATACAGGGCGACAATGAGTATTGGTCAACAGAGAATAGTAACAAAAATAGCAAATGGGTGACAACGCAACGAGATTATATGGCGGGCATTGTTTCCACCGACCTTGCACGTAACTATATTTTTCCTAAAGACGCAGTGGCAGCACATGATGCTGGCATTATCCATATCCACGATATGGATTATGCTGCACAGCATATCACGAACTGCTCTCTTATTAACCTTGAGGATATTCTTCAAAATGGCACGGTGGTTAACGGTGTTCGCATCGACAAGCCACATCGCCTATTGACCGCTATGACCATCGCCACGCAGGTGGTTGCAGCTGTAGCAAGCTCACAGTTTGGCGGTTGCACAATATCTCTAACTCATCTTGCGCCTTTCGTGAGGATGAGCTATGATAGGTACTTCAAGAAATACAAGTCTTGGGGCTTTGATGATAAGAAAAGTAAAGAATTCGCGCAACGCGATACGGAAAAAGAAGTTTCGGACGCTGTTCAAACTTTAAATTATCAATTGAATTCACTTAGCACTACAAATGGTCAGAGTCCCTTTGTTTCGGTGTGTATGTATCTTGGAGAGACTGAAAAGTATAAGAGCGAACTTGCAATGCTTATCGAGGAAGTTCTATGCCAAAGAATCCAAGGTATGAAAAATCGGACTGGGCAGTATGTTACAGTTGCCTTTCCAAAGTTACTTTATGTTCTCGAAGAGGACAATATCCATGAAGACTCTAAGTACTGGTATCTAACTGAATTAGCGGCAAAATGCACCGCGAAGAGAATGGTGCCAGATTATATCAGCGAGAAGGTGATGAAGCAAACTAAGGTAGATGCCAATGGAGAAGGACATTGTTTTCCTTGCATGGGGTGTCGCTCGTTTTTAAGCGTTTGGCCGCAAGACTCGAATAAATATTATGGCAGATTTAACATCGGTGTTGTTACTATTAATCTTGTAGATGCGGCGCTATCTTCTGGCGGCGACGAAAAAAAGTTCTGGCGACTTATGGAAGAGCGTACAGAACTCTGTCATGAGGTTCAAAAAGTACGCATCAAGCGTCTTGAAAATACGAAGGCTGAAGTTGCACCAATCCTTTGGTGCGATGGAGCTTTTGCTAGACTTAAGCCAGAAGATACTCTTTATAGTCTGATTCATGGAGGTTATTGTACCGCTTCCCTTGGATTTGCTGGACTGTATGAGTGCGTCAAGTATATGATGGGTGTAAGTCACACTTCTCCAAAAGGCCGAGAGTTTGGTCTTAAGGTAATGCAGTTCTTAGATGATAAATGCGACCAGTGGAAAAAAGAGGACAATGTGGCACATTCAGTATATGGATCTCCTATAGAAAGTACAACATATACTTTCGCTAAAGCATTACATAAACGTTTTGGCGAAATCCCCAGCATTACGGATAGAGACTACATCACTAATTCATATCACGTACCCGTATTTGAAAAGATTGACCCGTTTTCTAAGTTGGCTTTAGAATCTGAATTTCAAAAGCTCAGCACTGGGGGCGCAATCAGCTACGTCGAGACCTCTAATCTTCAGAACAACATTCCCGCTGTTCTTGAAGTGATAAAATTTATCTATGACAATATCATGTATGCCGAACTTAATACTAAAAGCGACTACTGCCAAGAGTGCGGCTATAGTGGAGAAGTGCAACTCCTCTACAATGACAAGATACATAAGCATTATTATAAGTGTCCAAATTGCGGCAATGAAGACACGAGTAAAATGAATATTGCACGTCGTGTTTGCGGGTAAACAAAATACATGCCCCTTATAAAAGTAATTTTATAAAGCAAAATTTATGAACTTAAAAAAGGTGTAAATATTTTTTAAATATTTGCTAACGGTGAAAACTTAAATAATATAAAAAAATCTGGGCAAAAAGGAATGCATTTTCAGTATTATTTAAATGATACCGTGCCAACTTCATGAGAAGAAGGTGTAACGACTATTCCAAAAATAAAGGAAGTAGTTTTGAGAAAAAAACAATAGCTCATTACGAAGTGTAAATTATCCTATTCAAAATATAGGATAAAGAGATAGTCTATATTGCCCATATGATATAAGCACGACAGTCCCCAATGAAGGTCGCTTAGACGAGATAGCCAACCGCTACGTACATCTTGATGACCACGATGTGAAGGAATAAAAGGAGGCGGTGTCTATATGCGCATTGCTCAGATTAGAAAGATGGATATTTCCAACGGAAGTGGTATCGGAGTATCTATCTTCACGCGGGGCTGCCCTTATCACTGCCCCAATTGCCACAATGCCTCTATCTGGGGCTTTAATGGCGGACAAGAATACACTGAAGAGACGAAGCAGGAGATTCTTAGACTAATCAAGCCCGACTATATCCACCGCTTCTCCATTCTTGGCGGCGAACCTCTTTTGCCGCAAAACGTACATGACCTTAAAGACCTCATTTTTGAGATTCGAAAGGATAAGCCACAAATAGAAATTTGGCTCTGGACAGGAACAACTATTCCTGCTCTTGGACAGCTACTGTCAAATCAAAAATGCGATGATGCAAAACTTGCCTCTTTTGAGTGGACAGACGAGAGTAAGCGCGACCTCGTTAACATAATTTTACAATGCGACTATATTATTGATGGTCGGTTTGAGGAGAATAAGAAAGACCTGACACTGAAGTGGCGCGGTAGCTCTAACCAAAAAATTTGGGATTATGTTGAGCTAGACGAACTTTTCAACACGCCGCGCTAAAACAAAAGCCCCATTCACAAAAGAATATTTTTTTTCTTAGTGAGTGGGGCTTTTTTGTTTACTTTTTGCACGTACCATGTTACAATGGATATAACAACGAGCGAAAGGAGCTAATCATAAACGGCAGAAACCTTGAGCACATGCTCACGAACATTACCTTGTGGTTCTCCACCAAGAGAGTGGAGACATTCGTCCTGCAAGCCGCAGATGGAAACCCAAGCCGCACAAGAATTTTCAAAATAAACGATTTCAACTATGCTGGCGCTCGGGAAAAACTCGTTGAGGTTCTTGAGGAAATTGGTGAGCTAAGAGACATTCTTTATAACCACCAGAAGGATTGGTACGTGATTTTAATCCAAGAGACGCGTAGTAAGAATGCACAACTTGTCACGTACTTTATGGCAAGCGCCGAAGATAAAATCATCGAGATTTAGGAGGAATATAATGTATCATCTTATTATTGCGGCCTGGCCTGAGAGCGCCGCTGTCATTATGGTAGGCCAAGAGACAGAGGACGTAGATGCGGCAGAGGTCTATCGTGATTACGCCTTCCTACCGCAACTGATTCCTGCTGTCAAGCAAGCAGTTGAGCAATTCCCCGAAGGCAGTATCCCTGATTGTTGCGTATATGGCCCCGCAGACTACATTCATCACATCGCAGACTCAATTGCCGATGAGTTTGAGAATCTAAAGGTTACTACAGAGGAGGCTGGTGCTTAAAATGACCCCTAGTTTCATCATCAAGACGACAGAAGAGTTTTGGCTTGCGGACAGAGACAGTGTGAACCGTTTCCATAAGGAACTTCTTAGCGATGCCGTGCTTCAGGGATACCAGCTGGCAAGCTTTGCCTACACGGAGAAGCCCGTCAAGGAGAGCGGCGAGATTGTGGATAGCTACTTCATCGTCAAGGTAACTAAGGTGTTTGACGATGCCAAGGAGCCTGAAAAGGCACCTCTTGACAGCATCACTTACACACACAAGAGCGTTGACGCACCATCAGAAGAGAATGGAGACTAAATGAGCGATATTGCAGAGATTCAAATTCGTTATTTTCCTGGCTCGCCTCACCTTGTGATGAATGAAAGGGGCGATTGGTGCGATCTGTACGTATATGAGGATATGACTCTCAAGGCTGGCGAGTCTGCTTGCATCCCCCTCGGCATAGCCATGCGGCTGCCCATTGGCTACGAGGCTATTATCGCCCCCCGTTCTTCCACTTTCAAGCGCACGGGCCTCATTCAGACGAACAGCGTCGGCGTGGTGGACAACTCTTATTCTGGGAACAACGACCAGTGGATGATGCCGGTGTACGCTACGCGCGACGTCGTTATCGAGAAGGGCACCCGCCTTTGTCAGTTCCGCATCCAAGAGCGACAGCCAAAGCTTGTGTTCAACGAGGTGGCTACTCTTAATGGCCCCGATAGGGGCGGCTTCGGTACGAGCGGCAAGTGATGACCTGTGTTAGATACAATTACGAAAACCGTATACAAGCTACAGCGCGATGCGATTTTTCCCTATCAGACACTTCAACCCACACTCGCGGTCGTTCATAAGAGCGCCAACAGCGACAGCGGAGCCGCGTCTTATCTAAGAAGCATTAAAAAGACGGCAGCAGGATATGGCGTGGGCGTGCTAAGCATTGAAGCCGACACGCCTTTCGTTGTCGTTGACGAGATAAAAAGAGTGGCAAGTATCCAGAAGGTGCATGGCATCATCATCATCTCAAATTACGGGGACATCAACCGAGTGCTCTATGACCGCATCCCTGTTTCTCTAGACCTCGATTCCCTCTCCACTCTCTCTCTTGGGAAGCTGATTGATAATCGCTCTCCAATCGCCTATCGTGGTGCCCCTTGCACGGCAGTGGCTTGCATGAAGATTATCGAGACACTTAATGGCGGTGAGGATTTCTCGGGGAAGAACTGTCTTGTTATTGGGCGTTCCATTCGTGTCGGACGCCCTCTCGCAGAAATCCTCATGCAAAAGAACATGACAGTAACCGTGGCTCACACAGCGACAGACATGAGTAAGCTTGCGGCCCAAGAGTGGGACTACATCGTATCGGCTGCTGGAAAGCCGAAGGTGTGGAACAAGGACAACCCTCTTCCTCTTCCAAGAGACAAGAGAAGTCTTGTGATTGACGTGGGTATGAATGTCGATGAGAATGGCGAACTATGTGGTGATGTTGACCGCGATTGGTTTAACGATGCTGCGAATGAGGGGTCGTACATTACACCAGTCACAAGCGGCGTGGGTAAAGTAACTACTACGGTGCTGTTCTCAAAACTGTTTGCGAACACGGCGCAATACTTTATGAACTCCGCTGGTGTCTATCATGACCCCACCTTCAAGCAAGGTGAAGACCTGTGAAGATACTCGCACTAGATCAAGCGCTTGTTGTAAGCGGGTGGGCGGTGTTTTGCGATGGGCAACTAATAGCCGCGAACAAGTTTGAGATTCCCAAGAGTCGTAGAATGGAAAGGCGTCTCCTTGATATGTACAAGCGTCTGACAGACCTATATCGCGAGTACGAGTTTGAAGCAGTATACTTTGAGGACATCCAGCTCCAAGCGGGGAATGCCCTGACGTTCAAACATCTGGCCTACGCACAAGCAGCCATCATTATGTGGTGCGGCTACATGAGCATTCCGTGGTTCACTTTGGCCCCGTCGCACTGGCGCAAGGTTCTTGGTGGCTCTTTTGGCCGCAAGCGCGCTGACCAGAAAAGGCACGCAATCGACCTCGTGCGAGACTGGTATGGGGTGGATGTTCCAAGCGATGTTGCGGATGCGATTTGCATTGGTCGTGCCGCTATAAAGGAAAAGAGGGCAGAGGGGGAGAATAAGATTGCCTTCAATGACGAGAAAGACTAAAGACGTAATAACTATCTACGCATTTGCCCTTATCTATATCGTAGCTATGGGAATTTTCACTTGGAGTCTGAGTGATGTTGGAACGCCAGTGCCAGCAACAGAAAATGCTGCTGACACCGCAATCATTTGCGACAGATATACCCTACGGCCAATCACGCAGACAATCGCATACAACCAATTGCCCGAATTTCCGTCCGGCAGTGAGTTTTTTGCGGCAGCAAGCCTTCTGACCGCATACGGCTATCCCGTTGATGCCGCAAGCCTCTTGGACTACATGAACTATAGCGATGATGATTTCGTCACTTCCTACACAGGTAATCCAAGAGAAGAGGATGGTTATTGTCTTGCTCCCGCACTTACTGTGTGCGTGAACAACTTCCTTGCCAGTCTTGGCAGCCATATCGGGCACGCTCAAAATCTCACAGGTCTGTCTTGGACTGATTTCTACTCCAAAGTCGAGCATGGACAACCTCTTGCGGTTTGGATTACCTCCACTTACGGTATGCCTCTCTTCTATGGTAAGGCGCACTTTGACGGGTGCAAAAAATATGAGAATGAGCAGGTTGTAGTGGCGTGCGGTGCAAACGAAGATGGAATACAAATTGCAGACTCTTTACACCCAGAAAAGATTCAAACTATTCCCACAAGTGACTTCCGTCAAATCTGGGAAGCTTGCGGCGCACAGTGTATGGGCATCCTAGAAGAATAGATATAAAAAAAGGCACCCTCTTTTCAGAGAGTGCCTTTTTTATTATAGATTCAATTAGAACTTACCAGAATTGATTGCCTTTTGGAGAGCGCATACGGTATCATTGCCGCAATAGCCGTCCTGAGACACGCCAAGATAAGCCTGGAGCTTCTTGATGCTGTTGGGGCCAAAGAAGCCGTCTGCATCAGCGCCAATCTTGCTCTGAAGCGCCTGAATAAGCTGAGAGCCAGAACCGCTTGTCACGAATTCCCAACCCTCGCCAGCGCGGACGATATATTTCGCGTTGGACTTCGGCTGAGAACTGATGATGCCATCAACAGGCGTGCCAAGTTTCTTCTGAAGTGCCTTGGTCGTGGCTGGCCCCCACCAACCGTCAACGTCAACCGTGACAGTGCTAACCGTGGGCGTGGAAGAAGAAGCGCCGCCGCTGACAAAAGTGCCAGCGTTGAGTCTCTTCTGAAGCTCCATCACGCAAAGGCTGCCGCCATCACTAAGTGTGCCATCAACGGTCGTGCCGAGATAGCGCTGAAGAGCCTTGATGCTGTTGGGGCCAAACCAACCATCGGGGTCAGCTCCGATGAGACGCTGGAGCGCGATAATCATAGAAGAGCCGCCGCCGCAAGCGCTGGTGAATTCCCAAGCGCCAGTGGATGTACAAGCGCCAAGATAGGGCTTGTTGGAGGTGGGCTGGCAGGAAACATAACCGTCAACGGGTGTGCCAAGAGCCTTCTGAAGCTTGGCTACGGTGTTAGCACCAAAATAGCCATCAACGTCAAGCGTCTTGTTGACATCGTAGCTTGGCTTGGAGAAACTGGGAGATACGGGGGTGGAAGCGGCAGAGCCATAGGTCGGGCGAATGACAGCCTTCACGCAATTCCAGTTGCGCGTGCGGCGAGCAACCACGCCACCATTACCTTGAGAGCCGCTTGTGCCAGAGGAAGTATTCCCTTCACAAGTTTGTATATACGAACCATGGTTGACTTCTACGATACCAACGTGGTCGGCCACGCCGTCGCCGCCCCAGTCGAACAGCACGACGTCGCCAGGCTGGGCGGAATACTTGTTTACTGCGCGGCCAGCGTTCTTGCCGTCACGCTCAATCCAGGGGCAATAGGCACCAGGAAGACCAGGGCAGGTGGCGCCCGCCTGGTCAAAGACCCAGCTCACGAACATGGCGCAGTAGGGAACACCATTCGCGCCATAGTAACTATCGCCTGTCTTCTGGGCGTACCATCGACCATACTTCGTGCCAGTCTGAGGGTCATTCCAACGAGAATAGCCCACCTCGCCAGCGGCAATGCGTAGAACGTCTCTTGCGGTGTTAGCCATGTTATCTACTCACTCTCCTCATACTTCAAATCCATGACGGGCGCAACATCACCATAATCCTCTTGTCCAGCAGAATCAGAGACAAGGTGCTCGTCTGCTGCGGCGCTCTCTTGGGTATCTTCCTTCTTCTTGAAAATCTTATCCAAAAAACTCATTGTAACCTCCTTGCATAAAAAAAACGGAGGCGGAGACACAATAGCCTCTGCCCCCGTATATTTTTGGTTGTTAGAAAAAATTATTCTGCGGAATCGCTCTTGGGCGCAATCTCGCCCTTCTCAATGAAGGCGGAGAAGGCATCATATACGCCACTGGAAGAGACGCAACTAACAGCGCCCCCGATGATGGCGAGAAGAATGCCCTCGGCAGTAATAGCACCGCCAGCGGTGACAGCAAGAATGACGCCAACGACAGCACCAACAACGATGTTGATAACAGGAATATATTTATTTTGAATAGTCTCGTCAGAGACAAGGTGCTTAATGACGTAGCCAATCAAAAGGCCAAGCACGAGAATTGGGATGTTGAGCATCCCTGTAAGCTCAGAAACAATATCCATTTATTACTTCTCCTTCTCTACACCGAGGTCTTCGGCCTCTTCAGTCGTGTATTTCTTAATGAGCGTGTTCATCTGCTCCTCGGAGAGCTTGGTGTAATAGCGAACGACAGTCTCAACGTCCTCGCCATCCTTCACGCGAAGGTCGATAGCACGCTCGACAATACGTAGTGCGGCACCCTTTAGCATAAGTTATACTCCAATCATATCGGCGATGGTCATTGTGATATCATTAAGGTCAGACTCGGCAGATGTCAGACGGTCGGGACCAGAGTCAAGGAATTCAGCTTCCTTCTTCTGCTTTTCCTCAGCAGCCTTCTTGGCCGCAAGTTCCTCTTCTGTATAGAGTTTGTAACGCTGAATGTCTTCCATCTCATCATAGGCATCCTTGGCGTCCTGGTGTTCCACATCAATGACGTGAGCAACGTCGCACCCCGTCTGCTCTCTCTCCTCGCCCCCATCTGGCACATAGGAGAAAAAGACGTCACTATTCTTTTTTACGTGAGCATCGTTTTCCCAATCCTCGTCAACGACATACTTGGTATTATCATTGAAGTAGAACGCCTTGGGATAATAGTGCCCCTGCTCGGCAATCTCGGCGACCGCATCATGATGTTCCTTGAACACCTGCTCGTTGACGAGATAGCCAACAGACAAGTCAACTTGGTCCTGCGTCAGTTCCTTGTCATTCTCATCTAGAATCCGCATATCAACTCCTTTTTTCTCTTATTGACTTATTGCCAACCTTATAGTATATACCCTACTCCGTCTTAAAATATACATTCTTTATTGGCACTTCTGACTTTGTTGACACACTTGTGGTTGACCCTTCAATCTTAGTGGTTGACGGAGAATATAAGTATATGTTCTTGATATCCGCATCAGAATTAATCCAAATTTGTGGCGTACGAGTGAGTGGAGTCCAATCGCTATAGATACGGTTTTGACCATCAGGAGTCTCAACGTAGCACTGCACAAAAATAGTGTTGTTATCCAAATTATCTTTATCATAATATATCATTGTGTCGTCACCGCCAGTTGGAGCACCAAGCAGCCCCGGATATACGCCGTCATTATCTTCTTTCGATAATGATATTGAAGTAGTACTCCCCGTTTCTACGTTATTTGCCCCGCCTGCGACAGGTAAAAAAACACCGTCTTCGTCAGTACCTCCTTGACCGGCAATGCCGCAATCCTTCTTGGCGTAGCCAACTTTCCAAGTAACTTTTCCGACATACCAGTGAGCAGCAGTAGACGTTGCCGTAGCATTATACATAGATACAATATTTTTCATTTTTTCATTAGTAATATCGGCTACTGTTGCTCCTGCTTTTGGATACCAACAGCCAAAAATCAAATCTGGGGCAGTAATGCCGGAATAGACAACCGCACTTTCTGTGTATGCGGAGGTGCCAGCACTATTCTTTGACGCAACCCTGAACTTGTACTTTCCGTTCTTCCAATTCGAGCCGTCCCCATACTGATAACTGGTGCTGCTTCCCGAGATGGAGGTTGAGACGTCCTTCCACCCTGTATCATCCTTGTTTACTTGCAGGATGTTTGCAGAGATGCCGCCGCTTGACGGCTGGTTATTTGTCCAAGACACCGTAATCCATCCCGCACGTGACGCGGACGGGGCAGTGAAAACGGCCTTGACGTTGGAGGGTGAGCCAGGAACCGATGCAGGACGCGCGACAGCAGGAACTGTCACAGTCGTGCTTGCGTCGGTGTTTCCTTGGAATGAACCCCACTGATAGCAATATACACGACAGGTGTACGTCCTTGCGCTATAGCTCGTACCAACGTCATACGTGTCAGACCAAGATGGACTGTTCTTTTGGATATTGAGCGTGTGAGAGTTAGACCCAACGCCATCAACTGATGTGCTGCAAGGGACAGAACTGTTCCAAGAGCCGTGATTGTTGTTGAAGGTGCCTGTAACGGTGATATACCTGCTGCCAGACACACTCGCAGAAATTGAAACGGTATTTGCCATTTATCCTTATCACTCCTCTCTTGGGGCTAAATCTGAATCCACAGTTTGACGTTGGAGTCTGTTGGCTCGGCACTTTGCACCGCAACCGTTCCAACATCCTCACCAAGCTTAGCAAGTGTCACAGAATCGTCAGCGACCGTGGCCGTGGGGGTCGCCCACGTGCCATCGCCACGTAGAAAAGACGCTTGCTGCCCCTTTGCTGGAGCGGGAGCATAACCAGCCGTACCTGCCGCGTCAGCCGTAGCGCCCTTGAGCGCAGTCCAAGTATTGGTGTCAGTATCTGTCACGCTGGTCTTGCTGCCGTCGCTCCCTGTTAGAGTAATGGTCGAGCCGCTCTTTGTCAGTGTATAGGTCGTGTTTGTGTTAATGTCGTCCTTGATTTGCAACAGCGTTGACGCCGAGGTCCCAAGCCACATCTTTCCTGTGTCCGTCGCAACATACAACGCGCCGTCTAGCACTTTTTTAGAGTTCTGTAGCGCGAGGATGGTAGGTTCTTCAGCTTTGATGAAGTGTACTCTGCTCAATGCGCCGCACTCCTTTCTTCTATTGGTTTACGCATTAATAGATGATATTATACCCAAATATTACCCATCAATGCGTAAATAAGAAAAGGGGAGAGGGGAATCACCCTTCTCCCCTCCTCAATCAATTAAAGCGTACCCCAGGTGAGGGCAGCCTCGATATCACTCTTGAGAGTAGCAACGGCATCGTCGGCGTGCTTCTCGGCGGCAGACTGAGCAGCAGCGGCAGCGCCACTCTTGTCATAAGCCGTGGACTCGGTGAAGGCAGCGGAGCCTAGACCGTGGACGGCCACCTCAGCACCATCAACGGTGATGTTGCCGTTGGTGGCAGACTCGACGATGGACTGGACGGCACTATCGGCCTTCTTGCCCTGAGCAGCGGTGGCGAACTCGGAAGCAGCATGGCTTGCAATGTCGCCGAGACCATGGACGGCAACATCGGTACCCTTCACAGAGATGGTGCCAACGCCAGCGGCACCCGTCTTGATGTCGGCGGCCTGAAGCGCGGAGTCAGCCTTGGCGCCCTGGTCAGCCGTCGCATAGTTGGCGGCAAGGCCATCGGCATATGCCTTGGCATCCGTTAGCGCCTTGTCGGCCTTTGAGGTCGCGTCGGTCGCGGCGGCGGTGGTAGCGGCCTTCTGCGCGTTGGAGGCGGCAGTGTCGGCGTAAGACTTGGTGGCATAGTTGGTGAGATCAACCTCGGAGGAGCCGATCTTCTCAAGCGAGGAGACGATGGGCGCGCTTTCTTCCTTGGCAGCAACGGTGAGGTTGCCGTCCTCGTCGGCAACGGCAGTCACCTTGTTGTAGTCGCCACGAGGGTCCTTGATGAAGTTACCAACGGCAATTGTCTTGCCCTCGGGGACCGTGACCTTGGAGGCAGCGAACTTGCCACCAGCGGAAGGAACGTTCTCTGTGGCATTGTAGACCGGGGCCGAAGCGGTCGAGACGAGAATGTACTCGTCATAGGCGTTTCCAGAAGCGCCACCATTGGGCACCATATAGATTGTGTCAGCGTCAGCATCCGCGACAGCGGGAAGCGCATCGACGATCTGACGCTTGAGGTGGTGGGCATTGGCGACAGCGGCCGCAATCTTGGAATCGGTCTCGATCTTCGTGTAGGCGTCAGTGATTCCGTACCCGGAGAGGGTGGTTGCCTTGTCGGCCTTACCGTCAACGGTGGTCGTGAGTGCAGCAATGTCGTTCTTGTTCGTCGTCACCTGGCCGTCGGAAAGCTCCTTCACCTTGGAGTCGGTGTAGGTGGCAGCGGCGGTCGTTGCGGCGGCCTGAGCGTCAGAGGCGGCCTTCTTGATGGAGCCGTCGCCCGTGCCCTCGATGGTGTCAAGACGAGAGGTCACAGAGGACAGGTCAATGTTGGCAAGCTTGGAGGTCACATAGTCGGCAACGGCCTTCTGGGTGGCGAGGGTGTTGTTGTCCGGCGTGTCCGCAATCTTGCCGGGGCTGGGCTTGACGATGACCACATAGTCCGTGCCATTGAAGAAGCGGGCCTCGCCATTCGTGGTGTTCACGTAGATGGTGTTGACCTCTGGCTTTGCGGTCGAGTCCTCGGCGTTGGACGGGAACTCGGTCACGGCCTTGAAGATGCCGCCGGAGTAAGGAGTGGACCCCTTGTAGATGGTACGGGAGTCGGTAATAAAGTACAGCGTACCTTCATCCTTGGCGGAAAGCGCCGCATAATCAGCTGCGGATGCGGTAACAAACTTAACTAGAGCCATTTATGCATCATCCTTTCTAAGAAAGCGTGCTCCATTCGGTCTTATTGGCAACGACGATATACGTTTTTGTCAGCTCGTCCCACCTGTACGTTCCAGTATCGCAGACATATAGCACCTTCGGGTTTCCTGTCTTTGGAAATCCCTCTTCGGTGTCAGAAATCAAGACCTGCTCTGATGCCTCTGGCGTGATGCGTTTCCATGAGCCATGGTAACGCCACATGACCCCGGTTTCCTCGACGTAGTAGAAGCCCTCCACGGGCGCAAGGACACCGAGCCTGTCAGAGTCCGAAGCGAACACGCTGATGCAGTCATACCCCAATCTCTGACCGCCCATGTCTAGATATATCTGCTTTGTGTCACGAGTGAAGGTAAGTTGTCCGTCTATGACCTGCAAACTTGACAACTTTGATTTCGTCGTGCTATAACATTTTAGTATCGCGGAAGCCATACCTTCACCCCCGTCTTACTAAAACTCGGTAATCGTAAGTGCCGTGTCGGTGTAGGTGTTTGAAGCGGCGATAGCCTCTTTCTTGGCAGTCGCGATTGCCTCCGCAGACGCGGTACCGCCAGAGCCAACAGCGGTGTCGATGTACGCCTTGACCGTCGTGCTTGCGTCAATGTCGCCGATGCGGTCAGACAGGGACTTGTCAACGGCCGTCTGGTCTACCTTGGTGTTGAGGTTGTCCGAGATGGGCTTGAGGGCCGTGTCCGTATAGGACTTGGCAGAGTCGAGGGTGGTGGCATCCTGAGTGTCGGCATACGTCTTGGCGTCAGTCAGTGCTTGATTGGCAGACCCCGCTGCGTCATAGTTCTTGGCAAGCCCGTCGGAATAAGCCTTCGCATCCGTAAGGGCCTTGTCAGCCTTGGCCTGAGCATCGGTGGCAGCTGCGGTCTTGGCATCATCGACTGCCTTGGTGACGTCAGAGGTCTTGGCATATCCGGTGAGGTCAACTGCGGTGTCACCAATCTTCTCGAACCTCTTGACGCCCGCATCCATAAGCTGAGGACCAGAAGCAACAGAAGCTCCGATGGTGATGGTGGTGTCGCCGACAGCCGTGATAAGCTGGTAGTTGCCACGGTCGGAAGCCTCGTGGGTGTACTCACCAACCTTGAACGTCTCACCCGTGGCAAAATAGCTCTTCTGCTCTTCGCCGCCTGCGGAGTGAAGCGACCCGTTCTTGTCGGCACCAGTGCCCGCAAGCTGTTGGTGGACAACCGGGACAACCGTCTGAGACGCGGAGATGGTGATGGTGCTGTCCCCAACAGCAGAGATGATGGAATAGTTGCCACGGGTGTCCTTGGTGAACTCGCCTACGCGGAACACCTCTCCGTCAGCGAACTTGGACTTGGGCTCCTCGCCGCCACTGATGTTGAGGTGGCCGTCGTCAGCTGCCCCCTCCTTGGGCGTGTGAATCTTGATGGCAGAGGGGGTCTCCTTGCCCTGAACGACGATGTACTCCTCATAAGAGTTGTCGCCGCTCTCGCCGTTGGGCACCATATAGATGGTGTCTTCGTCTGCGGAGTCAGCATCAGGAAGCTTGTCCACAATAAGCCGCTTGAGGTGGCCAGCACTTGCGACGGCATTTGCGATGGCCGTGTTAGTCTCGCTCTTGGTATAAGCGTCCGTGATGCCATAAGCAGCCAGGGTGTCGCCCTTGTCGGCCTTGGCGTCAAGCTTGGTGTTGATGGTGTCGATTGCGGACTGAAGGTTGTCAACCTGCTCGAACACCGTAACATAAGCGGTGCCGTTCCAGATGCTACCCTTCTTGTCGGTGGTGTTGATGTAGACAACGCCCTGCTCCTGACCCGTCTTGGGGAGCTCGGTCACAACCTGCACGTAGTTCTTGACCGCTGATGCGTCAAGACCGACCTTGGTCAGGGTATATGCGCCTGCCTCGCCGTCAAGGATATAGGCATTGTAGTTGTTGCCCTCCTTGACGGTGATTATCTGACCAGCATAGGCCGTTGGACTTTGAGCGTATGTCTGTGCATCAGCTAGGGAATCATAGGTTGAAGATGCGTCAAGCGGTAAGTTAGAACCTCTTGAATATGATTTTACCGCTACGACAAGGTTCTTACTTTCTATAGTAGACACATTAATACTCCTTCCGTGCCATAGCAATTTTATTACGTAAATAATTGGCGCCTAGCAATTTTTTGGCATATACGGTGTAGGGAATTCTAATCATAGAGATGTGATTTTGTCTGCACCACTCATCTTTGATATAGTCATATGTTTGATTTCGTTGAAGTTGCGCGATGCCTCCAAAAAAATCATTAGCAGCATAATGTTGCTCCCCATCGTATTCAATGCAAATTCTTTCAGGATGTAAATAAAAGTCGAAACGGAGAGGACGACCATGTGGTGAAAGACAGTCGGAGAATATCTTTTCCCGTACAAAATCGTATCCAAGTTGAAACAGCAAAGAAGATACCAATTCTTCTCCATTGCTTTTTTGTTCGTTGATAGTTTAAGCAGTCAAGACAAAAATAACGACGAACACTTTCGCAATCATTAACATCGCAGACGAAATCGTGCTTGTCACATTTAGTACAATGGTATTTAGCAATACCATGTATGTTACGAGCGCCACGTCTGACCCACCCTAAAAAAACAGGGGCGTATAAATCGTCGTTAATTGCGCGTCCTATAATGTGTCTGTTTTTAGTACATCTCCGACATTCGTCACACAATCCACTTCGTAGGCCATTCCGCATTCTATTTTCTTGAGCAATAAATGTATTAGTACACCCCTGATTGGCGCAAACGCATTCAGTCAATCTTGCCTTAGCACCTCCTTTTGGGTGGTACATAATATCCAGCTTCTCTCAAAAAAATAGCACCACTGTTTCCAACTTCTTGCCCCTCTACATATTGCCGTAAAAATTGTCCTTTTGCGCCCACGGCTAAATTTGCACCTGAAGGGTCATGGTCGCCGCGCTTGGCACAGACATGCCATAGGTGTATACGCGGTAATCAGCACCGGCTGCACCGTTAGCGCCTTGGACTGACAAAGTGCTTTCGGTGAAGTTAGCTACCAGGTCGGTATTCTGCTCAACATAGAAGCACTTAGTCATACTCCGCAGTGTCTTGGGATAGGCAATAATAACGTACTGCTGCCCAACAGCAACGGAAACATCAAACGTCTGACCGTTTTTTGGGTTCAGAATGCTCTTGCCAAGCCCACGAACTACCTCGGAGGTCAGCTCGGGCACGGAGCCAACGCCTGTGCCATAGAAGAGGTTACGCTTGCCGCTGAACCAAAGCTGGTTGCTTGTCACAGAACCGGCCTCGATATGACCACTGGGAGAGTCATTACCAAGGTTATCCTTCTTGATAGCACCTTCGCCATAAGCAGCGGTGGCTGTGAAGATGACATTACCGTCGGGAATGACAAACTCTTGAGCTTCGGATGTCACGGGAGACTCTGCACCGGAGATGATGGCGTCCGACTGCCCTGACTTGAAGATGCCAAGGGAGGTAAGAGCGCCAGCGTCGTTCTGCGTGAAGATGGCCTTGAGTGTCGCAGAGATGTTGGTGCCAACCTCGTAGTCACCAGCACGATTGCCGCTAGCCACCGCGATGGTGACACCCGGCTTGGTATACGTTGCGGGAACCTGCTTGAGCAGAAGCTTCTTGATAAAGTCATCAAGGCTGGTACCGGCGTCAATGACCTGCCCGTCCTTGATGCCTCCGACAGCGGAACCTCCTGTGTTGACCGTAATGGACTCCTTCGTCTTGGCACTGCCAAGAGCCTTGGCCGTCTTAGTCTCATCTACGTAGTAGAGAGTGTCGTTGTCAGAACCAACGATAAAGTCCGACTCGCTAATGGTGCCGTCTTTAATCTTTGTATCGATGTCAGTGCTAGCACCGTGATAGAACCGAATCTTCTTATCTGCTGCCATATACGAGAACTCCTTTCTCTTTTGTCGCATGTCTTCATTGACAGAACAGCCGCGATGCTGTCGTCACGACGTTGTCCTTAATATTCTATCATATAGAGGTCTGCCGCAGTGGCCTTGTCAAGTGCCTCTGTGGCTTTGTCATATGCCTCGTTGGCTCTCGCGAGTGCGCTGTTGGCATTATCCTTTACTTGCGTGAACTCCTGCCGCATGGCCTCAAAGTCCTGTTGCTGTTGCTCAAGCTGCTCTTGAGCCTTTTGCGTGGCAGAGTTAAGCTCGATTACGGCCCTGTCAAAGATGGTGTAGTCGTCTCCCGTGACAAATGTAGAGCCATCGTTGGGGTCAGAAAGCACATGGACGATGAAATTGTTAGAAGGGGAGATAGATATATCATCGACGAGCTTGATGCAGCAAAGGACGTCTCCCTCGTGAAGCATCGCTTTAGGCCACTTGATTTCCCAAGTGGGGGGTTCGCAACAGTTGCAATCCCCGCCATCATCGACTCTCGTGAACACGTTGACGCCATAGGTCTTCAGCTTTTGGTGGTTCCAATAGAGATAGACTTTGGTGTCAGAGGTAAACATGTCTGCGGCCTCTTGGGTGAATATCACCCTGAGCGAACGGCCATTAGCGTCTCCGCCACCCTGTATCATGGGGTCTTGTATGTCTTGAGAGAGGGACTTGAGATTGACCACGAAATTCTTTAATTCTGCGGGCATACCTAGTCCTCCTTCTTTTTATTGTTTTCCGACATTCCCTCGGGGGTGAGGCGTGGCAAGGCCCTTATCTCATCAACAAGCCCGTCAATGAAAGTGTCTCCTCCCGCAACTTTATAATACATAAAACGGCGCTCGATATCTTGCATCGACATGTCGTCTATGCCATGTACTTGATAGCAAAAATGATGGTGCTTGTCTATAAGATAGGCGCGAGTAGAATCCTGCGTGCGCTCGGTGAGCGTCGATATCTGCCCTTTGAGGCCGGATATTTCGTTTGTCTGGCGCTCTATCGCGGCCTTTAGGTCATTTTCCTGCTGCTGTTGTGCGTCTAATTGCTGACTTATCTTGTCAACTTTCTTTTGACTGTTAGCATTCTGTTCCTTTTGCTCCTTAAAGTTTTGTGCCAAAGAGTTCAAAGAGTTTATTATCTCCTCGTGCTGTCGCTCCTTTGAACTTTGAATGTCGAAGAAGCCTTTTAACTTATCATATATATATCCAAACAAATCCCACAGAAACTTAAGAGAAACAGCAAACAGCAAGAACGTCAGAATGACGCCCTCTGTAGACAAACTGTTTAGAAGGGTGGTGATAGCGTCCAATATGTCTTTCTCCCTTCTAAACAGTTTATGGTCATAGTCTATAGTATATGAAAAACTCAGTAGACGTTTCAGTTATATTTGCCCGAATAAAAAAGAGGGAATCCGAAGATTCCCTCTCTGAAATTAAGAAATACGCTTCCACATCTTGACACCGAGGTCATTGCTCAATACTTCATCATCTTCCACGAGGTAGGTTCCACCACCATAATAATATTGGCCCAATGAAGCACTATTTTTATTAAAAAAGGTCATGTCATTATTATCATTGACGATGACGCAAGCCTCGTACCCTGTCTCTTGGTTAGCCATTGAGCCGCCGTAATAACCATATTTACTTGTGGGGAAGCGATGATCCGCAAATACTACTGTCTCCGCCCAAGGAGATATCGACATAAAAGGAGCCAATCCGTGGTATATCAATAGATTCCCCACTTGATAGGCTTTAAACGTGTCGCCTCCACCTTGGCCGTTATAGATTGTCTTTGCTAAGGGTATGCCGATATCAACCCCAGAAAGCTGCGTCCAAGTACCTCCTATCGTCTCAGCGGGGGAAGTATCGAGTGTCGTCATATAGATACTGCCGACAGGATACACGACTTCTAGAAGATTAACGTAAGCCATCTACGCCACCTCCTTGAAAGAGGCTAAGACACTCTGTACCAAACGTAAAGAGCGAAGTGGTAGGGCAAAAAGTTCTTGCCCCCCCCGTAGAATCAGTTCTCTTCTGCTGATAGCTATTATCATTTTTCAAACTGCTGGCGCTCCATTGCAGAGGATAGTCTGGCATATCCTCCCTTATGGCGCAAAGTTTGGATGTGGCGGTGTGATAGTGACTGGGCATCTGGTCAACAGACATCGCAAGACTGCCACCGTAGGTGCCAACGTCCGCAAAGTCATTCGCACCTGTGGCCGCAAGAACGGCCCCTTTTATCTGAGTCCATGTACCACCCACAAGACTTGCAGGGCTGGTGCTGACTGTGGAGTAGTATACCGCGCCAACAGGATACACCACTTCCAAAAGATTTGTAAAAGCCATAAGACATAATCCTTTCCAAAAGGATTACTCATATGGGTAACTCTTAAGCCACTCTATACCAACAATAAACGGTTCTATAAGTGGGTACCGTACTCGCACTATGTATCTCGCCAAAGACATCCGTAGAACTGTAATGCGGCTCATCGGTTATGTCATATCCAGCCGCGGACATTGACATTGCCCAGTTTGGATACCATAATTTTGAGCTAGAATACTTCCAAGTCAACTTAGCCAGGTTGGAATCTAAAGCCGCTGCTAAATTGAATGTGTGGGAGTGAGTGTCGCTGCCGCCTGTCTCTCCAAAACTATCGCTTGGCCGCAAAAACTTGCCATCATTGAGCTGCGTCCAAGTGCCGCCGAACAACTCGGCTGGACTCGTCGAGGTAGATGAAAAATAGAGACTGCCAACAGGATAGACAGCCAAGGCTAGGTTAGTGAATGCCATAAGGTATCACCCGCCAAAGAATCGTTGTTAAAGTTGGTCGCTTGAGGGCTACCGAGGCGTTATGCCCCCCCCCCAAGCGACCATTATAAGTCACTTGAAGCATATGAATAATATCCTCTCAACTAAGGATATTAGATAAAGTCTATAGACTTAAGCTATTCTATACCAAACATAACAATTGAAAGAACGTTGAACAATGGAGTGCGGCTGAGAGCCGCCTGTATAGCTAGCGACAAGACCGCCGCCCCAATCTGTGGGAGCAGCTTTTCCCGAGCCGCCAACGCTGCCGGGGGAAGTAAAACACACGTCGCCTGAAGAGATAGTATCAATCTCGTGCTTGTGGCTCGGCATCTCGTCTATAGTCAGCGTGTGAGTATCGCTGCCTGTGTACCCAACCTCGTTAGCGCCCCTGATGGCAGCAGAATCAACGGCAGTCCAAGTGCCTCCGACGATACTTGCGGGGCTAGTACTAGTGGTCGAAAAATACATTGCGCCAACAGGATAAATGACATCTAAAATATTAACAAATGCCATACTACCCCACCGCCAAGATACTAGGAGATTCTAACCCAACAATAACAGGTGCGATAGATAGGAACTGTTTGAAATGGGGTGGTAGAGCTTTCTCTGTTTCTAAGCTGAAAACCAAAAAAACTACCTTCATTAACAGCACTGATGATATAATCGTTATAGGAGTCAATGTCTCCCCAAGCATTCCAAAAACCACCAGGAATATTGTCTTTGGTAAGCGTAACCGTATCTTGTCCGCCAATGGCTCCGTAAGAATCTGTCGGTCGCCAGAATCTTCCATCTGTGATTTGAGTCCACGTGCCTCCGATGATTTCAGCGGGAGACGTTGAGATAGACGAGAAGTAAATCGTTCCCACAGGATAGACGATTTCAAGAAGGTTAGTGAATGCCACAGGGCATCACCAACTCTCTTGCTAAGACACCCGATACCACGCGTACACATTCTGATACGTGGGGTAGAACGGTTGCCCCCCCCCCCGTTAAAGACACAGAACGATTGCTAGCCCAAGCCGTCCACCAAGGGTTTATATCTTGAGAGCCAGGTAAACATGGCTTAGTGCCGCTCTCATCAGTCGTGTAAACGACGTTAGACCCGAAGGCATGCGTATGACTGGGCATTTGACTTACTGAAATGGTATCACTGCCACCCGTCTTAGAATCACTTGCGGCTCTAAGATACCTACCATCATCGACTTTTGTCCACGTCCCGCCAAACACCTCGGCTGGGCTTGTGTCCTCCATGCTCTGGTAGACGTACCCGACTGGGAACGGGCAAATCTTTTCGAATCCTTGTTCAACTTTTACCTTTACGTTCTGGATATTAAGCAAAGAGCATCACCTCTCTGCCGAGGCTTAGTCTATCGGAGAAAGTTAGACCGTGCCCCCCCCCAGAACGATGTGATTCTGAGTATTATCTAATATCATTTTATAAT
This sequence comes from uncultured Prevotella sp., assembly GCA_937889855.1. Lineage (GTDB taxonomy): Bacteria > Bacteroidota > Bacteroidia > Bacteroidales > Bacteroidaceae > Prevotella. Next base: position 30,824 of record CALBYK010000319.1, read on the forward strand.
TACCTTTCTGATATTAGATAAACCTATTTGATATTTAGCTTATTCTTACCCAACAGCAGACAGTGTAGTAGGAAGGAGATAAAGGCTTCGTAATCGTGATATGACCGCCAAAATGCTCCGTACCAAGGTTGATGTTCATCCCATCTGCGACGCTATTGTTCCTATAAGGAATGCCTTTGTTCAATCTATTCCAAGTGCCTACCTCAAAGCTACCTTTTGTCTCATCCCAAAATCCAAAAAAGCGTTCATAATCTTTGCTATCGTTGAACATCCCAATAGAAGCATAATAAGAAAGATAGTCTAGACCATAGGAATAACTGAAAGTATCGCTGCCGCCAATGGAAGACGGTGTGCTTGCGGCCTTAAGATATCTATCTGTCACTTGAGTCCACGTGCCACCAACCGTCTCTGCTGGCGATGTCGTTGTGGCAGAAATATAGATGCTACCGACAGGATAGACGACATCCAACAAGTTAGTAAACGCCATCTACATCACCGCCAACGAGGCTAAGAGATGCGCTCCCAACAGTAGACAGAGGAGTGAGCAGGAATGTAGTCCTGCCCCCCCCCTGTAGTCATATCTTCTGGCGAGATGAAACGGCAAAGGTCTTGCGGACTAGGAGAATTATTAGAGGTTTTCGTATACCGTCCATCAGATGTATCACCAGCCGCTCGTAGGTGAATGATATATTCCCATTTCTGCTCAGGGCCTTGGCTTCCCGTTTCTGGATAAGCTCTTCCATCTGTTATGTGGTTATGTGATGGCATCTGTTCCACGGAAATCTTCCTTGAGCCACCCTCTTTACCCGCATCAGCAACTCCTGTTGACCCCGCAAGGCCAAGCACGCCGCCTGTGAGCTGCGTCCAAGTGCCACCTACGATTGCCGCTGGGCTGGTTGACTGAACGCTGAAGTAGCAAGACCCGACAGGGTACACCACCTCAAGAAAGTTTACATAAGCCAAAATATCACCCCTCTTGGATTTGAGGGGATAGGTTCATCTAGTTTTGATACGACTAGGCTAGATTGCCCCCCCCCTTGACGGGGTGACTCTTGTTTCTTGTAAACTGCTTCATCCGCATCCTCCTTTTCTCTCTAAAAAATATACTTTAGCCAAAATATATTCAACTACCCAATAGGGATAGATAGTTGTCTATCACTCTATATTTGTACCCAAATCAGCACATTTGAATCAGTCGGCTCGGTTTCTTGTATGGCAACCGTCCCGACGTCTGCGGCAAGGTTGTTGAGTGTGACGGTATCAGCCGCAATGTCGGCACCAGTGACAGAGCCATCAATAATATTCTTAGAACCGATGCTGTTCTCTGCCATCTTGGCGTTCGTGATGGTGCTGTTGGCGATATTTGTCGCAGTGATTGTGTTTGCGGCAATCTTGCCGCCTGTGACCGTCGAGTTTACAAGCTTCGTCCCTGTAATTGTCGTGTCGGCGATATCGCCGTTGACAATGGCGCCATCCGCTATCTTGGCGCTTGTGACAGAGTTATCTGACAGCTTGTCAGTCGTAATCGCGTTGTCGGCAATCATCGCGCCAGTGATATGACCATCCCCAATAGCCGTGGCGATTGAGACGTCCTTCGTACCATCAAAGCTTGCGGTTCCCTCGACAACCCCTGTGAATGTGAGGTTGCGTGCCGCATCAAGTTTGAGAGCACTTGTGGCCGCGCCACCTTTGGTGGCGCTCCCCGCGTAATTTACGCCTAGTTTGTCGCTGGTAATGATGCCATCTGGAATCTGCCCCGCCGCAATCTGACCTGTCAAGTCCGTAAAGTCAGACGCGATGTTGACAGTACCGTCAGCCGTACCGTTGAACACGAACAAAGTCTTGCCGTTCTTCTGTACGGTAAGACCATGCTGCACCTTCTCGGCTGTCTCCGCCAGCACGGCAGTTCCAGCCGCGTACTCCTGGTAGCCGTCTTCAGAAGACAGTTTTGACTCGTCAACCACGACATACATCGTGTTTGTGTCTATCTGCAAGACACTGTCACCAAGCTGGACCTGTGAGTCTGTCAGCGCCAGACGTGCCTTCGAATCGGCCACCTTGACAAGCCTTTCAAGCGCTCCTTGCGGCAGAACGGATAGTGGCAAAGTACCAGTGGTCACAACAGATGCATCAACCTGCGGAATCGTAATTGACGCGTTGGCACCACCGTTGAAGTTGGCGCTGCCAGCTGCGGCAGACCCTATCTTGACAGAAATCTGCCTTGAGCTTTGTAACGTCGTGGCGGTTGTGGCATTGCCCTTGACGTCTCCCGTGAAGAACTGACCACTTGGCACGGTGATGCCCTTATTGACTGTGAGTGCGTTCGTGAACGTGACGTTGGAGGCCACCGTCTGGTCTGCCGAGGCCGTCTTGTCAAGCTTGTTGTTGGCATTGTCTTGAACTGCCTTGACCGCTTTTGGGGTTGCGGCAGTCATGCCGTTGGCCGCATCAAGCGTACCGTCTGTCGCGTCAGAAAGCTTGACATCACCCTGAACTTTGTCTGTGCCATCAGGGGCGATATAAACTGGACGGTAGGCATTTGCCTCACTGTCCCAAATCTTAAAAGTGAAGTTTAGCTTCTTATCTTCGCCATTTGGCATTTCCTTCTATCTCCCCTCTCTTTTTATTGGCTTGCGACATTATAGGCAATGTCAATCGTGCTTTCCCATGGCAAATCTCTTTCTATCTTGATGTTGATGGAAGACTCGGAAGTCTCATCAAACTCAAGTATGCCCGTATCGTTCACCCTGTATTTTTTGTCGTTAAGGGTGAAGTCAACGGGGAGAGCCGTGCCATCTGTCAGCTTCACAGGCTGCCTTTTTGGAATCTGGAAGCCTATATGAACATAAGTATAATCTATCTGCGCTGGAATTGTTATCGTCTGCCCAGCTGTAAAAGGCCCCGTATACTGAATCAGCTTCATAAGGCTGCACCTACTTCCAAGCTGTGTAGTTCTTAGACCAAAAAGCAGGAATCGCGTCAGTCTTAAGACCGGAAGTCGGGACAATCTTAAACAAAAGACCCTTGGTGTTAAGGTTTCTCAAATCCGTGTCAGACAACTCCCCTTGTTTGCGAAGCATGACGTCTCTGCTGCCCGTGTCAGAGATTGTACCAAGATAATACCACGCATACTTATTATAGTCAAACGCATAAAATTCCTTTGACTCGCTTTCTGTTGGGGCAAAAGTCACAATTTTTTGACTGGTTGCACCACCCGTCAAGCCATTCGGATACGTTGTGTTCAGATAAGAGAGGATGTCTTCCCCTTCCCCAATATCAGATTGAGTTAGGTTGAAGCCAACAAGCACGCCATTCTGGTCTTTGATGGTGCCGTAATCTCTCCAGTAGACAGATGTTGACGTCTCGACACCATCTGAGCCAACAACATTAGCGACCCACTGGACACCGTTCTTGTCCTTACCATTCTTGTCAAGGTCTGCTGCTGTGGCGCGATGTGTCGGGTCATTGAACAGCACCAAGAGGTGGAAGTCGCTTTGCCGCACAACCATGTCCTGGACGTAATTGATTGGGTCGCCGATAAAGATATTATCGCGTTCGGTGTTATACTTCACTTGTAAGCGCTTGTCGCTAAGAATGCCTGTATTAAGAAGAATCTTCTCTACAGTCTTCACGTGAAAGTCATTGTCAGACCCCTGCTGCTTTAACGTAATGTCTGTATTCGTATTCGTGTGCATTGTGATAACGCCGTCAGTCGTGACGTCTGCACTCGTGATAAGCTTCAGTTTAGCGGGAAGAACAACATTTCCGTCTTTCCCAACAGAGGAGTTGACGTGGTGTACGGTTATCTCCCCCGTCTCCTCGTCAATGTAGACATCATCAACCCAATCGAGCTGACGCTTGAGAGGGTCTCCGTAGTTGAAGTTCATGACAAACGCGCCCGTTGACGTGTTTAGGTCAACGCTTGTGACCCACTTAATCACGTTGTTGTGCTCTTCGTCTACGTTGTTCTTGGTATGATAGTAGTGAATGGTGCCATCATCATCAAGAGAGATGGACTTAATCCAATCAAGCGTAGTCACGAATGCAGGTGTGCCATTGTTGTAGTTGACAGTGAACACGCCTGTGTCAGGAGAAAGCGTTGTGGATGTAATCCAGCGAATCTTGCGGCTAAAGACTGTATTGTCGTTGTGGGAGAAGTCAACAGTCAGAGTACCATCATCTGCAAGGGTAATCTCATCAATCTTGTTGAAGTCACCGACATACACCATGGCGGGCTTGGGATTAATCTGATTATCGTAGTAATACATGTCAAACACAAGAATCTGACGGCCAGCCTTGATATCATCCGCCTGTCCGTCGTACCCAGCAGCCCCAAGTGTCACCTTACCAGAAGTGCCGTCAACGCTAATCGCACTTGCCGCATAGATAACATCGCTGGAAGTCGGCGTTATTACGCGCAAGTTGCGGATGGCGTCGCCCTTGATGCCTTTAGGAATGCCAAAATCCCAAGAGGAAAAGAAGGGGTGTGACTTATCATCAGTGCGCTCGACAGAGGTCGTGTCTGCCTGATAATTGCCGCTGGCATTGTACTGCGACACCACGTGCGTGTCATACTCAAACACAGGATATGGGATAGTAAAACCGACATAATACCATGAGGATTTGTTGCCGTCTGGGGTTCTGATATTGCACCAAGTCCAAGAAATTTCATCAGTATAATTGCCATTCTCATCCTTGCCAGGCACAAGAGAGGTGTCGTGAGCCTTGCTGAAGGGGAACGTCACAATTGGCTTGCCAGCCTCGCCATCGTCTAGCGTGGTCTTGTAGCCCGTAACGTGACCTTGCGCGTCAGTCGAATATCCCGTGGGATAGACTCTCTCCCAATCGTCAGGAATCGCCTTTGTTGACTGATTCTTCACCTCTTGAATGGTATTCATCTGCATGAAGGGCGTACCAGACATAGGGCCTACGATGTTACCTTTGTAATTTGCGCCACCCATGTCGTTGGTATAGTCAAGTCCGCGCTGATAAATCTTGCCATTGTCTACAGAGTTCTTGTTCGGCGTATCAATTATGCAATACTCATTATACCAGACGTCAGTAAATTCGTCTCCGCGCTTAAACGCCTGAACCATGTCCTTGATAGAATCAAAGCGTCCAGACAAGACGAAGCTAACGCCATTGTGGCCTCCGTAAAAACTATCTGCCAAAACTTTTCACCTCCGCCTATTCCGAATAAGAATAATCAATACTGAAATTATCTTTATAGTCAACAGCCACGATGCCCAAAGACTTGATTGGGAGGATGCCATCGACTTCCCAAAGTCCACTCTTGCCAACGCGGATTTCCTCACCGTTGACGGCCATAAGAAGACCTGGGTGCGACCAGACACCAACTCTATCCAAAGAATTGTTTGGCCGCATTTCCGTCACAAGATTAGACAGGGAATACAAGGTGTAATCAAAGTCGTCAAGCGGCACATAGCGTCCATATATTGTGGAACCGCTATCACTTACCCCCTGGATATTGTAGTCTTCTGCTGTGCGCACCATTTCAATGGTAATCTCAGAGAAATTGTCCTCGACAGGTCTGAAGACCATTTCCGCGTAGCCGAAGTACTGCCCGGCCTCATGCACCCAAGAGGCAGTGAGAACAATATCGTTGTACTTCTCTGTCTGCGTGTAGGTGGTATTACCGTTTCCAAGATAATATTTTTTGGTGGCCGCGTCATAATAGATATCATCCTTGACATTTTGAACGCCTGCCTGATAAGTCTTAGGAATCGCAGACTTAACAACACCGCTCGCTGTCTCGTACAGAACGACCGTGTAGGCATTCGCAGAGCCGCCGCCGCGCGGGATAGTGATTTGCTTGAGGAATTGGAATTCCTCGGAACCACCCTGCTGCTCCTGTTTTGTGAGCTTGATGTTAAATGTCAAATTATAGTTCATATCTTGCGGGATTTTCACGCGGAGATAATAGTCCTCGTCTCTTGCCAAAGGACTTGTCGTGTTGATCCGCACGTCCTGGAAAGAGGTGTTATCCGCGCTGGTAGTATCGCCCGTCATAGATATCGGCTTGTAGCTTTTGGAGGAGGCGACGCTTGTCACGCAAGTGCCAGCTCCCTTGAAGCGATACTGCCCAATACTTGTATTCGGCATCCATACCTCCTTTTATCTCTGAAAATCCAAAAGAAACATAGTCTATATATACTAAAAAAAACGGGCAAGGTTTTACTATTCCTTGCCCGTTTAGGTTAAGCACTATCTTTGAATCGTGCATTCGTTAGCGGTCACAGACATTACGCTACCCACGTCTAAAGGCAAGCTGATATTCTGCACCATATAGCTACCAAACGTGCCCGTTACCTTGTCCGCAATTCTTATTCTCGTATTTGGCTCTAGCCAATAGTTCGGGACAGCGGTCATAGAAATTGTGGTTTGGTATGTCGTGTGCTTGTACAATTCTGCGCAAATGTAATCATACGCGCCGTTGTGATACCCGCCTGTAGAGAATGCCTTGAACTCCTCGCCTCGCGTCTGCGCATATGGCTGCCCTGCGTCCATACACTCGCTTCTTAGCTTTTGCAGCTTCTCAGGGTCAGAGTCTTGCAAGTCAAGATTCAAGAACACGATATTTGGAACATCAGGCTCAAATAGGCAGTTCACATCATCATTGGTCACGACATCTGTTCTGCGGCCAATGTTCGACACGCTATATTTTCCAAGAGGGCCAGATGAGTCAATGAAGTCGAGATAGTAGTTGCCATCAGTCAAAACCCTTGCCCGTAGGCTCGGGTCTTCCTCCTCGCCCCAAAATCTTTGCTCTTTGAGGTCATAGATTTGCGGCCAAAATGCCCTAAGTTCCTCAAAGTAATATCCTCTGTCGATGCTGTTGTTTGCCAAGGCGAGAAGTCCATGGATGTAAAGCTCTGTGCGCCAGTCTTTTGTAATGTAAGGCGAAGCCACGTCATAATACGCCTCAACTTTGACTTCCTTCCAAGAATTGTCGTCGTCCCACACATAAGCCTTATCGCCAAGCTTATAGACGCTGTTGAACTCACCGTATTCTGGAAGTTCCTGCACCACCACTGGAAATATGCCGCACCGCAAATCCGTATCAAGCTCACGATAGATAAGAAAGTTGGTGTAAGAGTTCCCTGTCGTTGGCTTAGAGTCTATCGCCAAATGATAGAATACATCATAGGCAACATTGCTGCTTGTACCTTTCCTCTTTCCGTGAACAATGTAGTCGTTCTTCACTCCGTCATATTGCGGATTCACATTCATGCTAATAATATTGCTCGTGTCAGAGAAGGTATACTCCTCTTTTGGAATGGCTCTGTCAACCAGATAATCGTTGGCCTTCATGTCGTCAACAAGAATCTTACCTTGGGTGGTGTTGAGGTAATTCCTGATTTCCCTGAAATGGAACACGCCAAAGCAATCATAGTAATACTCATAGTTGCCAAGATACTGCTTGATTGTATCAAGCGCGTTGGCAACTGTCTGCCCAGCATTTATTGTAAGCTCTGTGTCATACACGAAATCATCATAGACATATCCAGCATCATCGCCATTGTTTATCTGGATGTAAGAACCAGAAGTTGGCTTGACTGTTGTGGGGTTATATGAGAGTGTGCCCGCCTCGGCCTGACCACCATTGGAAACGAGATACAGCGGTGTGTCTCCGCCCCATCTCATTATTCTCTTGATTCTTGTGGGAACGTCCTCAATAACAATATTGCTTAACTCCTCACCACCCCAGTGATGCACCACTTCTTGGATGATATTATAGACGAGCACCTTTTCCGTTACGTACTCGCCTGTCTCGGACTGGGTGTCTTGCTCATCAAGAATTGTCGTTGACGGAAACGTGCCGCCCACATCGCCATTAAGCATAGACATCTTGTCGTTGATAGACAAGGATATGTTCAAGGCAGAAGAAGTAGAAGAGTTGCAGGAAAAGGACTTGATGAAAAATACGCCTTGCGGAAACCACAGAATAGGATATTCCTTGTACTGGTCCGTGTCGTTCTTTATTCCGACTTCGATAAATATCTTCTTATTGACTGCGAAGTCCATGTTCGCGTCCTCGACATTGTACGTTCCAGCATCAACCGAGGTGGTCAGGCTGCCGCTCACTCGGACGGCAGAGGAACCGTCCTTGGAAAGAGAACCAGAGACAATCTCGCCCTGAATCTCCTTCAACGGTTCCTCTGCCCAATTGAGGAGAGTGATTTTGGCATAGCGACGCTGATTGACAAAAGCGTCCAACTTCGATAAAAACTCTCGGCGGGTAACTCCACCTTCTTCCGTCTCCACATATGAATCCTGTAAATACGGATAAGTTTTTCTCATCACCCACCTCCTTCTAGTTGTAGCTGTTTCTTATGACGCTGCCATAGTACGAGACAATGCCCTCGACAGGGACAGCCGCGAGCATGGTGTTCTCAACGTCTGTCATTTCCTCTACATCATACCACTGCCCGTTAATATAGTAAATATACAACTTACCGTTAACGCTGTATATGGTGTTGTACTTGGGGTCTTTGATTTGCTCTACCCCACTAGGTTCTGCGTAAGCAGTGGGGCAAATCACACACTCCCAACTTTGGAGGAAATCCTGGCGGCTAATATCAACCACCTTCATCCTCTTGCCGACAAAGCACATGTCCTGAACAGGCGTGTCCCTAAGCAGGTGCAGCACGCCAGTGTCGCCAACCTCATAGGTATTGTACTTTGTGTCTCCATAATACTCGATGTTTACCATAGCATAGGGGTCTACGTCAAGACAGATACCCTTCCACCATTGCATCTGTTGGTAGTAATTTCCAGTAGACACAAAGGAGTATTTGCGGCGAATGCTCTCGCCAAGATAAGAATACGGCTGAAACACGCCTTGCTCTTGCCCGACCAGCGTCTTTTGGATGGACGTACTGGCCACAGTGCTGTCCTTCGAATTCTTCTCCCTGTAATCGAGCAGATACTCTACCGTCACAACATCATCTGTCTGCGGGAAGAACAAAGATGTGACATCAATGGAAGACGGAATCTGATAATAGCCACTTTGACCGACGAAAAACACCAAAGAGTCTGTCGGTGCGGTTCCTTGATTGTTTATCTCAAAAGAGTATCCAAGCTGAATTCTCTTGCGGTCTTCCTCCGAATACTGAGATACGTCTGTCACAAGCTGCAATCCAGATTGGCTTTGAATGAACATGTGCGGCTTTGACTCAAACCAAATCTTCACATTCTTTAAGTAACCATTAGATGGATTTTTATCAGACTGAACTCCGCCATACTTAGACTGGAGCCTTGACATGATGGCATGGGCAACAACGTCTGTGCGACCACTCACCATGTCACTGACCTTCTCAGAGTACAGCTGCCCAATCGTCTTGACCTCAACATACTCGGGTATCACAGGCTCGTCTCCGCCGCCTGTTGACGCGTCCTTCTCATCGGCATAATGCACATCATATATACCAAGAGAGTCGAGTTTAGCTAGGGAATTGCCATCTTCAATCTCATACACTGTCGCAGAAAAGTCATACAATCTGCGGCTGAGGGTTTTGTTCGGCGTCAGGCTGATATCGGTGAGCATGACAACCATCAACCCTTCTGTCTTGGAACGATACAGTTTCGGCTCGCCATCATTTAGCCAAGAGACAAGCTCTTTTCTGAATGCCCTTTCCCATAGATAGTCACGGTCTTCGTTGATGTTGTTATTATCGTCATAAATAGTCTTGTTCTGATACATGTCACCGTAATACTGCTCTTGATTCAAGAATAACTCGTTCTCATCCTCTTGGGCAGAGATAAGACCGGAGATTGAGAACTGCGTATAATTCATTGCCGCATTTTCCGCGAACCTCGGATATTTGCCGCCAAGAGTGTCTATCTTTTGCCTGTTGACGACAGGCTTATAGCTAGAAATCTGATAGTTGTACAGAATTCCCATCTGCCTGTCGCCCCTTGAGAGGATAGCAGTATAGAAGTCTGGATAAATTATCTCCGTCTTTTTAATAGGCGACATCGCTCCCGCCGTGTTCTTTAGCTGCACAGAATAGCGATACCATATTCCACTGCCAACAGTGTTGTCGGACACCTCTATCGACACCTTGCCCGCAACAACTTCCTCGTAGACACTCTCCCACTCCTTGAAGTCAGACACACTTGAGGAACGCCGCACATACACCGTGCCGAACACAGTGTTGACGTTTTGAACCTTCACTGTGGCGATGCCGTTCTCTTTGTCGAGAGAGACGTCAATGGACGGACTCCAGGTATCATCCGTGACATAATCAGCTATGTTGAAGTCATACTTGTACGTCTGCTGATAGTTGTTGGAGGTCATGATGTGAAGGACAAGCACGAACTCGGTCGAGACACTTGTGCCAAGACTGGTCACGTCCAGATTATATGATATAACGTTGGGGTCAATGTTCCCACCTGTGTAGGTGGTGTCGCTTGTCATAACTACCTTGTTGTCTGAGCGAGTCAAGACCTCAAAGTAATAGGATTGCAAAGTCTCTGTCTCATCCGAGTAATTATCATCGCCGAAATAAAGCTTCCCGCTGATGGGAATTATTCCAAGGTTAAACGATGGCGTGGTAGACCCATCAGTTGTGTCAAACGTCCTCAGTAGCACCTGCGGCTTCAATATTGGCCGCAAAAGATGAATCTCCGACCACTCGGAAAAGTACGCCAAGTGAGACAGAAAGTAGTCGCTATTGTTCAGGACTCCATCACCATCATAACTATCGAAACGAAGTTGGAGTTTGTAGAACTGATTGTGAGTCCATCCAGTGCTGCTGCTGCCGCTCTTCACGTGGTCTGCGGGAACTGTGACATAGTACATGCCCGCCTCTGTGTCATATTGCAGCCCCTCAGACAAGAGAATGCCCGTCGCATCTGTCAGGGCATTCTCGTTGGTTGTCTGATTTACGAGGGAGATATGGACACGATGAATGTCAGAAGCGGTGTTGAAGGGAGAAATCGAGAAATAGATTCTTGGACTAGACGTATCCACAAACGCAGAAGCAAACGTGCTTGAGAACATTGGCGGATATAATGCGCTAGCTAATGTAACACTCACTTAACACACTCCCCTCTATTGATTAGAAACTATTCTGTGCCGTACCAGTATCGACCCAAAGGGCGATATGATGGTTCGTCGGTTCCTCGTTCCCGACATAGGTGAACGGGTTTGCTGCCATAAAGGCAAGATAAGAATCAATGAACTGGTCAAGACTGTAGCCTGTCGCACCAGTTCTCTCTCCGTCAACAACGTCCGTGAAGACGGCACCGATGGTGCTGTCCGCCCCAAGGGTGCCGTCCTGTTGCTTCTCTGCAACTTTGCGGACGAGTGACATCGTACTACTTGTCGCCACTCTCCTCTTCCTCCTTCTCTTGGCTCTCCTCCGCCTTAGCCGGCTGAGAAGCGGCAGCGATGAATTCGGCAAGTACCATATCCTTTAGCAAGACAAGATACTTATTAATGGCATCCTCCATCGCCGCCGCGCTTACGCTGTTCTGAACTCGAATATTCTCCAAATACGCCTTAACTGTATTCTGAAGTTCAAGTCTGTATTGCTCTTGTGTCATATCCTTTTGTCTCCTCTTTTATAATCTTTTATGGCGTTTGTGTTATCGCGGAATGAGAAAGTCCAGTAGAAGCAATGGCAGTAACTACGGTCGTGCTATTAATAGTACCGACATTATATGCAAACTGATGCCTATGCCCTGTGAACGAACTTCTTGTAACAAAGTCTGAAGCGCGGCCGCTGACATAATTGCCATCGACCCAACTACGTGTTGCGTAGGAACCAATATGACTATCGAAGTAGTTTTGTGCTCTATTATACGCCGCATCAGCTCTATTATACGCCGCACCAGCTCGGTCATATGCCGCATCAGCTCGGTAGTAGGCGTCATTCACAAGACTGTACAGCCAAGCTAAATGTTGCTCTATACTCCTACTATTGTAAGTAACATTATGTGAGTTCCAAGAGTGGTCAGCATTAAACACAAAATTTCCACCATACATCCATCCGTTGGCACTATAAATATCTCTTTCAGCTTGAATTGATATAGTAGAATTCTGATCTGGCGTGCCTGTGAAATATGCCCACCCAGTAGAGAAACCGGGTGTTATCTGTACCCCCTGTCTGTTATTTCCCAAGTTCCCAAGAGACTTCACAGAGCCGTGCCCCGAAGAAAGATAGAAGTCTCCCGTACCATCCGACTGCGGTGTAAGATGTAAATATGGGTGCCCCACATTATCTCCGCCCCAACGAGCGTCAAGCTTAATACCATTTCCATCCTTGTTGGTCTGAATGATGATTCCGCCGTTTGTACTATCAATCTTAATATCATTGTTTTGCGTGGACCAAAGATTGGTGGAACTATTATTCAATTCAAGCACCGTGTTTTTGCCGCCAAGTTTGATTTGCGGAGTCGTAGTTTCTACTCCACCCGCAGTAGTCTTTGCCGCCGTGTCAATGGTAATTGAAAGATTCTTATCGGTGTTATCATCATCACTATTAGCTATCGTAAGATTTCTAAAACCATTTACAGAAACATCGCCAACCACGTCCAATGTGATAGCCTTGTCTTGAAAGCTACCACTGTCCACAGTCCCCGTGAAAGTCTTGGTCGAAAATACCATGTCCTTAGCGTTGGAAATAGTCGTTTTTTTACCAGTAAAACTAATCTTAGCGTTAGCTTGAGTACTAATCTCAAAATTATTGTCTTCACTACCTGCGGCACTGGGTATCTGAATGTAGTTATTCGTATGCCCAAGAGAAGCAATATCGTTGGAAATCTTCAACCAGTGCGGAGAAGTCTCATCAGTACTATTCGTCGAGTTAGAGTACAGCGAAATCGTCTTGCCATATATTCCAACGTCTCTTGGGTATTCAGTGGACGTGGTAGAACCAGCTGTAATATACACAGGACGAGTGGCCGCATTTTGAGAGCCGTCGTTTGGGATGAAGAACTTGAAGATGTTCGTTCCCTTATACGCAAATTGAGCGCCAATCCACTTGTTTGCGGCTGCCGTGGTTCCGAACGCTCCTATGCGGCCAATGCCCATCGAAGACTCGCCATCTTTAATGGCGTTAGTATAGAACTGACCATTTGCATTAATACCGACCATCGGGTATCTATACCATTCTGTAGTTTCAGTGCCATCATCGTTTTCTTTCGTCCGTGTCGTATGGCGATAGATAGAGAATACAGAACTCTTTCTTGGGTCAAGCTCTACTTCAATACTGTCCCCCTGAACAAGGTTAGTATTTGCACCAGTCCACTCGATATTCGAATTCTTGTCCGTCAGCGGCATGCCCTTTACCGACATATAGGCAGGATTGGCGTTTAGAATGATTCCTTGCGCTTCAGGCGGCACGGAAATCTGAGCGTCAGGCACGGGGTAATCAGTGTATGGAGCATCAGGCTCAACTCCAATGTAATCATCTGTAAACTCAATATCCCCCTCTTTATCCTCTTCAGGATTGCCAGAAGAATCTGTTTTTGGTACGGGTGGCTTAGTCATGTTATAGATTGCGCGAGAGCCAACGGTCCACATGCCTATCTTGGAGTTGCCGCCAGGAACAAGTTCAATTCTACCTTCTGTGTACTTGTTGTTCGCACTCGCTTGATTTTCTGGAAGACCAAACATAGCATTGCCCGTCTCGGCATCCAGAAAGATTGACTGCTTACCCGCACTATATCCCAACAGACCGATTGATGGGTCTGATTGGTCATATGTCTGTGCAGTTCCCATGACAACACCGGTGAATCGGTTGTTCTTGTCCTTGACACCAGCGCCGATTTGCGGCGCGAGGATATAGTTCTCATCCTCATTAATCTCGACATGGTTACCGTCCCACGCATTCAGAGAGGATAGCCCAAACGTGTTAAGAGACATATAGATTGGCATATATATCGTTGCTTCAGGATTCTTGTCAGTCTCGTTCTTGGAGCCATAGATTCTAGCTCTGACGATGTTGTTGCACCAAGCGCCATCATACACGTCATCGGGCGTTATGTAAACATAGTATAGACCGTCTTCATTGACAGTCCCGCCCTCGACACTCTTGTATGTATTAGAAGAGTTCTTCTCGAAAGACAGGCTTATCGCCGCCGCATCTTGACTGTCGTCAGCGCCGCCCACAACGTCAAAGACAACATACTTGTTCTCAGTTTTGTCGCTAAGCGAGAAAAACAGTCCTTGGTTCTTATCATAGAGCGGATTGCGGCCATCCGCGTTATAGGTAATGTTTTTTAGCGTCCATATCTTGTCAATGACAACCTCGTAAGACGTGCCCTCGCTGTAGTCTATCTGCGGAATTGGATAGAAGGCATAATACGTCTGACCCTCAAGAGAGATAGAGCCTCTGATGATTTGATTCCTATGCCCTTGACCGCTATCCGCCCAGTCTATCGTGCCAAGGCTTCTATCTATCGAGAAATACCTGCTTTGAGAAGCAGAGCCACCAGAGATTGTCCAAGAGACAGAAGGCGTCTCAATCAACTTCGCTTGGTTGTAAACGCTAAACGACAGAGGCGCTACACCAATTCCTTCCCCAGTGTTCCACTGTGGGTCTTTGCCGCCAACTGTCTTGAGCGCGAACAATCCTTTTGCAGGAGCCTTCTTGGGCGAAATCTTACACACAACATCGGTGCCGTTCGTACCATTTTCGCCAACCTTGGTAAAGAACAGGTCTGAGTCCTTCTGATATTCCGTTCCGTTATACGTGACGATGCAGGTGACTTGGTTTGTCGTTGCCTGATAATCATAATTTGCATCGATATCAAGCGGAAAGACAGCTTGCGTGTACCATTCCTCAAGACTTGTGGCAGGATTAACTATCATCCCCTTAGACGGCGTGACTATCATCGTGCCGCTAAGAGGCACTTTCCACTTAACAGAATAGGTGTCAGAATTCACCTCTAGCCCCGCAGGGTCAAAGAAGTGACACTCAAGCGGTAAGATATCTTGCGGGTCTTGGTAACGTTCACTTGCGGGCGATACTCCAGACTCGGAGTACTGAAACACCTGGTCGCCGTTCTCTATTAGAATATAGTAATCAGTAGGAGACGCGACACTCTCGTTTTGAAGATTAATCTTTGCGCTGCCAATAAAGAGACTCTCTCCATCTTCCGTCTCTTTTAAAAAAACAGAGCAAGAGAAAGTCGCGTTGGCCGCAATCTGACTAACAGGATACTTAAGAACGTTCTTATCAAACTCCACACCCTGCATCGCTATCATGCTATTCTTGATAGCCGCAAGAGTAGAGTAATCAAACGACCCGCTTGCAACGGCATCATCATATTGCTTTTGCAGCTCATCATACGTTGTGTTCAATGGAGTGGTGCCGCCAACCTCATCTATCTTACTCCAAGAGAAGGTAAAGTAAGAGTTGGGGTAGCGAGAATCAAAGTCTGCGGAGACGCCATTGTTGCCATCAATAAGGCAGGTGAGAGTAGGCTTGCCTCTATCGAAGCTAAACCTTGTCCCCAAGTCAGACTCAATAGTAATCGCGCGACTCGCAGCCTCGTTGTAGAGGGTGAACTCCTGCTTTAGAATTATCTGTTCCTTATATACAGCAACAATCTCATAGATATTCTCGTAAGCCCTGTTCTCATACCCCGTGGTTTCCATCTGGCGATTGTTGCCCTTGTCTTTCAGGTAACGCCAGCCACTACCGCCATAGATATTGTACGCCTCAGAAGACACGTTAACTCTATCGTCCTTGGCAAACCAATAGTAGGAAGTGGAGCTAGAGATGTCTGTGTTCACCTGATAAGTGACTGTTCCTCTTGCGGTCAGGGTATCGGTCTTCTCAAAGGAAGTGAACAGAGCGCCCTGTGGCGTTGACAGGCGCAGCATGTAGTCGCCATTCGTGGCGGAAATCTTCCGTAGGCCATATATCTCAGGCTCCTTGACTAGAATGTCTGCGCCCCAAAAGTCAGCCTGGACGGTATCATCCTTCTCGACGAACCCCTCAGACCAGACCATGATGCTATCGACGTACAGATAGTTCTCTGCGTCTATTGGGAATATCGCGTATTGGTCAGTGTAAGAGTTGTAAAGAAAAGGGTTGCCTGTCATATTATTTGAGTCAAGAGTATAAGAGACGTATTTAATTTCTTGCGGCTGGTCTTGATTCTTAAAGGCCAAAACATATTGAATCCCGTATTTGCCGTTCTTGGCAAGCCTGTGAGCCTTTGGCAGACGAGTCATGAAAGACGCCTCTACCAATAGAGCCTCGGCGTCTTTGATGTAGTTGGAGAATTCGCTCTCGTTAAAGGCCAGCAGACTATGCTCTTCATCTCCATGCTGATAAAGAAGAACGTAATCCGAAGCAAGATAAGAATGCAATCCAGATGGAAGGACGTTATTAGTGTCCTCTATCGTGTCGCGGCCAATCATATTGTAGTCGCTCATCAAAGAAGAAACGACTGTGATGTTATTGTCCTCTGTTACCTTTGAAGCCTGGCCAATAATCAGCTTCTTCTTTGAAAAATCCCCTTCAGGAACGAGAACATATACGTTCTCGTTCTCAGAATAGCTCGCGCCCTCTTGGGCGTAGGCCATAAGAAAGCCTCCGTTGTAGTTGACTTGGTATTCACCAGTCAAACTATTGTTTGCTTTCTTGATGGTGGCGGTAATTGTAACGTCTCTGGAAATTTTGTCAATTCGATTGTTAACCAAATAGTCTATCGCTTGTAGAAGCGAGTTCTGCAAGCCGCTACTCTCTGCCAAAGCCGCCCTCCTTTTCTCTCAAAAAAACAAAAAAGGCGGGCAAGAGCATATAGCTCTCACCCGCCTATAAGTCCTTGTATGCTCTAATATAATGAAAACTATATATTAGATTTTACCCAAAAACGCCCAATAGATACCTAAGACTTGTATGCATATTGCGGCGCGATATCGGGGAGCGTGAGGATGGCACGCTGAATCTCGTCAACGTTTGTAGCGTTGGGGAATGTGCATTCTACCTGATAATAGGTCTGCCCCATGTCGTCAAGCGGCTTCGTGATACTGGACATGTCCACAACGTTATTACTCTGACGAATAATGTCATTGTAATTACCATTGCGGCCAACCGCCACCATAGAACGCACCATATCTACGGCGTTGAGGATATTCTCTGTGTCTGTCTTATTGAGAATAAGCTCTTTTTCGTGCAAAAGTCCGATTTTCCCTGCTTGCTTCTCAGAAGCAGACCAATCATCGCCCGTATAGCCGCCGCTCCTATATCCAATGAGATTATAAGAACTATACTTCATAGAACCGTAATCCACTAGCTTGTTAGACCTATAATTCTGGTTGATGATAGACTGGACCTCCTTGGCGAAATCAGAGCCATATGCCTTAATCAGCTTGCCAGAACGGATGGGGTCATTGCCCCAACCAGAGGCTCCGCCATAAGTCCAGATGGCCTTTGCGATGCCCCAAGCGGTTTCACTGTTGGCACTGCCGCCACCTCCGCCTCCGCCACTGTTGGCTCCAGTGATGGTGTCAATCTTCGACTGCAAATCCTTCACCTGGGAGGACAGGTTTGCGTTCTCTTGCTCCTTGGCTGTGAGATTCTGCTGCAACTGATTCACTTGCTCTTGGTATGCGCGCATACCATTCTCAGCATCTTGAATCTTAGCGGTCATCTTCGTCAGGGCGTCCTCGTAGTCCTTGACCGTAGCAGAATCGTTCTTGAGTTGGTCGATGAAGGCGGCTGTGGAAGAGGCTAGAGAATCCGTCTTCTTCGTCGCATTGTCAATCGTGCCAGACAAGTCGTTGAACGTCATACCCGCAAGAGTACCAAGCTCATCGAGTTTCGTCTGATACCCCTGGAAGTTGTTCGTCAAGTCCTTAAAGGCTTGGTCTGTGGACGTGTTGAACTTATCCATGTTCTTTAGCCAGTTGGTGATGGAAGTCTGCCAACGAGTGTCAATCTGGTCAAAGGCATCCGTGTTGCCACTAACAATTTGGTTATAAACGTCTTGGAGCTTGTCGCTATTCTCGTCCGTAAGAATCTCGCACATGCCAACGAAGTCATTAATGATATTCTTCTCAGACTCGGAAAGCTGCTCACTCGTGCCAGCCAGGTATTCTTTCAAAGAATCAATGATGGTCTGCGTGCGTGCCGTCTTCTCCTCAAGAGTGAGGTTGGCGTTCGTCCAAATCTGCTGTATCGTGTTCCTCGCGTCTTGCAGAGCGCTCAAAGAATCATCCTGCGTCTGCTTCATCTGGTCTTTGGACAGATTGTATGCATTGTTTTGGGCATCTAACAAGTCGCTTTGCGCAGACCGCACGTTATTCTCGTCAGCGCTGTAGACATAGGAGTAGTTGCCCTGCGTGTCGCGCTTGAGCTTCAGTTGCGACTTGTTGCGCTCTGCCTCTTGGAGGGCAATCGTCTTTTGCAGAATCTCAAGCTGAGCATTGGCGTAGTTGACATCGTACTCAGATAGCTTGTCCTTCTCACGCAGGTAACTAAGCTGCTGCTGCATCTGCTGCGTAATCTGATTCTGAATGTCAAGACCATTGGAATCGTCCAAGAGGTCAAGATACTTGCCTTGAAGCTTCTGAATCTGATAGGCAGAGTTAACATCGTCAAGATAATAGTCAGCATTACGGTTAATGAGTTCCCACTGCTCAGAAATCCAGTCGAGGTCATCACCCATACCAGTGGAACCTACCCACTTGTCAAGAATCTTGTTAACGCCGCGTTCGTACATATCAACCATCTCTTGGATAGTATCAGAGGTCTTATCGAGCAAGTCACTTTGGGCGTCTTGGATTTTCTCGTTTACCTTCTTCCACTCCTCAGACCCTTCCTTCAAAGAGCCAAGCATGTCTTGCCACATGGCGATGTTCTGCTTTAGCTCGTTGATGGCAGCTTGGTTGTTGTTGACGGTAGCCTGAGACACTTGATTGAGTTCGTCATAGGAATTCTCACCATGAACCATCTCAATGATATCCGCATAGTGCTCCAACTCGTCACCGATGTTTTCGTAGGCATCCATGCGGTCGTCAATCCTATCAGCGATATCATCAATGGCATCAAGGATGGAATCATGCAAATCATCAAGCTGGTCCTCATAGTCTTCCAAGAGGCTTGTGGCATTGTCGAATATATCGTTACCAACCTCATACATGTCGCCCGAGTCTTCACCAAAGATGGTGGATGTGCCAGTCTCTTCGAACTGCCGCATCTGTTCAAGTATAGTGTTAAGGTTAGCCATCGTCATGTCAAACAAGCCGGTGCCGCCAGCCTCGAAGGTGCCCTTGCCATACTGTTGACGGGCAGCCTCAAGAACCTTGTTCTGGTACTCAAGACTCTTCTTCTGCTGCGCGGACGCACCCGCCATAGCCTTGTTGTTGCGGCTAATCAGCTCGTCGTAATACGCATCAACGCTCTTGGTGTTGACGTCCCAATAGGTCTTGAGCTTGTCGAGGGAAGTAAACATCTTACGGAACGGGGAATCAGAGTCAAGCCCGCTAAACACTGCGTTGAAATCAATGATTTTATCCTGCAAGTCCTTGATGTTGTCAACCGCGTCAACAGCCTTCTGGAATGCCTCAATCTGTAAATCCTCAATCTTGTCGTAATAGTCCTGAATATCCTTCTCGGACTCAAGGATGGAGTCGGAAACAAGGTCGTCATACTTGCTCACAAGGTCGCTAAAATTATCGAAACTCTTCTGTGCTGTGTCAATCTGCTTCTCAAGCGCGTCTTGTCCTGCTTCGGTGGTGTCTGCGTTGTACTGGTTGATAAGACCATTGAGGTTATTGAGAAGATTCTTGTACACATCGGCATAGTTAGTGATATGCCCCTCTGCGTCATACATGATGCCGTAAGTGGACGCAAGCTCGTTGCGATACTCCGCAGCCTCATCCTTCTGAATCTCCATCTTCTTCTTAGTCCACTCAATTTGCTGCTTGATTAGACTAATCTGCTGTTCCATATTATCAGCGATTTGGAAGCCAACAACGCGGTCTTGGTTATCGGAAATCTTATCTAGGTTCTTGTCAAGAGTGTCAAGCTCTGCGTTCACGCGTTCGTAGCGGTCTACAGCATCCTCAACAGTGTCTTTAGACTTTGGCGTATAGTTGCTGCCAGAACCGTCTCCACTACCACCTGAGCCTCCACCACCACCTGAGCCTCCACTACCACCTGAGCCTCCACTACCACCTGAGCCTCCACTACCACCCGTGCGCCCGCTGCTAGGCGTAGCTCCAGCGCTAGACCCCGATGGATAGTAAGAGCTTATGTCCAGCGCTTCATTCGCAGCTTGCTGGTTCCCTGCGTTAGTGAAATAATCTCCCGCGCTTTGAAGAGCACTGGCAAAATCAGCAACGCTGCCGCCGCCCTTGCCAGCAATATCATAACCCCAGGTCGGTAAATTTATCCCGTTAGGGATGCCTTTCTCGTCTGTCCTTAGGCTAAATCCACCTGTAATGTAAGGAGTCGCTTCAATATTATAATTAAAACCACTAATTGCTGTGCCTAAAGAGGACAAAACACTGCCAATAGCTTGAGAGGCGTTAGAAATGCCCGTTGCGACATTCGACATAGCAGCACCGGTAAGTTGTTGGATTGAAGCCATAGAACCGCCAGTAAGGCTCTGTAATGTAGCTGCCGCAGAGGCCGCTTGTGCTTGGTCAGAGCTTGTAGCCTGCGTCAATAACTGCCCTATGTATTGCTGAGATTGCCCAGTAGCAGAAGAAATCTGCTGAATGGCAGTCTGCATATTCTCGCTAGAGCTGCCAGCGAAATTTATAAACTGATTAGTTAGATCGCTGACATATTGGGGCAATCGGCTATCAGACATGATAGATTCATCGGAAAATACATCATCCAATGTTTGACCGTAATCTGATAGTAAATCAGCATTGTTTTGTATGGCATCGGCAAACCCAGAAGCTTGCTCTAGCCCTTTTTGGGCATCAGTAGCATCATTATAAGCTTTAGCGGCTGCTTTTGTCGCGTCGTCTGCATCTTCTGATGCTTCAACGTAACCGTCTGTGCCGTCTTCAAGGTTATAAGTGCTATCCAGCAACTCCTTTTGGGCGTCTAACCCTGCGTCCAGCTGGTCAATATAATCGCTAACACTTGTGTCTCCTTTGACAAAAGCCTTGTTGGCCTGTAGCAGGCCATCCGACAATTCTGTAGCAGCAACAGAAGCCGTTTCCTCAAGCGCGTCAGTTGTCTCATCAAATTTGCCGTTTAGGTTGTCTAAAGACTCAAGCGCTCCACTATTATTTAATGCGTCGGAAATACCATTAAAGTAATCTGTAAATCCTATCTCGCCATTCGCTAAGCTCGTGTTCAAGTCTTGATTCGCGGAAGAGAAAGCATCCATGGCGGAGTCGTTAAAATTCCCCGTCCCAGTATCATCGGGGTGCGACTCAAAATGAGTCATACGTTCTAATAGATCGTTATAATTTTCAAAACTAGAAGTCCCGCCCATCGCATCGTCAACAGCGGCAGATTGTTCTTTAAGCGAATCATTATAGTCATTAAGAGCTTGCTGGTTTAACTTCCATTGGTCTCCAATTTTTGTAAGATAAACCATATACTCAGGATTTTCTTGAAGAATATCTGCGACCTCTGAGTCAGAAAACCCTCCATTAGATTCATATTTATCAAAAAGGTTTCCTAAAGAAGACTCTGTATTGTTAGCGGTCTCTAAATTACTGGAGTAATCTGAGTTTATCGTAACAGAGTCTAAAGACCCATTTTGCTGAATTTCTCTTATCTGATTGTTAATACTCTCCACCGTTGCTGTTGTATCCAGCTGCCCTAGCAAAGAGATACGCTGTTCTTCTGTTAGCCCGCCGTTATCAATTGCCGCCTGTTGGTCAGAGTTCAAAGAATTGTAAATCTCTTCTGCGCTCTCTTTGCCTATTTCAGAGGCTAACGCTTCACCGCTTCTTGTACCAGCGCTCTCCATGCCTTCGACAAAAGCATCAACTACCTGGTCTGCAACGTTGCTCCCAGTCTTTTGAGCAAGCTGCTGCTTGACCTGCGCTTTATACTCATCTACGGTTCCGCCACTGTACTGCAAGTCGCTGTCGCCTTGGTACTGGGCTAAAAGGTTCTGAGCCTGGTTGTTCCAATTCTCTTTTAGTTCGCTTTCTTGCTCTGAATATTGAGACCTGAAAGAAGAAAAATTGCCATAATCAGCCTGCAATTGCGACAAAGTATCTTGCGCTTGCTTATACTCGTCACTTGAAACATCTGCGATGGAATTAAGATTATTCTGTGCTTGTTCGATGGCGTCTTTATACGCCTGAGTCATGTTATCGAGGTCCTGGATACGCTGTTCAGCAGTTGTACCAGCCGCAAAGGCAAAAAATCTGTTGCCATTAGCCCCGCCAGAGGTGATAGAGCCAGCGTTACTATAAGCGTTATTTAACGTATCATTGTCAAAATTAGAATCATACTTTTGGTTTCTAGATTGAAAAAGACCAGGAGCACTTACATACTCTTTTTCAGCTTGCCACACGCCTTGTTGGATAGAATTCGCATTTGCTGCGGCGTTGCTTGCAGCGGCATTGCTCACGCTTTTGGCGTAGGCATCCCAATTACCAGCCGCAGCCTGGGCTTTGGCGCTTTGGTCGTCAATTAGTCCATTTAGCGTCTTGGCGGCTTCTGCCAAGTCAGAAGAAGAAGCCTCTCCCTGCTTGTATTTCTCATACACAGACTCGAAACTTGACTGCGCGTCTTGGACGCTGGTTAAGCTCTGAGCAGCCGCATCCGCACTATCCTTGATACCATCAATTCTGTCTTGCTCTGCTTGAGCCGCAGCTGAAAACGCTGCCGTTGCAAGACCGACTGCGGCAGTAATGGCAAGTAGCGGAAGCATCGGTTTTATTGCTGCCGCAAGTGCCGCGCCAACAGATTTAGCACCCGTTACAATTGCCTCAAAGACTGCTACTGCGGCATCCTTAAGAGATGTAAATGCAGTCCCTGCGTTAGAAAGAGATGTCTTAAGGTTTTTTAATGCACTGGCACCCTCTGCGAACTCCTCAGCAATACCAAGGTTAACCAATGCAGTGTGCATCCCTCCAAGTCCATCTAAGATGGAAGGAAGGGTAAACACCATCAGCTCTAATGTCTGCGCAAACTTTTCGCCGGCAGACAAATCATCATTAGTCAGTAAAGACCCAAGAGATTGGAAAGACTGCCAAGCAAAAAACAGCTGCCCAACACTGCCCGCCAGCGTGGAGATGGTAGCAATGCTGCTCTGTAAGTCAATCTTGTCGACAATGCCACCGTTTGTTTTGCCCTGACCCTCCAAAGATGCCTCTGCTTCGCCAAGCGCCTGGGCTGTCGCGTTCAAATTGTCAATAACCGAAGAAGCTTGCACGTGCTCACTCTTTGTCTTATCCGCCTGAACGTTAACCTCTTCAAGAAGAGTCTTTATATTAGCAATCTTTTTCTGTAACTCATCAAAAGTCTTAACGCTTCCAAGGTTTGTCAGCTTTTCTTTAAAAGCGTCTACATCGCCGCCCGCGCTCTTAAAGGCTTCTATAAAATTATTAAAGCTGCCGCCTTTATCTTTGTCGGAGATAATCCTTCGAATATCCTCATTAATATTAAATTGCTGGCCATTGTTCTCGCTAAGTCGTTTTTGTTCTTTTTTAGTCAGCCTGCTTTTCTTTTGATAATCACTTAACCTACTACGAATCGCTTCTGCGGCTGTACTAAGAGTCTTTTGTCTATCTTGAAGCTTCTGATCGTAACTCTCTATTTCTTCCGTTGATTTAGCGTGGCCTTTCTCATCTACCTCGACGGCATTGCGTACATCAAGAGACTCAGGACTTGTTTGATGATTTAAAAAATCTCTCAATTTTTCTTCTGCGCTAATTTGTTGTTTCTTCAGGTCAAGAACTTTATTTTCCATATTTACAGTATCTTGAAGCGCCGCGTTATATTCTTTGCGTTGATCAAGACTCATGGATTCTTGTTTGTCAAGCATATTATTGACAAAATTAAGGCTCTCAACGTGGTCAGAGTCCTCTCCGACAGCACCCAACTTAGTAATTACTTCTTTTGCACTTTGAGTTTGGCTCTGTCTCTTTTGGAAATTCGTCAATGTATTTGTAAATGTTTGACCTATCTGATTTGAGAACAGCTTCATCGCTGTCGCACCGAGGCCGTTTAATATATGGTCTGCACCACCAAGAGCATCAACAAATTGCTGGACTAGTTTCAACACATCCGTCAAACCGCTAATAAACGGCTTAAAGTCATTGGGGTCAAACAAACTATTGATTACACCCTCGCCGGCCGTCTGTAAGGACTGCAACCTGGCCTGCATAGAGTCCATATAGATGGCTTGCTGCTCGTCCAAAGCGCCAGCAGAGCTAGTCATCATTTCATACTGGCTCTGATACATATCAGCATTTTCCATCAACGCTGTGAAGGCGTTCAGCTGGTACTTGCCAGCAACTGTCGTGGCGATAGAAATCTGCTGAGCGTCACTAAGGCTTGTCCACTTCTTCTGCAAGTCGGTAAGAACATCGCCAAGGTTGCGCAGATTGCCTGTCTCATCAAGCACTTGTACGCCAATATCTGCCAACTTACCAGAGACAGTGCCCAAATCAACGCCGTCCTCAAGAGTGTCGCCCATCTTAAGGTCCGCGATACGAGCATAAAGAGTCTTTAGCGCGTTACCAACAGACTCAGGGGCCTGACGTGTGACAGACACAATAGTGCCAATCTGAGCAGTCAACTGCTCTTGAGATACACCAAGAGTACTAGCAGTAGACGCAACCTTCTGCTCTGCGGTAGCAAGTTCCTCAAGGTCTGAAGCACTCGCAGCAGCAACAACAGACATGCCAGACAAGGCGTTCTCTACCTCATCAATGGACATATGATAACCTTCCATTAATGAAGTAACTTGCTCCGAGACGGTGGCTGTGTCTTGCTGTGTGACATTGGCGACTTTCTGAGTAATCTCTGCCAAACGAGTATAATCAGCCTCATTAAAACCATTCTGAGCGAACAGCTGTGCGGCATCTGTGAAGGAAACTGTCGAAGAACCGAGAGACTGAGCGGCTGTATTTGCCGTTCTTGCGAAATCTCGCATATTGTCGTTCGACGCGCCCGTGACAATACGAATGTTGTTAAGAGACGTGTCAAGGTCTTTTACGTACTCAACAGACTGAGATAAAGTATTAGTTACTCTCTGAAAGATACCAGCTGTGACACCCCAACGGGCAGTGTTACCCATTGTGTTAAAAATCTTATCAGCAAAATTTGAAATACTTCTAGTAGAAGTGTCCATCTTACCAACTTGCGTAATAATATTGCCGAAAGCCTTTGAGCCTTCTGTCCCCGCAAGCTTCATCGACTTTTCAAGAGAAGACAAAGAAAGTCCGTCTAATTCTTTCTTAAAAGAATTAATATTGATTAAACCCGTCGAAGGGTTCATTGCCTTCGATAATGCCTCGCTGACTTTGTTTATCTGTCCTTGAGCTTCTTTTACCTTTGAATCGTCAAGGAGGCTTCTTTTTCCAAGCCTATCGAGTTGCATCATCACGGCACTCAACTCGCCTTTCAGCTTGTTGATTCCGCTAGAGTCAAGAGTTGTACGTAAATTATACTCAATTGTGTTACTAAACTTGCTCAACTATGTCACACCTCCGAAAGTCCATGCCTCCTCAATAAAAAACCAACTCTTTCAAAGAGGCGAAATAAAAAAATCCCTACTCTCATATAATGAAAGTAGGGACATAGTTTTTATGTGTTTTTGACCTAGGTTACTTCTTGTCACCGTCTATAGTCTTCATGGTAGACTTAGCCTTTTCAGCCTTCTTCTCTGCTGCTTCAGTCTTGGCGGCTTGGTCTCTGCCAAAACCCCACTTCTCAGCGAACTCCTGAACAACCTTGGCATCTCCGCTTGCGGCCTTCTGAAGCTGCTCCGCCGCAGACTTCACAATATCGCCACTGAGAGTGTTGATGGAATCAAGAAGACCGCGTGCAGACTGCTGGTATTTCACGACCTCATCAAGCCAGATGTCAGCCTGGACATCTAGTCTCGTCATTTCTTTTGCGTACTTCGTCTGCATCTCAGAGATAGTGCCATCCTCTACCAGCATATCGAAGGCGAGACGGATATCGTAACCGCTTCCAATAGAGGCAGCAATCGTCTCCTTCTTGTCGGGGAAGAGTGCCTGCGCGGCAAAGACATAGGCCGCACGATAGAAGATATAAGAACTGACAAAGCCGCCATCGCTTGCGGCCTGAGCAGCCAAGTCCAGAATCATAGACATCTGCTCGGTAGAAATCTTCTTGCTCTTCTCATATTCTAGGTTAAACATTTATTTTCTCCTTTTCTATCCTTTTCCCGTAATAAGACTTGTCAGCGTTTTTAAACTCACTGTCAGTCGCGTGCTTGAAAGAAGACCTAAGATGCTATCATATGCCTTTCGAGAACGAGCAATAGCTAAGTCAGTATCTTCATCTTTACGCAGATAACCGCCGGTCTTATTACTCTTAATCCAGGTAGAAGTCTTAAGCATCTTGTCGCGGCTTATACCATTGAGTTTATAACCGTAGCCAAAGCTCTTAACTCCATTATACCCTTCTTCGCCGTTTTTTATATATCCTTCTATATCTCTTAATACGTCTGTAATATAATACACCTGTCTGTTTAGGACAAAGAACAAAGTATTCTCATTAACGCTACCCATCATATATCTCGCTAAATTCGAAACGACAGTTGTTTTTACTATCTCGGACCAGGCAGCGTCAAGCGTTTTTCCTGTTGTCTTATCTTGGAATTTGGTCATATAAGTGTGACCAGCGCCTGTATTGGCAAGAAGCAAAAAACTGCTATCTTGAGGAAATGCTAATCTATATGCTTCTGCAAAACTAGTGTTTCCGCCATCGAAAATAGTATAATACATAGTCTTTGAGGATGGATCTATAGTATAATTTTTTACATTTGCACCAAAAGTCACCGAAGCTGTCCCATTACCGTCTTTGACGTCTAAGGTTACTTCAACGTCTCTTTTGTTGATACGAGTCTTAACAGTATCGCCATTAGGATACAATTTCTTTGTCGCCATTGAAGGGTCTTGCCTGACAACGATATCACACCCTATTCCACACGCTCCACCATAAGAATAGTTAGGAGCGGATTGACCAACACTAACGTTTGTGGCAGAAACCTCAACCTTTTCTTTGAGTTCTTCGATATTGGCGAACACCTTCCGGCTTCCTGTTGTTAGCGCTGTAGCCGCAGAAATTTCGCCCATAAGCCCTTGAGCGCGGGACCTCATGCTCGCAATCTTACCAGCAAATTTCCTAAAAATCTGCGCAGCCAAAGGGGCTTTACTGTTTTCATCCCCTACAAAAGAGCCGTTGTCGATATAGTCCCCAAAGCCGCCAACTTCAATAGCGTCAACAATCGCAATACATTGTTTGATGTCAGCCTCAAGCCTCTCCTCAGCAGTAGCGCCTTCACCCGCTTTCAACTCAACCAAGCCATCTTTACTAAGAAACTTGTCTATAATCTTTTGTGCTATTGGACCATTTATCGTTCCATTCTTTGCGTAAGCTCCAATGACTTCATCTCTATAGTCCTCTACTGTTTTATTGGATTTAAGATATCCCATCATTTTATCTATTGCACCATTCATACTGCTCACAAAAGTGCTACATTCTTCAGCCAACTGATTAGCGAGAGCCACCGCATCATCATTATTTTTATACGAAGCAGATTTATTCAAGAACTCTTTGTCAGACATTTTAATGGAAGCGAGGTGATCTTTATCATACCCTTCTCCAAGATTTTCATTCCAACTTTCTGGCTTGAACAATTCCTCAAGGGCCTTCCCTGCTGCGCCGGTGCTAGCAACAAGAGCATCTATTCTGGCTTGCACAGTGTTTATCTGATTGTCTAATAACTCCGCTCTTTTTTTGCTATTAAACTTATCAAAATTGAATTGCGGAGAATTTAAAGAGTATGTGGCAAAATTCCTAAAATAATAGTGAACATAATTTGTTTCTTCAACCAATCTACGAGAAATCGGATGCGAAGCGTTTATCCTAAGCGCCACAACAACACCTCCTTCTATCTCTAATAAAAAAGGAGGAGCCTTGCGGCCCCTCCTTCAGGGTAGAACTTAGTCGAACTGGCAACGACTGAAGTCGAAGCTGTACTCGGCGGTCTTGTCGCCCGCAGCACTTGTGAGCTTGGCGCTCATGACAGGAGCCTCGGGGTTGACGGCAATCACGAGGTTAATCGTGCCGTCACCGTCATCGGTCTGACCAAAGACAAGCTCCTTGGTACCCACGCCAGTGTTGCTCATCGTGAGCTTGGCGCCATTCTCGGCCTTGAGCTGGAACGGATAGTAGTAACCAACGAGGTCTTTCTCGGTGGTACCGAAATCAGTCCAATTAGGCGTGTAGTTGAGCTGACCAGCGAAGTCGATGCTGGCACGGTCAACAGTGGCGCTGAAGTGAGAGCCAAGAGTCTCAAGGTTCTTGTTGGCGAACGTCTTCTCTGTGAAGGCGTCGGTACCAGCGGTCACAGACTCGAAGGCGATGTCAAGAGCAGGGCACTCAATAGACTCGACCTCGCGCTTAGCGAAGGCGTCCTGGCTGGCCATCATGGTCTTGAAGAAGACCTTGTGGCTATAGTCGCCCTTGACATAAGCGGGGAAGCAGTCCATAGTGAAGTCGAAGGTGCTGGGATCACCGCTAGAGGCCATCGTGAGCGTGAAGTTAGACTGAATCTTGACGTTCGGGAAGATGAGAGCGACTGGCATGTCAATACCAGAGGTCTGGTCACGGAAGAATGTAAGACCCTCTGCGTAGAAGTTACCAGTGATGTCGTCAGCCGTAACATCAAGAGAAGTCACACCAGCGGTCTTCTCAGCGTAGCAGTCAACACGGACAACGCTGCCAACGTACTTCTTCGCATTGGGGAAGGAGACAACGAGCTTGTTGTCACGCGTGACGGTGTAGACATCGCAGTTAGGGGTGACGCCAGAAAGGCCAGACTGCTCACCGAGGTGGACAGAAAGAGCGCCAGAATCATCAAGAACGACACCAAACATGGGGTAGGTGCTGTTCACGATGATGTCGTGGTCATCACCGCAAGTGTCGAGGTCGAGAACAACCGTGCCGTCAGCCTGAATAGGAGCCTCAAACCAAGTGGGCATATACTGCTTGTTGGTGGCGGAGGCGTCAGAGCGAAGAGCGCCGGCAAGAACAGAGAAGCTCTCGGCGGAAAGCAGAGCCTCTGTGACAGTCAACGTGACGGTCTTCTCACCCTGCCAAGCGATTAGGCGAGGGTTACCATGTCCCATATATATTAAAGCAGATTCGTTTCATCTGCCCTTGCCTAATTCCACAGGCAACTGTATGTCTCCATACAGATTAGACTATATCTTATTCCTTTTTTTAACAAAAGGAACCTACTTATATTGGGCGCCAATAACTTGCGCCCTACTCTCCCTGCGGAGATAGTCGTTGAATGTTTTACTTAAAATCAATATCGCGCGTAAGATAGACCCAATTACGCTTATTTTTGATGGCGGAGATTGTGCTTTTAGAACAGCCATACTTCTTCATAATCTGGCTATAAGGGACATGATTCAATAGGTCTGTCACTATATTGAGAACATCATGCTCTTTTAGTTTGCTAAAAGGGTTTTCTTCCCCTATCAATCGTGCTGCAAGACCAAGTTTTACAGCGTGCATCCTGTTTTCTTGGTTCGTGCACCACTCCAAATTATGAAGACTATTATTAAGTTTATTCCCGTCAATATGATTGACTTGATACTTATCCGCATCATCTCGCGGATTAAAACACAACATAACTAGGCGATGCCTAAAAAAGGATTTACTAGTTCCATCTTTTAAGATAAGACTATTCTTTACATAGCCGCCTTTAATACCATCGCGAAGTTTTCTATCACCATCATCAGTAAATAAATCACCATTATCACTTATATAATAACGATCTTTTACTGCGGGAATAAAATCACTAATTTGTAACAACATATCAGTTAATTCTCCCTATAGATAAAATAAAGATTTTAATTATTTCACTGCTGATTGTCTTAAGGTCGGTAACCATAACCAAAAGAGGTTCCAGCAATTAAAGTAGTTATCACCTCTTTGTTGCCAAAGAGGGGAGCCGACATTTAACCCTGTGCGTAGACTTGAGTAGCAGCACCCTCAACGGTGGCCGTCTGGGCGGTGGTAAAGTAGACAACAGGCTGACCTGGGTGGAAAGTCTGGTTGCCGATTTTCACGTGCGTGCGGGCCTTGAGCACAAGGTCAACAATGTCGCGAATACCATATTGCGCCATACAAAAATCACCTTTTCCTTTCTTTTTTTGTTAACAATTTTTTAAGTATACTTAACTCATTGCTAAAACCACCCGTAAAAAGGTGATTTTTCTTCTATAGCTACTTTGCGCTAGAGCCAATCTCATTGACCTTTTGCAAAGAGTTATATTCTTCCTCAACAGGCTTATAAAGATTCTCAAACCAAGAGGGCGGCTCGTTATCCTTGAGCGCCGAAGTGTCTGCAAACGGCACCAAAAGCATAGACTCATATTTGTCCCTTGCGGCCTTAGCGAGAAACCTGTTGAACGTATCATAAAGCTGGAACGGGGTGTATTTGTAAAACATGTTTACATCAACGCCCATTCCGACGCTTAGGATAGATATATATAAGCCAAACATTGAAAGATTATCGCCATCTTTCGCTGACCTTTGCTTAGCTAGAAGCTCTCTGTTCTTCTTGACTTTTTCCAACAGGCGCTTAGACACCTCGTCAGCCTCGTTAATACGATAATTAATTGCTTCCTCTTTTTGCCTTGGCAAGAAGAGTTCTTTTATAGCCAGCGCAAAATCTGGATAATTGAAAGCATTCAACATACCTACAACAGTGCCATCTTCTGTCGAAAAGTCTAACGAGTGAGCAGAGCACTCCATAGAGAACTGCGGTAGACACAAAGAAAAGAAGTTGTCTATTATATTAGTAAACTGTCCACTCTTTTGCCGCAAAACTTCTATAACTATCTGAAAATCAGGGATATTATTTAACTCGGTTTTGCCCTGTCTTATGGTGCTTGCGAATTGAGCGATATCTGACAACAAATACGCAGCTGTCATAAAATCACTTTCTCCAATAGTGAGAACTATGTCCTTTATCGTAGGCTGCGTGATAAAGATTCCAACAGAAGGAATCTTCACCTGC
Organism: uncultured Prevotella sp.; assembly: GCA_937889855.1. GTDB lineage: Bacteria > Bacteroidota > Bacteroidia > Bacteroidales > Bacteroidaceae > Prevotella. The sequence goes on from CALBYK010000319.1 coordinate 62,030, forward strand.
TGCCCAGACAGATACAGCCCTATATCTCCTTTGTACTCTTCCTGCATAGACTATCACGAAATCCCGTCTTGTCTTCCTGACTCGTCCTTCTTCTCGTCGTGGACTGTAATGTAAGACAAAGATACCCCGCCCCAATATTCATTGAGAGGGACTTGCTGAGCGCCTGAGAACTTAAGGGTACCAAGACCGCCAAGCCTCGTGTCCCGCATGGCGCTGTCAATATAGCCCGCAATCTTTATGGGGCGATATTCATAGTTGTCCATTTCCGCATACTCATACTCTGAAAAGATATAAAATGTTATCAGGCAGTCTCTATACTTATCGTTCGATGTGGGCGCAAAATCGTCCATCATAATAATAACAAAAGACTTTATGTCTTCATGCTCCTTGAGCGCAAGTCTCGGAATCGTGCGGATATACCCTTCCTTCTTCAGGCGACCAACACTATACTCTTTGATAAGCTCGTCATAGGATGCATTTCCAAGAGTCAAGCAATCGGGCTTGTTGATTACAAGAAGCCTCTTGAGATTTTCGGCGTATCCCGGATTCTCCACAAACAGCTTCTTGATGATAAGCTCAAGGTCTTTCTCATAAGAGAAGAAAGAAGACCGTGTGGCGTCTACGATAGAGCTGGAACGTCTAATCATTTTTCCCCTCCTACAGCGAATTTATATGCACAGGATACTCAACAACGTCCCCGCCATCTTTTGGAGAGAAGACAAGTTTGAAGTCTCCCTTGCGGCCAGACGTAATCTCAACCGTGCATTTTGTATCTTCGGTATCTATGACACGCGCAACGCGAGTGTCAGACACTCTAAATGTACCCGATACATTGGACTTATATTCAATTATATCATACGGATACACTTCTTTTGGCCCCATTACACCCTTGCACTTACGCTCAATCGACACGTTCATGTGATAACCAGAGCGCTTGTCGCCATAGATAAGCTTGAAGCCCTTGATTGCTCCCTCGTGAACAAGAACGTTGCACATCTTGCCCTCTTGGGACTCTATCTCGACACGTTGATTTCCCTCAACCCTCCAAGAGAAGTCGGGGTTAAAATAGGAGTCTCTAATCATATATCCATAGGTGCCATTCTGCTCGACATTCTCCCTGCCAGCTATCTCGTGACACCCCTCGACGTTCACCACGGGGAGGTCTTCTAAGGGGTCATCATAGAACTCCCTTATCTCAAGTTCGATAATTCCTGGCACTGTTATCTCATCGATAACGTGAACCTCCCACTTGTGCCCGTCAATCTTCAGTTTGGTAAAACGATGAAAAAAGTCTATAGTTCTTTCATCTTTTTTGATATAAATAGTTCCAGACATATTGGGTTCATCATATTCGATGCCTTGCTTCTGATACCAAGAGGCGTCTGTCTCGGTAGGCCCTTGCCAGTATATATGATACGTCTGCCCATCAACATCAAGAGTATAGCGGCACCGCAGAATTTCACTTCTGAGATACGCTATCTCGGTAAGCATCGGAAGATACACCATCCAATAGGTGCCATCATCGACACACTGAAACACGTCCCCCGGCTGTAGACCAGACTCGAACTCAACAGACAGCTTCTTCTTGTCGTAATCAGACTTCAGACCAGACGCCTCACTGTTTATCAGGCATTGCCATGCAGTTTTGTTCGGAACCACGATTGTGCGGGAGTTGTAGTTATTCTTAAGCGCCATTCTGAATGAACGCAACTTGTTCATCTTCATGCGACCAAGCTGGTCTCCGCCGTTATACTGAAGGCGAGCCGCCAGAGTCTTTACGGACATGCCGCATCACCGCTTTTCCAACATGCTCTGCTCAAGGTTCGAGAGCAGCGTGCAGCACTCAAAGATTGTGCGGCGATACAGCGGGAAGTCCACATCCTTGCCTTGCTTGCGCAAGCCCTCAAGCTTGCTCACGGTGGTAAGACCTCCGGGTTGGTCGTTTAAGAGACTAAAGAGGCCAGTAAGCTCAACGATGATTGTTTCCAGAGGCTTCATCCAGTCCTCGCCTTCCTCGCGAGCGGGGAGAAGCCTGAACACTTGGCCGGTGAGACGGTGGAGCCTGTCTGCTACTATCTTCTCATCGCACTTAATTGTAGGACTTAGGCTCATGCACATCACCCAGCTTTCCTGGTTGTTTCTGCATAATAGTACGCATGGTAGACACGTAAGAGCCGTTGTCAGCGCGGCGTCTGCGTTTGTAGAGGCGTTGGAGTTTGAAACCCTCGTCTCGGTACGTCTGGCGCAGAGAGATGAGCTTTCCGATGTGAGATGCCTGTGATGTGAAGGAAAAGTCCGAGCCACTATACTTCTGTCTCACGTTCTCAATGCTGGCGAGCTGGTAGTTAATCCATTCAACCACCATATACGAGCGGATGATTCGAACCTCTTCCGCCGTCAACAGACACTTGAACCGCTTGTTTGCCGTGTCAACGTTGAAGATGTCCTGTCTGGGAAACTCAAAGTGCGGCAACGCCGCCATAAGCAGCTCCTCAAGAATTTCTTGGGTGTCTTCCTTCGTCAGCTCCATAAACATATCATCCGTAATACCAGACAGAAAAGCATCATACACCTCTTGGAAAGTCGTATACTCAGGCGTCGCATTCTCGCAGTTTGTCATATACTTCCTCCCGTCAGAGCGTTATTTGTCCGTTGTGCGGCTTGAGCTTGTACGGCGAGTCTTCGTAGAAGTAGCAGAAGAGGAAATGCGGCGCTTGCGGGCCGTAGCCTTCTTCTCAGTCTTCGTCTCGGACTCACGCTTGTTGCGAATCATGTTGTCAACATTAACATCAAGAGCGTTGCTGATGGCCTCGCGGCGACGAGAATCGGGAATCTCAAGCTCGACGGCCTTGTCAAGCAGAGCCTCCTTGATACCGTCAGGTGCAAAGTCAAGAGCGTCCAAGAGAACGTTGATATCAGCAGTCATAAGAGCGTCCACAATCTCCTTCTCGCCCCAATTGTACTCAACAACATCATCCTCAATGCCAAATTCCTTGGCGAGTTCGTTGTTACAAATCTGGACGTAGCTACGGAAGATGTTGCGGCATCCCTGGTCATAGGAGCACTCGCGCACGTCTTCGACGCTTACCTCCATCTGGCTGCGGGGAGGAAGCTCAAAGCGCTTGCCATGGAGTGGCGTGATAATGACCACAGGATGGGCCACAAGATTGCGGATAACGACGTTATCTTTGTCAGAAACGGCGGTTGTGTTAATGGTTGTCATAAATATTCTCCTTTTTTATCCTAAAAAAGCGGAGGAGGGGATTTGGTATCTCCCTCCCCCGCTTTTCTCTATTAAAAACTAAATAAATGCCCGGTGACTAGAACCTATTTTGTGGAATTTTTTACATCAAGATAATACTGAACCTGATTTTCCTTAATCTCACCATTGGCAGTCATTCCAGTCTTATCTGTGACGGAGGCGTTATCTCCATCCGTCCAGACAGTGGGCTTGCCATAAGCCTCGGTCGTGTTGACAATCTTAGAGTTGACCGTCAGACTCGAAGCGGGTGAACCCTCGTTTGAACTCTGGGAAACCTCAATTCCGCCAAAATTGTTACCCGAGACGTCAACCCCGCTGCCAAGAGTGGCAGTTGAGCTGTTGACCAAGATGCCAGCGTTCGCGCCAGTGGAAGTGATGTTCTCAATAGTATATGTGCCATTGTAGAACTGCACGCCGTAGGTGCTGTTCCACTTGGTGGTGTCGGCAGTGTTCTTGACCGCGATGTTGTGGACGTGCGCACCGTCACCTGTCACAACGAGGTTCTGACCTGTTGTGGAGAATGTGACTGTGTGGCCTTGTCCATCAACATCGACCTTGCGGCCAATAGCAATCGGGGTGGCAACCGAGAAGTCGCTTGTCACGGAGATTGTCTGAATGTCTTGGTTGTCCAAAGCCGCACGCAGCTGCGTAACGTTCGCTACGTCAGCGTGCGTGGTTGGCTCTGGCTCGGGTGGCTCTGGCTCGGGAGTCTGGTTGTCTCAGACAGTCTCAAGCTTGAGAGAGCTGTTGTTATAGACGCAAATAGAAGGATTGGTGAGGATGGCAACACCGAACTTCTTGTAGGTCTGCATGTCACGAGACCAGTCGTCGTTGTCGTTGACATCACGAACAGCCGTCTGACCCTCGAAGGCAATCTTGACGGGCTTCTCAGCGCCAGAGTTGATGATGTAGGCGTTGGAAGGGTCAATGACCTTCTTGGCGTTGGTGGCGTCCTCCATGGACTGTGGGAGAATCACGATGTTGTGGCCCTTGTAGCGGGGAAGATAGCCCTGGCCCCAAATCGTGTCCTTCATCTCGTTGGAAGCCCACGCCTCGGCAGGAAGCATCGTGGCGGCGAACTCATAGGTGCAGTAGATGGTAGCGGGAGCGCCAGCATAGGAGTCGGCGATGGCAAGCAGACGGTCCATGGAGGCAGAGTCAAACTTGGAAGCCGTGACCTTGTTGGGGGCGGGAAGCTCGGAGACGGCAGAGGCAAGAGCCTTGGCAATCTCACGGTAGATATACTCGTCCATGCCCTCGAGAATGACGTCGGTAAGGTCAGAGAACTGAATGCGGCCATCGAGGAATTCCTCAAAGCCGATGCGAGCAGCGGCACCAATGGCGTTCATCTTGACTTCAAGACGCTCACCATCAAGCATGAAGGTCTCGTAACGACCAGCAAGGCCGACCTGCGTGACAAACTGCTTGGCGCGCATACGGGAAGCCTCGGTGATGCGGCGCACGAAGACAACCTTGTCACCCTGAGGAACGGTGGAAACGTCAGCGAACTGCTCGTACTGCTGGAGAACCTTGGCGGGAAGCACCTCGTCAATAGTCTGCTCGATGAGAGAGAAGATGGTGTTCTTATTCTCACGGAAAGAGCGATAATCACCAGCGAGTTCGTTCATCTGGGCGCGGAGCAAATCAGAGGTCTGCTCGGCAGAGTACTTCTCGTTCTCGGAGAAGCTAAAAGCGGTCTTGTTAGAAGCGGCAACGGCGAGCTTCACAAGAGAATCAAACTTCAGAAGTTCCATTATACTATTTTCCTCCTCTCAATTAAGCAGAAATAACACGGACTTTAACGGCAGGCTGACCATCAGGCATGGTGGTCTCCTTGACAACCTCGACGCAAAGGCCCTTACCCTCGGTACCACCAGTGGCAAGAACGCCGTCGTCTGTGCCAGGAGCAAGAAGGTCGCCCTTGTTGTAAGAGCCATCGGCGAGGTTGTTGGTGGTGAAGACGTCACCAGCGACCATGCCGAAGACGCGAGGAACCATGACGCCGTGGAGCGCGTCCTCCTTGGTCATAGCGTAGTCGCGGTGATTCTGCTTGCGCTCGTCATAGAGCTTCTCCTCGTTGAAAACCATCATCCAAGGACCCTTGCCGGTAAAGTCAACCTTGCCAGCAGCATAATCATACTTGACGAAAGTGCCCTGCTCGAGAACGTTGATAGAATCGTCTGCGGGAAGCTGTGCATAGACACGACCGTCGCGGGGTGCGCTCAGGTGATTGGGCTCGACCTGACGATAGCCCTTGACGCTATCCTTAGCAATAGTAACTGCCATTTTGCTACTTTCCTCCTTCTTTCGTATTTATTTTTCCAGTGAACGGAACGCAGCTTGAATGTCGCTGACAACTTCCGCATTTTCCGTATTGTCAAGAGAGAAGGAAAGGATAGAATCGGTATCCACTTCCTCCTCGTGATGGCCGTCTACCGTAGAGAAGTCAACGTTCTTGCGAACGTAGACGAGAGCAAGCTTCTCCTCAATCTGCTCAAGAGAATACTCTTCCTTGTGAGCAACAATCTCGGCCTTATCCTCGTCACTAAGCATGTGGTACTTGGCGATGAGAGCATCCTTTTCCTTGTTCTCGACAGAGAGCTTGAACTGACGAAGCTCGTCAAGCTCTGCCTTCAGAGCCTCATTCTCCTGCTCAAGAGCGAACTCATGAGAGGCATCTGGATCCTCATCGGAAGCCTCGCTCTTCGGCTCCTCCTCGACGGCGGCGAAGTCCGCCCCTGGCTGCGCGGGTTCGGATGGCTCCTCGACAGGCTCGTCCGTAAGCGCGTGGTCTGTCTTTGGCTCATCCTTGTCCTTCTTGTCGTCAGCAGCCTTCTCTTGCTCCTCTTCAGAAGGAGTCTCCTCATCTGTCTTCTCAACATCTTCGTCTGCCTTGGCGGGCTCGGCCTTGTCGTCCTTCTTGTCGCTCTCGCTGTTGGAAGCGACGTAATCGATGGCGGCCTCCTCCTGCGCAGGCTCCTCTAATGTCTTAGGCTTTGACACATTCATCCCTCCTTCTGATTTACTAACAATGTCTTTCAATTGGTTCATCATTGTGTATAAGCTATGAGCGAACTCAGCATTCTCTGTAAAGTTGCTCTCAACTCCTGTTACGGACGCGCCCTCGAAACAAGGTTCAACGTCATCCCCTAGAATACAGAGTTTGCTGAATACCGCATCATTGATAATGAAAAACTCCATTCCCGTTTCGGTATCATTTGCCCAACGGCCTTTCAGAGTCTTCTCATCAAGCTCCATGGATTGGGGCTGCCCCTCGTCAATAGCCTTCTGCGCCTCGGGGAACTGACCCGTCCAAAGATAACCCGTAGTCATCATGTATTCACGCTCGGTCTCGTTGCCAAAAGCGTCAATGTCATTGAACTTCTGGAACCACACCTTCGCGTCAGGCGCGACAAATCCAAAAGGAACGGTCTTGCAAGCAAACTTTATCTCGCCGTCCTCAATGGTGACGACCTTGCCGTGGTCTCCGAAGTCCTCAACGTCCTTGCGCCACGCACCAACGATGGGGGAGGTCGGCAGCGAATTCGCCATCTTCACCGCAGTATTCCTGTCAACGTAAGAGCCATTGCGGTTCTTGCCAAGGTAAAGCACCTTGATGTTGCATTGCGACACAAGCGGATTGTAAGGCTTGACGTCAATGAACTCGGGGCCATCAATGGTCTTCACAGACCTGTTATGAATCATAAACAGCCTCCTACTTTCTACTCTCGCTCGTCTTGATAGTGGTCTCTGACTTCTTTTCGACGGGAACTTCCTCCCTGCCGCCCTTGTCTATCTCTGGGGTGACTGGTTTCGAATCGCCGTCGCCCTGACCGCCATCATCCTCTTGCTTGATGTCGCTGCCCGTCATGGTAGAGGACATCTGCGGGGGCGTGAATGCCTCGTTGAGCTTGAGAATCTGGTTCTCAAACAGAGCGGATGAAAGAACGACCGTCTGCGGCATTCCAAGAGCCACCTGAGTGAGCAGCTTGGAGTAGCCAATTGTGGTATGCTCCTTATATGTAGAGGCCATATCCTTGTAGTTATAGACTGTCGTGGGAAGGATGTTTACACGGTAGACAAGCTTCTTGTTGGCTTGTTTGTTCAGTGGCGCTATCATCGTCTCAAGGTACTCCTCGAACTGCTGAATGAGGTCGCTGAGGCTGCCCTCGTCATTGGCGATGGAGCGCTCAAGGGCAACGGCGCCATCGCTGTTGAACTGCGACTGCGAGACGCCGGCCTCGTTATAAACCGTTCTCTCGACCTTCTCAAGCTGGTCAACGGCAGAGACGTTGCCCTTGTCGGACATGTCGGCCACATCAACGTCCGCAAGAGTTGATAGAACGTCAACTCCAACAGCGTCACCAATCATATCGACCGCCATGTTGTGGAACGCTTGCATCTCGTCAACGTCAAACACGAGGTCGTTGTTCTTGTCAAGCGGGAACTTCTGGATGATAATCTTGAGAATCTGCTGAAGCATCTTCTGCAAGTCAATCTCCTGAGCCTTCTCCAGGTCCAAGAGGTGCGGAATCACGTTGAAGAACATCGGCATGTCACTGCCGTCAACGTTGAACTTCACCGTCTTCTTTGGGTCTAAGAGAACCCAGCCCTGGGCGTCACCGTTAAAGTCCTGCGGCAAGGTACCCGTCTTGTAGGACACATACGCCTGTTGGACTTCCTTGGGAAACATCTTCACCACACGCAGACGATAGTCGTTATCCGAGAATTTATCGTCAAAGTACTTGACGTTGAACTCGACAGCGGGAGAGCCGTTGTAATCGTAACGACTGCGGCAATAGTCAACGGGAAGCTCCTGCAAGAACTCCCTGTCCCTTTGCGTGAGGCGATAGCCGTAGAAGCAACCGTTCTTTATCACCTTGACCGCGATTTCCGCGAAGTGCTTCTTCGGCTTCGAGTTCTCGATGAACATGCAAGCCTTGTACCACCCCTCGATTACCTTCTTATCAGGCACCTTCTTGTCATACTGGACTGGGGTGACGAAGAAGTCATATCGGAAGAAGTGGGCCATGTACTTGATAAGACGCTCGTAGATGCCGCTCTTGTCAAAGTAGAAGTCCGAGATTGCCCTTGCTTGTTTGTAGTCCTTCGTCGCAATGACCTTCTTGATCATTTCCTTTGTGATTGGCCTGTTAGAGCGGATCGCTCCCATCGCGTCTACATTGAGAAAGGCATCGTCGCGCAAGGTCTTGCCGCCAACCTTAATCTTGTTGTAGTTGATGGCGTTGTTTCTATACCAGCTGGAAAAGTCAATCTTCTTGCGCCGTGAATCAGTAAGTTCTGCCATAGCACCTCCTATTCTAATATCCAGCGGCCTTCATTATGTAATCATAAGAAAGCGCATCCTCATCCCAATAGGGGATGCACACTAGCTTTATCCCATGCAAGGCACAATAAGACCTCTTCTTCGAGTCGTTGTACCTCTGTCTCTGAGCGGCCCTGTCCCCACCGAAGTGGCTGACGGAACGATAATGTTGCTCCCCCTGATACTCTATGAGAAAGTCAATTCCACCATCGGGGGCGAACACTGCAAAGTCAAACCGCAGGTGTCTCCCGCTCGTCGAGATTAAATCGGGAAACTCGTATTCCTCGACAAAGGGGACTTTGTGCTTTTTCAAGATGGAGTGTATCTTCTTCTCTCCATTTGAACTAAGCACGAAAGTCCCCTTCCACTATGTCAATTATCCATATATCATTATTTATCAAAAAAACTTGACTTTCGCAAATATATTATGCCCAAAAACCGCAAATTAATTCCCCAGATGAGAAAAAAACATCAAATCTCTCACGCTCCTAGCACGCTTTCTACCACCCCTGTCCTCGATGCTCTTGGGCCAAGAGAGGGCGTAGATGAGAGCTGAGAACTTATCCTTCTTGATGGTTCTGTTGTTCTGCTTGAGAATGATGTTCATTCCATCCGTGTTGTCCTGCGTGAGGTTCGCCATCTGGTCTTCCAGAATCGAGGTCATGACGTATGGCCGCAAGTACTCCGCACGCCTTGCCTTGCTCAGCCTCTTGTACTGGTTTTGCGACATAAACTTGTTCTTGGCCGTGTTCTCGTCAATCAAGAACCTAAGCTTGCCGCTGCTCATCTGCGTCTGGCAGTAGGAATATAGCTCAGTGTTGATGGAGGCGTTCGCCTTCATCAGATACAGCGAGTTGGGCAGCGGGTAGTCGGCCTGTTGGGTGAACCGCTTGTAGGTGCCATCGTCGTCGTTGTACACGCCGAGGGCGCCAAGAGCCTCACCTGTGTCTGGGTCGTCCTGGTCTAGGATGAGCCAGTCAACAAGGCCAGAGCCAAGGCCGTTCGCGTCCACCACGGCTATCTGGCACTTGTACTTGTGAAACAAGCGCTTGATGTGGATGGACTGTTCGCCGAAGTGCTCGGCATCATACGTGTAGATGTTGACAATGTGCTTTTGCGGCACGCCGCTTGGCGCGGGAGTCACCTTGCACACGACAATCTCGGTCGTGCAGTTCAGACGACCAACGTCGATGCCAAGAACATAGTAGGCGCCTTTTGCGGATTTGTTGTTTGACTCCCACTCAGGCAGTTGGATGTCTCTGTACTTGTCAAACTTCTCCGTGTCAAAGAAAGCACCGGCGATACTCCCACTCCAGATTGAATTGTATTCACGATCGAACGAAGCCTCGTTGAAGGTTCCGTCTCTTCTCAAATCGGACACAAAGTTCTTGCTTAGCAACCTCTCCATCATCGGCGTCCTGTACGTGCCGCCAAGGATGATTGCCTGGTCTGGTCGTGCCACGGACTGGCACAGCGTCTGAATCAGCTTGTCGTAGCTGAAAGTATTCTTAAAACCGGCAGTTGTTATGTAAACTGCGCTCTGGTTGGTTATCTCGCTCTCGTCAACGCCATACCCTGGCACCTGCCTTGACACGTTCAGCGTCGGCAGCAGGATGTCGTTGAGCTTGTCTTGGTCCATGCTCGCGCACTCTTCCAAGACGCCACCCGTGAAGCGCTGTCCACGGGTCGATTCTGTCATTGCCACATTCTCCAAAGAAGCAATAAAAAATATTAGACTATATCTTATCTATCTAATAATAGATTTTTCCTTTTCCTATACAATATGATTTGCATAGTACACCCTGTAGGTTAGTCGTTGAACCCAAGAAAATCACGAATCTTTTTATCTAAGACCTCATAGTCTGTATATGGTATTACTAACAGCCTATTCTTGCACCATTCTTTCTTTAAATTGTCATGTTCAATTTGTACCTTAAAAGCCTGTTCAGAACGATTAAAACAATTCTGCTTATAATGTTGTATACCATTAAATTCAATATATAAATTCTGTTGTGGTAGGTAAAAATCAGAACGCAGCATGTGGCCGTTAATATCAACAGGATGTTCTCTTTCGTAAGGAACCTCTAATGATTCTAGAATCTCAATTATTCTTTTTTCACCTTTGCTTGTACCTCTAGAACATTTTGGGCACCTCACGCCTTGGGACAAATATGACCCTGGAGTCGTTGAAAAAACAAAACCACAGTTGTGCTTCAATAGTATTTTTTCTTTTGAGCCTTTATATTCTGTCAATAGTTGATAATCACCATCTAGAATAGATTTAAAATCATCAGTTGTTTTTAGACTATTTCCGCAACAATTCCAACAGCCAATACCTTTCATATAAGTGTATATCGTTTTTCTGTTAGTTGCGCCGCACTTCTTGCAAGCACATTTCACTTTGTCGTGAGCGTGTATGCAAGAAATATCTTTATCGAGCATTATCCATTTATCACTAGCAGAAATAAATTTAATAAATTTCTCTTTGCTGCTTTCCATATCCTCAAATCTATTCGGATGGCATCGTGAACATAGATGTTTTTCTCGCTTCAGTAAAGATGCATTTTGAATAGTGCGTATATACCCGCATTTTTTGCAACGGACCGTAATCGGTTTTTTAACCCCCGTAAAAGACAAAATATCTACTTGCTCTTTTGGAAAAGCTATTTTTATTTCCTCTTCATACTTTTTTTGCTTATTTTCCATTTTAGTGCATTCACACAGGCAATTGCCGTTCTTACCTCTAGACAAAACATTCCCATATTGCGAAAAGCACATGTTTTTTCCGCATTTATTACAGTGAATACTGCATATTTTGCCATATCCGTTATATTCAATAAGAGTAAAATCATCGTTGATATATTTTTCTCGCAATTTGTTTTGCGCTTCTTGCTTAGACAATAATTTCATGATTCTCCTTTGGCTGCTGATTGTCTATTATGTAGGACTTAGGCAAATACACGCCATATCCCAACCCAATCGCTTGTTTCTGTTTTCATAACATTTCTTATTCTGGAGCGAATAGTTTTAGTGGATAGGGTATTAAGAGTTCCCAGCATTTAAAAAAATTTTACATGAGCCTAATTTGACCCATTCTTGAAGGTGTAGACGACAGAATCCTTTGTGTTTCTCGTTCGCGCCTGTCCGTTGCTTCCTCTCACGTTCCAGATAATCTCCTGCTGCAAGGCGGGGATGAGCTTGCACAGCTCTATTACCTTGCTGCTAAGGATAGAAGCAGACTGCGCCTTTCCCGCCGAGGCCACGAAGATGCGCACGCCTGGGTACAGGATGCATTTGATGATTGAGCCAAGAGCGGTCAGGAAGCTCTTGCTATCTTTTTGTTCGGCAATGGGCGTAAACCATTACCCGAATTAACTCAGCCTAATATCACTATTAGGAACAGACTATATCTTTTCTCCTGTTCATACAGAGAATCTTTCTCTTCGATTTGAGGGAATCTCACCCACCTCGTTTAACTTAGGCCCTACTCTTGTTGCCCCTATTGTTTACTGCCGGGAGCTTAAAAGATAGTCGTTGAAGTCTATCGCATGGTAAATTTTTATATGTATCTAAACATATAGCCAGATGTCGTCATAGTGTGGCACCTTGCCGAATGAGCGGCGCAGTCACGTCCTAGCCCTAGCTTCCTACCTGCTTCGGCAGCAGACGGATATGCTTGAATGTAACGTCCCGCTTCGTCATACTGAGCTTTATCTGTCATTCCATTCCCAATGCGACCATGCTTGCGGATTATCTCCGGTAAGAGACTTTCCCGCAGTTCAAAAGATTATTGCGCTATAGCATTAACGCGCGGCAAAAAACGCAGTATACATACTTGTGCCGCAAAATGGCACGCAAAAAACTTTAATATTTATTGATAGCCACTAACTATCAACAGATAATTATCTCTCTACCTTTCGGAAATAGAGAATAGACCATATCTTATTCTGTCAACAGAACAATATTGTTTCGCAGACGTTTGTCTGCTACTCTTTTTCAAGATGGTCGTTGAACCTTACATTAGAGTTTAAATATGCCATCGTGGCATATTTTTTTCTCTTCTTTTGTGTTGGCTGCTGGTCGCCCATTCTATAAGACTTAGGATGTTCTCCATATCTCATCAGATAACTTGTTTCTACTTTCGTTCCAATAGGCGAATAAAGGGAAATAAACACATCTATTGGCAAATCTGCTTTAGGACTTTCCAGCAATTAAATATTTTTTTTCTACGACAATCACTTGCCGCAGGAGCTTTTTTCAAACCCTCTGATAAAAGAAAAAGTGAAACGTGTTGTCGGGATTCAGCGAGCACAAATAGTCGATGAACTTGTCTGGGTACCACCTCCAATAGGAGATGAGCTGTTGCAGTCGCGGCAGGTCAGACTGTATTCTCTCTCTCGTTATCTCGTTTGCGGCACGTGTCACACTGCCCGAGTCTATGGCTTCCAACATGTTGTCAAGCGACATTACTCGTCACCTTCCTTTTGCTCGTCAGCCCGCACGGAGTCAAGGTACTTCTCGTTGTCATCACCGAACTTGGCGTAGAACTCGTTGGCGTCTGCGGCCACGGAATCCTCAAGGCCGCTGAGCCACGCGTTTGCCGCCTCGTCGTTCTCGGTCTGAGCGTCCTTCGCAGCCTTCTTCTTCCTCTTGGGCTTCTTCTTGCCGTTCTTCTCCTTGTCCTCCTCAAGGCTCTCCTCAAGCTTCTGGATGTAGGACTCGATGAGGTCGCCAAGCCCCATCTCGTTCTTGACAAGGTTGTAGGTGTATGACTGCATGTCCTTGAGTGTCAGGTCAACCTTGTCTGGGTTCACCTCGAACTTGGTATCGAAGCGCGGAATCACGCCGCCCTCTCTCTCGACTGCCCCCACAAGCTCCCCAACAGAGTCAAGGTACTTGGTCTTCTCCTCCTTCTTCTGTGCCTCGGTGAAGGCACCAGACTTGCGGAGCTGGTCGAACATCGAGGAGAACTTCTGCGCGTTGGCGGCATCGCCCGAGTCGAGGCATCGCTGCATGTTGATGGAGGTCTTGCACATCGCCACCAGCACCGACTCACGGTCGACGCTGATGTCGAACTCCTCGCTGTACTTGCGGTACATGTCCTCCATCTTGACCCACTCCGACGGTGTGAAGCTAGACCCCCACCGCATCGTGAGCCGCATGACGTCATTTGGGGACAGGTCGTCAAGGATGGCCTTCTCGTCAACGACGATGGAGGACGGGTCGAACGCCTCCTGCTTGGGCGGCTTGTAGGACTTGCGCTTCTTTGGCTTCTTCTCAGCCTGCTCTGGCGGACATGGCTCGTCGTCCTTGGCCGTGATACCCTTGAGGGTAAAGCCCTTCGGCATCTCAGGCACGGTGGCGAGGTCAACCGAGGTGAGGTTGCCCTTGCGAATCTTTCTCTTGTCGCCCTTGTGCCACTTGCTCTCGTTGGCGTGCTCCTCGGAAACGGCTTGCGGCACCGCCATATCCAATAGGTCCTGTGAGTAGGATATCTCGTCTATCTTCGCCTCGTCGGCCCTGTGCGCCTCCTCCGCAGCCTTGCGCCCAGCCTCCTCCGCTTGCCTCTTCTCCGCGAACTCCTTGTTAATGCGCTCAGAGTCGGCGAAGCTGTACTCCTTGTAGTTGCGGATGTTCTTCATCGTGCGGACATAGGTGCCAAGCATCCCTCGTGCGGTGAAGCGGTCGGGGTCCTTGTTGTACTTGCGGCGGCACATCGACACCCACATGTTCTCAATCCAGGGCAGGTCAAGCTCCTTGAGCACCCACATGAAGGTGGACGGCTTGCGCACGTCAACGTATCTAGACGCGCACTCTCGGCACGTGCTCATCACCTCTCCTGCCTTGTTCGTCCAAAACGCCTTGGCCTCGAGCTCTCTGCCGCACTTCGCGCACTTGAACAGCTGGCTCTTTCCCTCCACTACGCGTCACCGCCGCTCTGCCTCGAGCGACACCTGCGGCACTTGGAGTAGTAGCCGTCCTTGGAGGTGTTCTTGTGGAAGAACAGGGGGTGGGCAAGCATCCTCTTGCCGCACGTGTTGCATACCTTCCACACCGCGTTGTCGGGGTCCTCGAAGGTGTAGTGCCATATCAGCCACTCCTTCTGAACCGTCTCGGCTATCATCTTGGGGATGCGGCGACGCCACAGCGTGGAGTAGTACTGCTCGGTGTGGCTCTCACCATACCTTTGCCGCATGAGCTCCACTATCTCGTTGCCAGGCGTGTTCATCATCTCCAATAGCGTCAGGTAGTAAAGCCTCTCGTTGCCATTGGGGAACGTCTTGGCGATAGCCCTCTTCAGGTCCTCGAACAGCCACTTCACGTCACTGTCAAGGTCAGTCTCTGCCGCCCCCACCAAGTCGGTGTGCATCTGCAATATCGTCGCCACGTCCTCGGGGCGCGTCAGCGACACCGCACCCGTGCCGTGCGGCAAGCCATCGGCCCCAAGGACTATCTTGTCGTCAAGCGACATCCTCTCTGGCCGCACGCCGTTGCCGAAGTCGGGTCGGGCGTGCGCGGCGCTCATCCTCGACTTCTTTATAGTGTACATCTCCTTGTAGGTGGAGATTATCTGGCGTTGCAGTGAGTACCGCTTGCTCTTGGGAGCCGTCTCCATCTGCTGCCGCAGGGAGTCAAGGACTCGCTGCTTCTCCGCCATCACGGGGTTGCCGCAGACGTCCGCCTCGGTGATTGGCTCGCGCCTGTCGAGCGGCATCGTCTTGTCGCTCTCCATCATCTGGTACAGGCCGTCCTCGCCGTTGGGCAGAGACGCCACCAAGTCGTCCAGAGACGTCTGTCTCTTCAGGATGGTGGTCTCGCGGTTGCGCGTCACTATCGGGCGCTCCTCATCGCGCTCCCTCTTGGTCTGCTGCGAGTCGGTGGCGAAGAGCATGTAGTCGGCCAAGTGTCCGAGCTGCTGCTCGGTGAGGCCGTCGCCTTTGCTTACTATCTTGTCAACAAGCTCTCGTCTCTCCTCTGGCGAGGAGAGCGAGTAGTCAAGCTTCAAATCCATCTTCCTCCAATCTCTTGAAAAGAATCTGTTCCTACCCCCTCATTATACCCAAAGGCAACTGGCCGCATACATCTTGACTCTTGGGACTCGTGGGGTACGATATGTGGTGACGTTTCCAACAGAGAGAGGAGTGGCGTATGGACACAGAGACCATGGCCGCGCGTGGTGCCATGGCGCTGGATGGCGGTTTGACACTCTCGTCTTCACGGTACCTGCACTTTGGATTCTCGTCAAGGGGACGCTTTGGGGAGAGGGCTTGCGCCCCCTCCCCCCCCCTCTTTTGCAAAAAACACCCAAAAGTCAAAGATTCTACCCGCACTCTTCGGGCGCAAGTGGGTATCATAGACACAGGGCATCTACGGGGTGCCTTCCTTGCCAACTCAGTTGGCTCCCCAACCATTCTCCTGACGGAGTGGTTGGTTTCCCAACCATAGCGCCGTTCCCGGTCGGCTGCGCCTAGTCCGCGTAATCAAAATGTACCTCCCGCCAGGGTTGAGTCGAATAATCGGGTCTACGTTCCAACAGACAGGAAACGATTGATTAGGGTAGGACTGTTCAATCTGGCAATCCTGTCTGTCGGTTCGTGCGGCCCGCCATGCGCCAAGCGCCTGGCCGTCACACCGATTGGGCGGGGAAGTGATGGGGTAAGTTCGCCCCAGCCGCGAAAGCAAAGGTATGGAAACCCGAAAAGGCATAGCATACCAACCCTCTGTTGGATAAACAAGTAAATCGTGAGGGTTGGTCCTCTTGGCGCGGGAGCGAGGACAAATGTTATGCCGTAGATATTTTTTTTATCAACGCGTGCAGGGGGGCATACCATACACACGATGTGGAGTGTCGTCACGCATGGACACCTGTCCGAGACTCACCTAGCGGTTCGCCTCGGGTGCGTCCGCACTTCGTGCGTCCGCGTAGAATTTATATCTCTCTCTTGGAGAGAAGACGAAAAGAATCTCCGTGAGCGGATTCGCAAGAATTCGCGAACAGGGAGAAGGCACCGCGTGCCTTCGACCATCGAGCGGGAAAATCAAATCGGGACCGTGAGTTTGACGAGGGCGAAACGCCCTGAGCGAACAAACGTTCGATTATTGTTCAACCATCCCCCCGTCCGCGCAAACCGTGAATACGTGGCGGCACTGATGCGCCCGCGCTCGCGAGGGCTAGGGGGGGGCGCGTGCCCCCCCCCCGCTAGCGCGCCACTAGCTGCGAGCGCGTAGCCGTGCCGCGAGACTCGCCTCGGCCAACTCACGGTTCACAACGTCGATCGCGAAACTTGCTTCTTCGGTATGGCCGCAGAATTCAACCCCCGCGTGCTCGTCAAACCCGAGCGCCCTGTTGACCGCCGCGAGCGTCTGAACTACCGCGTAGTCGATGATAGAAGTATCGAGCGGAATATTATCATCGTCAACGCTTGCTATCTCGAGCCACGTCCCATCGAGCTTGTTGCGGACGTCGATTGTAAGACGGTAGAACGAGCCGTCCTCGGTTGTGAGCGCCTTGCAGACTAAGACGAAACAAAAGCGCATGCCGCTATACGCGGGGTGCTCCTCGAGCAGCGCGGCGGACGGGCGGAAATAGGCTCGGCAAGTGGTCATTACTAACTCCTATCAGGCGTGCGCGGCGCGAGGGCCGCGCGGTTGGCGGGGGCGGGTGCCCCCTCGGGACGGCTATATATTCTCACGGCCGCGGGGGGCGTACAACCGCCGTGCGGGTACCGACTTGCATGGATCGCTATCAGATATGCACGATACCGCATAGATCACACCATATGGCCGCACTATATGCATAGAACCGTTCATAAAATTAATCTTAATGAATTGGTTAGGCACCTAAACTCCATAGCTTGCACACAAACCGGCTGCGGTTTGACATGGGGCGGCATGAACGCCTATAATCCGCACCGTCTGTAAGACCGCTAGTAGAAGGTGAGGTACCTAAACTATAGTTAAACTATTAACTAGTTATCACCATAACCAAACATATGCTATCAATATGTAAGGACATATGCGGCGTGTCCTCCAGTACGCTCGTACGCCTATAGGGACACGCACCATAGCACCTAGGCCAAGAGCATAGGTTTCCCCTAATTATTGTCAAGACCATAGGGCGCTTCTCCATAGAACCACCATATGAAGAGCGTAGCCTATCCGCTAATAAAAAGCAAGCGTATAAGGGCAATTTCATAGAACCTGCACATACAAAGTGCGTAGCACGAACGCACCCCAAGAGCAAGCGCGTATAATGCGATTTCACAGAATCACCATAATGAATAAGCCATAAGCCGCAATGCATAGTCACGATAGTCCAAGAGAAGACGGATAATCATAAATATGCATAATGAATATACAGATACGCTATTTAATGCATAATTGTACGCATATCATGCGGCGCTAGATACCTTAGCCGCATATTAGCCGTATGTGATCGCAGACGCAATGCATACGCTATGCACTTGCGACGCACGCACGACTCTGCTACTATTGGAGGTATCCGTATGGGTATCCAGGCGAACATACGTACGTAGGCGTAAGAGTCTGGGCGAACACATGTACGTAGACGTAAGAGCCTAGGCGAACATACGTTCGTGCGAACGAGATATGTGTGCGACGTATGGAGATATGGCCGCATGAGGATTCTCACGCTTGCAAGGCGCGAATGGGTGTATAAATGGATTGTCACGAGGGCAAGCACACACGGGGACAAAGAGTTCCACTTGCCGCGTGGAGAATGAGGGTATCATGGGTGAGTTCAAGTTTGACGAGAGCACGCGCAAGGCCTTGTTCAACTACTACTACAACGAGTTATACACGAGCAAGGCCAAGCGTGTTCCCACGTGTGAGACGTTCAAGGCGTTTTGCAAGTACGCTACCACCTTGCCGCAGCTTGTGGATGCCGACGAGACTACTCTAGCTGCGCTGTTCAATGCCGCTCACGGACGTTCTGCGCTGTATGCGCCGCAAAGCGTTGAAGTTGGGCGCGAACGTGCATGCAATCGCCTTGTTGACCTCACGGAACAGGTGTACAACAACATAAATACCATTCTATGGGTAGGATTTAATCAGTTGAAGTCATACAAGTATACGTATGATGACGGCAAGGGATATCCACTTTACTACCTCGATAGCGAAATCAACAAGACGTTGGGTGGGCTGAAACTGCTTGCAAGGCTAGGGATGGTTCACATGCACGAGAAGCACGTGAACGATGATCCAAACGCGCGCGTGTCCTATCGCGTGTTTAAGCGAATCAGATAGCCATTCGCTCAAAGCGTCCCGCCGCATGATCGGTGGGGCGCTATTTTTTTAGGTTTTTCCTAATTTCCCGTTGACTATTGGAGCACGTTGATGATACAATGGAAGTGCTGTTCATTTTGATGTGTTCAAGGTGTGGATTTTCTCGCAAAAATGAAATTCTCGCCTTGTTGCAAACGAGCATGTGGTAAAATGGAAATGCTGTCAAAAATGAAAACCGAAAAACGAAATTCGCAAGGAAAAAAATGAATTTCTTGTGAAAAGGGGTTGCGCTGCAAATGAAAATGCTGTACAATTAGGTTGGGGGAGGATAGACCCGCATGATAATAAATCATTATCATGAGAGAAGCGTTGGTATCAATGATAATAAATCATTATCGCACCTATTGGGATGGATTGTCCGATAATAAATTATTATCACCTACAGCCCAAAAGCATAGTCGAACTGATGTTCGATTCTGTTTCACGTGAAACAAAATAAGCCCGAACTGATGTTCGACCCTATCACGCAGAACATATGTTCGTCTCAAAACGTTTCACGTGGAACAAAGTCAACCATGGTTAACTTAAAAAGGTACAGTATCCTAGCTTGATAATAGGTAATGGCAAAAACCATGTCAAGCCACAATCGCAAAAAACCATGGAAAAAATTTATTGTCCGTTAATAAAAAAAGTCCTTGCACGTGGCACCAAAGTATGAGATATTAAGTGTGCGAAGCGATTACCCCAAGAGGAAAGGGAAACATCATGTACCTTGTCGACTGTGCATGCGGTGGGGACGCCATGACCGTCCGTCCGCGTACCGTCAAGGACTGCGAGGATGAGTTTCGCGCGTTCCGCAAGTTTGCGCCCGACTACCTCGCTGGACTTTACAACTACGTTCTCGTCCGTTCTCGCGAGGACTTGTTTCGCGTTCAGTCTGACATGAGCCTGCGGCTCGGCGATAGGTTCGCCGCGCTCTACGGGGGCAAGGCCATAGAATCGCGTACGCGCGTCTATCGCGTGCTGGACGATGGTAGGTTGTCATTGATGGAAAAGACTGAATCCATTCGGTTCTGCTAAAAAAGATCCTGAATCCCGTGCGGTTTTGCGCCGCGCGGGTGTATACTTTGGTCGCACCAAAGGAACCCCAAGAGAAACGAGACGCAAGATGGCTTACACGGTCTATTTCACTGGTGAGTACGACCTCGACGACGAGGGCTATCCCTACACGCGCCGCAAGGAATTCGCAACCTATGACGAGGCGAAAGAGGCGCTTCTCGACTACAAGCGCGAGACCGGTAACATCGGAACGATGATCGAGCGTTCTTAGCTCCAGCGCCCCACCACAAAAGGTGGGGCATTTTTTTTAAAAAGTCGTTGACATGCCGCCACGATTGAGTATTATATTAAGTAACCGGTAGCGCAGCGCCCGTCAATAGCGGATACGCAAGGCAAAGAGGAACCGTTATTTATTTAGCTATAGTTCTGTACTTTAATAAAAAAAACATTGATGAATATACGTCTGTGATGTTTCACGTGAAACAACGCGGCGGGTAATCGTTTACTCGCGTGGCGAATTTCGTTTCACGTGAAACAACGAGTGCATACGCTGGGTAATCGATTACCCCAAAAGAGCATACTATCCGCCATTCTAAGAGAATGCTACACTGGGCGCGGCGAAGCTGTCAAGTGGTTTGACGAAAAAAGCACAAAGAAATTTTTTGGCGATTCTCACGTCTGATCGCGGGGAGATCGTGCTACACTCGTCCCGCAAGCAACGCCCACAAAAGCAGGGGAGCATACAATGCCCGTCCAAAACGTACCTATCATGCTCACGTTCTACGGCGTGCTAGCGCTTGTTGCCTACGTTGACCACGCGGGACGCAAGCGTGAGCGCCTCGAGCGCCGCGTAAGGCGTGCGGAGGTGCGTAGGCGTGCCGATTACGTGAGGGCACGCCTACGCCGCCTAGGGTAGCCGTGAGACCCCTCCAGACACGTTCTAAAGCGCCCTAAGACCTCGTGCGCGTAGGCGTGGGCGCAAAGCCAAGATAGGGCGTGAGAAGCGCCTGGGGGCGTCCAAAAGGTGGGGGGCTATTTTTTTACCTGTTGCCGCAAAAAAGTTGCGATTCTGGGTTGCAACCCAAAAGAAGAAGAGTAATAATAATGGTGTGCGGTAGGTAGTTCCGTTAATGAATCTACAATTCTGTAGAGAAAAAAGTTAACCTAGACAAACTCGTGCGGCCAAAAGAAGTCAACCACTGTTGACTTTGACAAACAAAGCAGGGGATAGGTTGAACGCCTATCCCCCTGTTTCTTTGGGCTACAGCGCCGCAAGCATTCCGTCATAGTAGCAATTCCGCATTCCGTTCGCGATTATCTCGAGTGCGGACTCGTCCGTGACGTAGTCCGCGCAGTTGGCCACGCGCGGAACGATTGCGTCCAGCATTCGCGCCGTATCAGCGTCCAGTGGCTTGCGGTAGTCACGCGCGATGAAGTCGCGCGTGGCGTCCTGCTTCTCTGCGGTGGTGCGTGCGCTCTTAATGCGGTTGAGGTAGTTCATCGTTCGTCCCATCTGCTAGTGGCTTGCTTGCTGAAGCAAGTATACCATGGTGCGCCGTCATTCTGCGTGAGAATCTTTCGATTTATCCAAAGAAATTTAGCCGCAATATCAAGGTACGGAACCGTAGCCGAATAGATAACGCCTCGTTTGTTGTCCCTTGCTTCTCTGTTGGGGAAGCGCGACTAGCGACTAAGGACATATTACACCTATCCACGCCCACGTCTAGCGAGAATCGCAAAAAAGTTCAGTCGATTTTCTACGCTAGGAAATGATCTAGGGTGGGCGGAAAAGCGCAAAACCACGTGAGACACCACGAGAGCCGTTCTAAGGCCTTGTAAGCCCGCTACCCTAGCGCCTATGCGTTAGCGCCTATAGTGGGCGTGAGAAGCGCTTAGAATCGCTCAAAAAAAGTTTAGACTGACGCTTGCAAGCGCAGAGAAAGACGCCTATACTTTGCCTTGCAAGGCAAGCCCACCAACAGAAACGGGGTATGACGATGAACGACACGAGAAAGCAGCTGGTGAGGATGTGCGAGTCTATCGCAGACGAGCTCGACCGCGTGAGTTGCTATGGCTTCATGACGAAAGACGGAAACAGCTACTGGGACGATGCGCTGGACGTAGAGTACACACTCGACTGCAACGGCGATTACGTGGGCGTTGTGGTCACCGTGGCCGTGGGCGGCCCAACGATTGAGATAGACACCATGCGCGGCGAGGTGGTGGGCACGTGGGGCACCGACGAGGTGAGCGCAGGCTTCGACGGTGAGACCTGCGATGCGATCTTTGATTACTGGGGCGATGTGCTGGAATGCATGCGCCCAACGCGCTAGGCGAATAGCCCCGTTCAAAAAGCGGGGCTATTTTTTTAAAAAAGGTATTGCGCCAAGAGAAGAAGAGCTGTAAGATGCTCTTAGTCGGTAGCCGAGGGAGCGCAAAGAGCGCCCTAGGGGCAAAGAGGAACCGTTATAACCATTGCTACAGGAACGCACCTGAAAAGAGGCAAAAAAAAGTAGTCCGTTATTAAAAATAGTTGTTGCATTGCCGCGTCAGACGAGTAATATAGTAGGTGAGCAAGGGGAGCGACCAACGGGGCAAGGTAGCCCACCCCCCTAGCAGAAATGGAGTCCCAAAATGGAGTACACGCCCGAGTTCATCGCACAGGTTGACCGTAACGCCGCCCGCGAGTGCGCCCGTGCCATTGCCAAGATCGGCGAGAATCTTTACCTTGGTGAGACCTCACCCGCCTATAATATCATCGAGTCTCGTCTCGCCCTCGTGGCAAAGATGGTTGTGGACGCCACGCCCAGCTGGCTGGCGGGCACGGTGAGCGTGGACGAGTTCACCGACATGGTCATGGAGGAGTTCAAGAACGCAATCACGTTCTAAGAATCAGCGCCCCGCCCGCAAGGGCGGGGCACACCCCGCCGCCGAGAAACAGTCGTTGACGTGGCGGCGGGGAACGTCTAGAATCAAAACCAGCCCGAGGGGACACGCTCCACGGGGACAACAGGAAAGGTACCACAATGGAGAAGCTTACGCGCAAGCAGTTCGCAAAGGTAATCGACTACGCCGTCATGCACAACGTCACGCTGGGCGATTCTGCCGAGAAGTTGTTCGGCGAGCGCTGCAACAACGCGGTGCTTGTAGCCGCTGCGAGGTTCTGCGAGGCCGCTTTTAAGTCAGTCCCCAAGAAGCCCACGGCGGATATGCGCTACAACGCCCAGATCACCGCCGAGCTGGTCGAGGAGGTCAACACGCGTGGCGTCGAGCTTATGGCAAGCGAGATAGCGGACATGTACACCGCGCCGCATGGTGAGCTTCTTAACCCGCGCAAGATAGGCCGTCTGCTTTGCGCAGCGGCGAACAACGGACTTGTTGCGAAGTCACCCGAGGGCTGGACTGTCGCGCACTTTGCCCCGCTCGGGTTCACCGACTGGAAAAAGAAGCCCGTCCGCGCCAAGCGCGCCAAGTAGGCACGTACCCCGCTCACCTCAAGTGGTGGGTGGGGTATTTTTTTTGCTTTGTCTGTTGACTGTTGGATGCCGCCTATGGTAGAATGGAAGTGACGTACATTTTTTTATGTTTTTTTCGTGGGAGAGCAAAAAAGTGCTTGACAACGATTTTGCCATATCCTATTATTATTAAGCTGGAGGACTGTACATGCGGACACGAATTTTTTGTGCGGTCAAAGATTCTCGTACACAAAGAGCGTGGCATGTGCTACAATGGGAGTGCTGTGGATTTTCGAGTTAACCGTAGTGAACACTTTACCAGATTAAAGTGTTAGCCCGAGTTGACTTGCGCCAAAAGTAGACCATGGTTAACTCGTGAGGTGCATTCCCCACCCTCCACGCCCTTAAGTGTAAAGGTTGGCTCCGCCAACGTCAAATCGGGGATTTTCGTTTGTGAAGATTTTCCACATATCGCCGCAAATGCATAGAAGTTTTTCTTGACTTGTCCAAGAGAAGGTGAATTGAACCACGTTCAACGCTTCTACCTGCGAGTTCGCGGCCAAGGCGAACCGTTTTGAACTAGTTCAAACTTTGATATTGCATAGGTTCAACGTTGTTCTGCATAGATCGAACTAAGTTCAAGTTTGACAATCATAAGACGTTCACACGCAAAAAAAATTCGGAAAAATCGAAATTCCCGCGTGGAATGGCCGCGCAGTCTGCTAATGTATGCGTTGTGGCGCAAGGGAAGCGCCACGGGGAACGCGCTACCCCGCCACGAGCGCAGAAAAGAGACCAACCATGACCCGCAAGAAGATCATCGTACTTGACACCGAGACAGCGCCCACCTACGCTAGCCCAAAGGTGAACCCGAATGCCATGCGCACCTATGACATCGGCTATATCGTCCGCGAGAAGGCCACGGGGCGCGTGCTTGAGCGCCGCTCGTTTGTCGTGGCGGAGGTCTTTTTTAACGTCGAGCTTATGCGAAACGCCTATTACGCTAACAAGCTGCCCATGTACCGCGAGGGCATACAGCGCGGCGAATGGGTCGTGGACACGTTCGCGCGCATTCGCGAGCAGCTTTTCGCCGATATCGCCGCCTACAACGTGCGCGAGGTCTGGGCTTACAATGCCATCTTTGACAGGTGCGCACTCAACGCCACGACGAACGCGCTTTCACGTGGAATGGTAAAGGACTATCTCGCCGGGTCTGGTGCCGAGTGGCGCGACATTTGGCGATTCGCCGATAACATCACGGGCAAGTGCGCCTATGGTGAGTGGGCTGTGGCGAACGGCTACCAGACGGACACTGGAACGCCGCAGACTGGAGCCGAGCACGTCACGCGGTATCTGTACGATGATGGGTTCATCGAGGCTCACACGGCGCTTGAGGACGTCATGATTGAGTCTAGAATTCTCACCGAGTGCCTTACCTACCACGTCAAGCAGCCCACCACGTGCGGCTGCGGCTACCTTGCAGCCCAAAGATGGGCGAAGCGTCACGGCTACTACATCCGCAAGGTACGCAGGTAAGCGGAAAGTGGCGCTAAGATCCCCTCAAGCAAAAAAACTTGAGGGGATTTTTCATTTCTCGCCTTGCATTCGCCGCAAGTATGCTAATCTATCCATAGTCGATGGTCGAGCGTTTACAATAGGGACGCAAGGGGCAAAGAGGAATCGTGATTTATTCAGCTACAGTAATGTAGCTTTTTTATTTAGGTACCTAAGCGAACATACGTTCGTATATCCGTATGTATGTACCTGTGTAAAGTATAACGCGTTTCCAACAGGCGGTCAAGTGGAGATTGTATGGAGTTCACGAAATTTCCAAGAGAGGCGCATAATGAATAAAAGCGGGCATTGCGGCCTGGGGTCGAGTGTGCTACGTGCTCTCGCCGCAAGCTATCTACCTGCGGTTTCACCACCTGCGCACGTTGTCAATCGTCAATCTGAAAAAACACAATGCATAGAATCTGGGCGCGTAATGAATGATCGCGGGTTGTCAACGGAAATTGCCGCTTGACTTTTGGAAAGTTTCGTTTTCCTAACCATTCGTTAGGCTGGCTCACAAAAATTCAGGTAAAAAAATCTCGATTGTCGCTTGCAAGCAGCGCCCCATGGGCGTATAGTACTTGTTGTCAGGCGGGGACGAGGAGAAGGGACGGCACTACCCCCGCCGCAAGTCACAAGGTTTCAGAATCCCTAAGTTAAGGAGTTAACTAATGGCTAAGTACACCGTCACGCGCAAGTCCATCGTCAACGCACTTGCAGACAACAACGTTCTTGCGGCCATCGTGGACGTTCTGGGTGCCGACCCCGAGGAGGTCAAGCCCACCATCCGCGCAATGGTCAATGCTGCGAACGCCAAGCGTGAGAGCAAGCCCACCGCCGAGACGCTGCGCAACGAGCGTATCATGCACGAGCTGGTCGAGGAGGTCAACGCACGTGGCGTTGAGCTCACCGCCGCCGACCTCGCGGACGTGTACGCCGACGAGGACGGAATGCCCATTTCCTCGCGTAAGGTGGGCGCGATCATGCGCCACGCCATCCAGCAGGGTCTCGTGGCCATCTCGCCCGAGAAGTGGGTCATCAAGCACTACGCGCCGCTCGGGTTCACCGACTGGGCTAAGAAGCCCGAGAAGTCCGCCGCGCCCGAGGTCACCGAGCTTGCGGCCTAGTTAACAACATAACCTAAGCATAGACCCTCGCCACGTGAGTTTTCCGTGGCGGGGGGATTTTTTTTGCGATTCTGGGTTGACTTCTTTGCTTTTTCGCGTAAGAATGGAAGTGCTGTACCTATTCAAGTTAACCTGGGCTAACTCTAACGACTGGATAGTCCGAACTCGTACTAAGATGGGGTAGCAGCGTGTAAGCCATTCTAAGCCGATCTAAAGTGGCGTTTTAACGCCGCCGCTGTAGGGGTTCGCGCACGCGCCCAGCGCGCCTTACAGACGCTCTCACGGCTTTGTCCTAGCTGCAAGCTTCTGGACTACGGCCTAAGCGCTACTAGGCATTTTAGACGTGCCTAGCGCCTTATTGCGCCACGCGTTAGCGCCGCAAATCGTCTCTAAGGCCGTTCTAAGGCGCTCTAAAGCCCGATCACGCCCACTACGCGTAGGCGCACGCCTACGCGGAAACGAACCCTTACAAGGGCTTAGAATTCGTCTAAAAAAAGTTGGAAAAAGTACTTGCACCACGTGAGGACTTGAGTATTATATTGATTAGTTCGACAGTCGCGCCCCGCCAATAGTGGGGTAAGGGGCAAGTAAGAGTCGTTATTTAGCGCGTGAGCGGGCGGGTCAAGACAGAATTTAGCTACAGTCAGCTACCATTTATCGAACAGACGTTCGCCAAACACGCGTTCTAATGAACATACAATCATATGAACATATGAACATATATTCAGATGAACATACGTTCTATCGCTCGTATGAACATATGAACAAGTGTTCATATGAACAAGTGAACATACATGGAATTGTGGAATTATTGTCGAGATGAAAATTTTCACTTGCGAAGAGCGGGGGAATGTGATTTGACACTTTGGCGCTACCATGCCATAATGGTATCGTCAAGTAAGAAATGCAGATACACAAAAAGAACATGGAGGAAATTAATGGATAGAACACTCGTTCGATTGTTCGGCACCTAACGTTTAGGCACCTAACCAAACATGTGTTCGCCGAACAGGCGTTCGCCTTCCTCGGTGTCAAGACCCCTATAGGCTACTTTTCTGTAGGACGGGGGCCTGGGGGTGAGCCATGGGAAAAATCCCTATAGGCAAAATCTCCACAGAACCACCATATATAGGCAAAATCTCCACAGAACCACCATATATAGGGGAGTTTCCCACAGAACCACCACATGTTGTGTCTCCTATAGGGGAATTTTCCACAGAACCACCATATATACTGACTCCAATAGCCAAGAAACCTTCTCTCCGTCGAGAGTTTTCTCTTTCCCTCTTGGAGAGAATACCGCAAATCGCCATCCGTGCGCCTTTCGTGAAGGGTCGCGCGGGTGGCATCGCCATTTGTAGTCCCGCCCCGATAGGGTGACCCAACACGAGAGACGCACAAGATGTGGTGTGTCTCGATAGAACGTGGCACTAGAGGTGGTGGCTCTCTCCAAGAGTGGACGCAACGTAGAGTGGTGCTAGCTTGACCGCGGAGCCATCCTCCTCCGTGCGCCGCTCGACAAGCAGGGCAACAAGCTCTCGTCCGTCCTCGGCCCCGTTCTTGATTGCATCCTGCGCGGCACCGAGTGCGTAGACGCAGTCAGTGTATGCGGCGGTAGAGCACTCCTCGGTCTCGTTGTCGATTGTGGTGACGGTGTAGTCGATGTGCGTCATGCGCTGCGTCCTTTCCTCTTTGCCTTACAAGGTAAGTATACCATGCGTGCTTCCCAAGAGTCAAAGGAAATATCTTGTCTCTTGGGGCAAATGCCCTACACGAAACGATAGGACTTGCGGCCATTGTCAAGACCGCGCTCCTCGCAGATTCCATCAGCGCACATGCGGCGGATGTAGTAGGACGCCGTGCGCGAGTTCCAGTCTAGCCCGTAGGCGCGATTGACGTTCGTGGCGAACACATTCGCGGTGAACGTCTGCTCATCGTCCTCCGCACGCATGTTGTGCGCCATCGCACGTGCCGTCTCATAGCGCTCGCTGGTCTGCTCGCCGGACTTCGCGCAGCGCTCGAGCTCTGCGTCGCACCACGCCTGCACCTCGGTGTCAAGCGGCATCGCGGACTTGATGCGGGCAATCATGTCAGACCTCTTGGACATATGGTGGCTCCCTTTCCACTCGCTGTGTGACACACATTGTATCACTCCAGTGCCCCAAGAGTCAAAGGAAAAATTGATACCTTCAGTCGCTGCATGCGCAGCTGGGATACCGGACAATAATTGTAAAATAATATCTGACAATAGTTGTAAGATAATACCGGACAATAGTTGCAGAATAATACAGGACAACAATTCGTTGCAGTCGCAAGGACATATCAGGCACAGCTAGGCACAACATGTTGTGGCACCACAATATCTTGGGGCTGGGATAGCGGACAATAACTCTCCAAGAGGTGTCAAAAAATGAAAATCCTGATGCAAAGTTGCGGCAAAAATGAAAATTTGGGCAAAAGACCTCGCGAAAAATGAAAAAAATAGGAAAAATGGCCCTCAAAAATGAAAATCGCAGGTAGACACCCCTATTCTGGCAGCAAAAATGGGTCTCAAAAGCGAAAAAATGCCACTGAGACTCCACTTTTTGCCCATTTTTTAGGGAAAATTGGTTAAATATTTGATGATGGGTGGATAAAATTGGAAAATGTCAATATAAAGGTCTGCGGATTCCCGTCAACAACCCCCTCCCCTCCCCAGCTTTTCCCGCACTTTTCGCAAAATGTCCGCACACAATATGTGGTATCCGCACTTGCCCAAAACACTATATCTTGTTTTAAGAGTAAAATTCCTATTTTTTTTCTGACCTTTTTTGCAACCAATGTAACGCATTTTGCTACACTTTGTGTCACATCTTCTTATCGTCTTACGTTAATTCATTAACGTCTTACGTCTACCACCTTACCATGAACTTCACGACAAACCCCCACTCCGTCTCCACGTGCCCTTGTGCGCTGTAGTACTCCTGCGAGATCTTCACCTTGGCGTCACCAACCTCAAAGCCGTTCGTCTCGAGGTGCGACACGAACTCGTTCACGTCAATCTTGAGCGCTTCTACGTCTGCCCTATGGACTGGCTTGTCTGAGTGGACGTAGACCGACACACGGTGTTCGGTCTTGGAATCTGTGGCGGCGTTAAAGATACTCCACGCAACGTCATCGCAGAACCTCTTTGCCCGCCTGTCGTTGAGGTAGACAAACCGATTCGTATCGTAAGGGTAATCGTTTGCCTCTTCGGCGACTTCGCTCACGACCCTGATGCTGTCCGCGTCGAACATTGCTCCTCCTAAAAATTATGTCCCATACAAGTCAGTCACATTTCCGATATGACTTCGATTTCGCTCACGGGCACAAGTCGATTCACAGTGCCTTGGTTTCTCGTGATGTACGCAACTTGGCCATATTTTGCATGGCATTCACCGCAGTGTAGGTCTCAATCATTGTCCCTCTCCTTCTCTCTTGGCTACGACGATTATGTTACGCCAATGCCGTCAAAGAGTCAACAGGCTCCAAGAGGCTCTGAGAGCGTCTCTAAGCCGCTGTATCCCACTGTCCGTGCAGGTGTGCGGCACACGGCGGGATGTGACCTTAGAGACGCCCTGGGCACGTCTGGTCTACCATCTCACGGTGAGTGTAACGCGCTCCTCGTCAGCCTTCAGAACAACATAATACCCAAGGCGGCTGAATACCTCGGCTGTGAGGAATCCCTCGCGCCAATGCGGGTTTTCTGCGAAAATAACGAACTCCACGCTTCTGCCGCTCTGTGTGACGGACTTGTACTTTATTCTTGCGGCCATCCATTGCCACACATGCTCGTATCTGCCATTCTTCTCTACCTCGGTTGTCTCCCACTCGCGAAGACGTGCGCACTCGGCTGTAGGCAGGTTCGCGAGAAGCCAGTGGTACTCATGGGAATATGGGTCAAGCACGTTCGATGTCTTCGTCTCTTCATATTGCTCCATGTTGTTCCCTCTCTCTTGGTTACGACGATTATATTACGCCGCGGACTCCAAAGAGTCAACTGAAGGCAGTGTTCTTTTTTTTCTGTCCATCCACTACTATACGATTATATTACATATGATGCTTAGTAGTAGTAGAGGGTGTCGAAAAGGTGAAAAGTGGCCCTTTCCGCAGCTACGGCCGCAAATCCAGATGTCGAGAACTTGTTGACGAAATGTTGACAGCCACTTTTCAACATTGGGGTTTTCAACACCACAGCCTAGGTTGTCAACATTCTTTGAACACGTTGTCAACAAGGCGAACGGACGTGAGCCAACGACAGTGGGCGAACGGACGTGAGCCAACGACAGTGGGCGAACGGACGTGAGCCAACGACAGTGGGCGAACGGACGTGAGCCAAGTTTTCGACAATCGTTCACAATGTGTTGAAAACTACCAGCGCTCTCTCGCGCCATCTGACGCCCCATATGCTGTCTTGGCGGCTAGGCGAACGGACGTGAGCCAAACCACCCCTTAGATGCGCTCTCACGGCCTCCTAGACACCTTGGCGGCTAACCGTACACTTTCTCGTACGCCTTCGTGAAGTTGTCAACGCACGTCCGCAGCTGCATTGCCTGAAACCCCAGCTCCTCCATTTGCGGCCTTCGGGTGGGGAGTTTTCCGCTTGGGTCTGTACTTGACGCGTGCCACGATTCTGCTTCCTCGCGCGTCATTCTGACCCATACCTCTTTGCTGCCCGGCTCGATCATGTCATGGAGCTCGATGCACGTCCCGACCTCCTTCCCGTACCTCACGAGCGGTTTTGGCTCGCTTGCCGCAAGTATTCCATCGCTTTTGAACTTTGAAAGTGTCTCGCGCATCTTCTTGCGGGCATCCGAATTGTCTGGTGAGTATCCGCACCTCTTCAGGAGCGCGTACTTGCCACGTCCGCGAATGGTGAACTCTATCGGGGATGGGTTTCCCCCGTTCTTCTCCCTCCAGAAGTCCATTGCGGATGTCCAGTTCAGCAATGTGAGGTATGCGGCTGCTGCCATGCGAGACATGCCGCACTCGTTCGCGAGGTAGTCCCAAGACGCACCCTTGACATTTACGAACTTCGTTGTCATGAGTCTCTGCCATCTTAGGTTGCCGCTCTCCATTGTGGCGATGCCATGTTCGATGACAAAGTCAAGCGTGTCACATGCCTTCTTTTTCGAATGCCCCAAGTCGCCGCAGCACATCTTGATGAAGTCCTCGGTTGGTAGAAACGACTCTTCCCCATCCTCTTCTGCGTACTTGTTCATGAATGCCTGAACGATCGGATTCCACTCCTTGTGCGTGAGCAAATCGTCTTTGCGGCAATCTTGTAGCGCGGCGGCTGTCTTTTTGAACTTATGCATTTCTCCTCCATCTAACTAACCTTTCCATGCATTTTTTTTGGAAAAAGCGTAGCGCCAAAAAAAATGCTTATTAGAGTTATACCCAACAGTTAAAGATATATATAGGAAGGGTAGGTTTTTTCGGGTTTGGGCTACAGATTTTGCGATTTCAGAGAAGGTTTTTTCGGATTTCGCGGAGATTTCGTTTTCATGCATAGATACAAAAAAAGGCGGCAAGCGCGCATGCGCCCACCGCCTTAAATCACTGCTCGACACCCGCCAGCACGAGGAATTCTTCGCGAATCATGTTGGTGTCGTGATGCTGCCTTGCGTTCTCGAGACAATCGTAGAACACCTCGCGATGCTCCTCGGTGTCCGCCACCATGAAGGAGCCGCGAACCCACTCGTCGTCTCTTGGGTCGTGCTGGTCGAGCTCCTTCTCCATGCGGTCGTTGTAGTCAATCACCGCAAAGTAGATGTCCTTCCACTCCCAGCCGAGGTCGTGGAACTCGAGGATGGTCGTGAGGTTGTGCGAGTTGTTCTTTGCGTAGGACTCCCCGCACAAGTCCGCAAGCGCAAGCGCGTACACGCGCTCCACCCCCTTGTCAACCGCTCCGACCCGCACGCTTGCCCACTGTCCGAAGTCCGCCGTGCTAATTGCCACTGCTTGCCTCGCTCTCTTGGATGAACCTGAGAATCTTCTCCTCCGTGTCAACGTTTTGCGGCGAGAACATCCCGCGCACGACGTACATCTTTGGCTGTCCGTCCTTAATGTACCAAATCGTGCGGCAGTTGGGGTCTGACAACGCCTTGTCCACCACGTACTCGTACACGGTTCCATCGGTTGCTATCGTACCACGCCGCACCTCGCCGAGCCTGGCGTTTGCCACGGACTCCACGTACCTCTTGTACTCGTCCCTCTTCTCGGAAAGCTCTGGTGGGATGCCGTCTTCCCTGTCGTAGTCAACGCCGAACCCGTCCTCGAGCTCGTAGCACCATACGCCGCACACGCAACCGCCCGTCCAGATGTACTCTCCAGCGAACAGCACGATGTCAAGATGCCTGTTGACGATCTTCGGCGAAGCCGCCGCAGCCCTTCCCACTCCACGTGGCGTGCGGGCTGTGCTGGTGAACTCGCCTGTCTCCACCGCCTTCCAACTCTTGGTTCGCGTGTCGTACTGGAACCTAGAGTATCTGAATGTCTTCTTGTTCTCCGACAAACTCTCTCCTTCCTATTGGGAAATTTCATCGAGCACGAGCGTGCGGGCAATGATTTCCTGCTCCAGCGCTTCAGTGCGTCCGATGTTGTCCATCTTGAACCGCAGTCGCTGAATCTCGTGCCGCAGAACCGACTGAGAGCTTCCCTGACGTGCGATGTCCATCCTCTTGGATTCCCGCACCAGCGCGTCATAGATAGGCTCTGAGACGGGCTTAGAATAGTCGATGTCCTCATAGATGGGAATGTCGATGTGCTTCTTGTCGCTCATGCCTTTCCTTTCCCTCGTCTGCCTTACATACATGAATATACCACCAGCGCGGCCAAGAGGCAAGTGGGAATCGCAGTAAAAAGTTATCGTGTCGTCGTTGACTCTTGGTGCTGCGGAGCGTATCATGACAGCTGTCAGTCCAGACGAGAGGAGAACAAATGGTTCTTGAGAACAAGAGGGAGACGCGAGACACGATTGCGTTCAAGGATGGCTCGATGCCGATGTACATGTACTTCACGCTTATCGGGCAGGAGTATGACACTCTTCTTGATGACCCGTCGCTGTTCCGTAGTGAGAATGCGGGCGACAACACGAGTTATTATGATGTGATTTCGATGCTGCATGCGGCTCTCATGGGAAACCAGAAGCCGCGCTATGGATATGCGCACAGACCGACCGCACGGGCTTTTGACGTAGACTACCTGCACACGAAGACAATTCGTGTGAAATTCATTGCCTGCGACCTGTTCGATGATCGCGGCGAGATTATTTGTACGCTGGTGTGCCATGACGATAAGGAGAAGTCAATCAAGTCGTACTTGTTTTATGTTGACTACGAGACTCTCGCGTGGTATGGTCTTGTTGACAACGAGGAGGTTTGCTGATGAAGTACAATCGCTATGTGGTGAGCAGAATCGGGAAGTGCGTCCTGAACAGGGCGGAGTGCGTGGGGCTTATCGTCCAGTTCGTGGCCGAGCACGCGAGTGACCCGGAGATGGCCGCGATTATGGCACAACTTCTTGAGGTTGGGTACTCGTACAGCTATGACGAGGACAGAAACGCCACTATTTACAAGTTCGGGTGTAACAGGAAGTATGGCGAGTACGCCTACTCTGCGGTCTTCGACCTCGGAGACGATGATGCCCGACTTGACAACGGCAACGAGCGCGTGCGGCTAACTATCTATGGCGATGACATTGACTCCGCGCTCCATGACGAGGACAACGTGGCGGCAATCCGCTATTATGACGATGGCGAGATGCTTGACTTCGTTGACGCTTCCGAGCTGTGCGGCTCATATCCGCTAGGCTCCGACCCAGACGAGGGTTGGGACATGAAGTAACGGCTGAAATACCCCTGAGACGGCGTGAGAGCGCTTCTCGGGGGTGTTTTGCTATCTATGCGAGTAGGCGTGCGGCCAAAATGAAAAAAGGGCTTAGAGAGCCTTAGAAGCCCCCTAAGCCCTTTTGGCTTTACTCTCCGTACTCAAAGTAGCGCTGAAGCTCCCCACTTGCCTCGCCAAGGAGCGCACAGCGAATGCAAACGTCCAATTCCTCGTAGTTGCCGTTCGCAATCTTATTGGCAACATCGTTGGTTTCGATTCCGAGGCCATTGAGGGCGCGGAGGATGTCGGAATCGAACGGCGCATCCTCGACATATTCCTTCGCAGTCGCGGAATTAAAGGTGTACGACCCGCTTCCGTTGCCCGTGACGGAATCATCGATAAACAGGGCGTCATACACATCCTCGAACGTATCAGGGCCGTATGGGTCTTCGCGCATCTCGTCAATGGCGTCTTTGCCGTCCTGAAGAACTTGGTCGTAGTAGCCGTAGTAGTCCATGTGCTGCCCCTTTCGTGGCGCGTCTTCCTTACAAGGACACTATACCATGCGGCGCGTGTGAGAGGCAAGTGCGATATTTGGGCTTTGCGGCATAGAATGTGATGTTTGCATTTGTCTCTTCCCTCTTGGGGCGCTATACTGGATGCAGTCCAACAGAGAGAAAGAGGTATTGCATGGTCATGGACATTGAGAACTATCCCGCCAACTACGACTGGATTCCAGTCGAGAAGCAGAACGCGATTCTTGCGTGGGTCGAGTCGAGCTTTGACATGTGCGACTACTTCAACAGGAAGAGTGTGGGCAGCGGCAGGAATTGCACGATGTATGGCAACAAGGCGGCGCAGATGTCTGCGGCTCACCTTCACGCGCTTAGCCTTCTTGAGGACGGTCTAGGAATATACGTTGCGCACGACTGGCATTGCAAGTCCGGGTGGTTCCTCGCAACCCGTGCGGATGCCGAGCTTGAGGAGGAGTATCTTTTCGAGATGGCAGACGAGGAGGACTAGCTCCACAAAGGCCAGCGGGTTTCCGTTGGCCTTTTCTGTGCGGCTGTGATATGCTATGCTTAGGCAAATCAAGAGAGAGAGGTCATATGGAAAAGTTCGTGATTTACGATGGCTCCGTCTGGGCGGTCGAGCGCGAGGACGCGAACGACTACATTGTGATTGTCAATGTTGACACCGACGAGCGCGATTACGTGGCAATCGAGAATGTGCGGCCATACTAACATGACAAAAAGTTAGGTTAAACGGTTAACTAAAGTTATGCCAAAACTTCCCGCTTTGGGCAACACCTACAATATGTGGTGGTGAATTTGAATATCAACCACAAGATGTTGTGGCCTTGCCTCGTTGATCGATTTTGCGACCGAGTGGCGCTGCATACACTTGCCGCAAGAAGTCATATATCTTGTTGGTGGTGTCGCACGCGGTCTTGAAGTTCTTGTACAGCGGGACAAACGG
Source organism: uncultured Prevotella sp. (assembly GCA_937889855.1). Classification (GTDB taxonomy): domain Bacteria; phylum Bacteroidota; class Bacteroidia; order Bacteroidales; family Bacteroidaceae; genus Prevotella. Next base: position 97,384 of record CALBYK010000319.1, read on the forward strand.
AAGAACCTCGTTCGCGTAATGAGAGTACATCTCCGCAATCTCGTCGTTGACTTCTCGCGTGCAACCTTCTAGTGAGTCTTCTGGTATGAACCTGCGGGCTATGCCGCAGTCGATGTTGTCGCAGTCCTTGCATCTTAGCGTTATGTACAATTTTTACCCTTCTCTTTTGGCGGACGCAGTGGTATATTATCTATTGTTCCCAGAAGAGAGTAAGAGGAGCGCTGTATGTCATATGATTTTCTGAACGAGGATTTGTCGCGTATCGCAGATTTTGTGCGTGGCATGTTTGACGATTTTGATGATGAGGATGGATTTCTTCTTGGCGAGATGATGTGGCTTGACAGCGACTTTGACCCGCACGAGGACTTTGACGTTGTCAATAAGATAAAGGACATGGTGCCATACGTTGACGATGTTGAGCTTGGCTGCTCGAAGATTACGATTGTCCTAAATAGGCTGGCAGACTTCGAGGTAAACGGCATTACTGACTACGTTATTAAGATGCCCTTTAGGGGGAGGATTGTCGGTAATACCAAAATCCAGTACACGCAAGCAACCTCAAGCTGGGAGAAGGACGGCTGGGACTATTGCAAATTCGAGGAGCACGTGTACAAGGAGGCGTGTGCACAAGATATCGAATGCTTGTTCTGCGGAACAAGGTATCTTTGCGATATCCAGGGAGAGCCTGTTTATGTCTCGCAGCGTTGCACACCTTACGATTCAGAGGACGATGATAGCTACTATTGTAGCGCGTCTGATGATACAAAGAACTTTGTGAATGGCAGCAAGGACAAGATAAGCAGCGTCGAGATGGGGAATGATGTCGCGGCAAAGTTCTATGACTATTGGGGCGAGAGTGTCACGATTGGGCTTATTGACTTTCTCGACGAGCATGGCGTGAACGATTGCCACAGCGGCAACATTGGTTATTGGAATAAGGGCGTGTGCATCTTTGACTACTCGGGGTTCAACTGCTAGTATGTAAGACGCAATGAGAGTCAAGAGGAAAGGTGTATTCGTATGAGCGTTCTTGATGACAGGCGTTACATCGCGGAGAAGCTTGCTGATGTTCCAAGCTGTTGTCTTCGTGATTCTGATTGGTTCGACACTCTTGCGGCGATTGTCGGTGTGAAGGTTCGCTCTTGCCGCACGTCCGAGGATGTTGAGGACTATCGCCGCGAGGTGTTTGATACGCTTTCTGACCTTATTATGCCGCTCGACACGGTTTGGGCGGCGGTTCGTGGTGACATTGACGTAATCGCCGCCTACGCAGACAAGGACGATTGTGTAAGTGAGATTAAGACCGCTGAGAACGACGGCGAGATTGGTTATCGCACTGCCGCTTTTTCGCTTTGGTAATATCTATGGAGACTGGATGATTTTCTGGTCTCCATTTTTATTATGAGCGAATTGCACTTGTCTTTTGCGGCCTATGGGGTTATAGTAGGTATTAGCAACTGAGAGAGCAAGCAAGGAGAACGACATGCTTAACGTTTGCAACTATAGCCGAATCGAGTTCCCGATGTACAGGGGGGCCGAGGATGTGGCGCAGGCGGTCATTAGCTATCTTAAAAAGGACGGATTCATGCCGGCATGCCGCATAAAGGAGGATTTGCAGTATCTTTCCAGCGCTTCCGCTCGTTTTTTTGACCTCGGAAACCATATGTCGCTTTCTCTCGATACTTTCTTTGAGGATTCTCTTCACTACGCGGTCTTTGACTATTGGGCTGGCGACTATGTTGTGGACGGAATGTTTGACATTGACGAGCTTGAGAACATGCACCTTATCCGCGAAGGCCGCAATTAGAGCTGTTCTTTTCTATTGGGACATGGTAGCATAGATTCACAAGCAAAGACGGCACGACAAAAGAAGGAGCACCATAATGGTCAAGCTTTTTGGTAACGGCAGCGTCAAGTTCATTCCCGGCACCTCTGCCATTGACATCGCGAATTTCATTATCGAGAAGAGCGGTTTTAACACAGAGGGCGTTGTCGAGGGCAAGCGATGCTTCACAAGCAACCTTATGCGCAGGTTTGATCTTGACGATGGTTGCACACTCTATATGACTGTATATGGCAACATCCTCGATTGGGGCATCTATGACAGTAAGATGATGGGCGTGTTTAGCGGAAAGACTACTTCTGATGAGCTTTCGAAGGCTGGACTTTGTGCGTAAGAGTTCAAGATGATTGTTGGACTTTCGCCTATCGGTCGGCTATACTTGAGATAGCGTAAGGGGCGCAAGGAAAGGAAGACACATATGCGCGGTTACAAGTTCGAGTTTGACGAGAAGGCATTCGGCATTCTTATCGACAAGTTTGGGTTTAGCAAGCTTCGTGAGCTTACTGTGAAGTGTTCGGCGATGCATGTTGTAAAGTTCTATGAGATGGCCGGCGTGATTGACGAGGATACGATCGACTTCCCGAATCTTGTAAAGTGCAATGGCAAGACATACGCCTTCGCTATCGGTGATTCAGCTAACGATTCTGGGGACGTTATGGAAGTTGACTATTCGGCTTTTGGCTTTGGCCGTTGGTACCCAGATGAGGAGCTTACGTTTGAGAACGTGGCCGATATGCTCGTATGGGAGCTTGACAATTATCGCCGTAAGGTTCTATAATAGAGCTGTGTGATGGTTTCCCAAAAGACGAGGAGAATTGTTATGCGTAACATCATCGCCAAGTACACGATTGAAGACCATATTCGAGATGAGATTGATACAATCACTGTCTTTGAGGAGAAGTATGTTCTTGGTTATCTGTACACGGTGAATGTTGAGAACAATAATTCGTTTCACTCGTTTGAGTTTGACGATATGACTAAGGCTCTTTGTTTTGCAAATGAGAACGTTGTTGGTGTCCCTCCAACCAACGGGGGCGTTCCAGCGTTTGACGATTATGAAAGGTAAAGGTACGCAATGAGTGACTACTCACAGCCTCTTTTCTTTGAGCAATTCACAGAGACTGAGCGCAAGGCTTACGTTGTATCCGCGGCCGGCGGATGCTACGAGGATGCATACGAGCATCCGCTAATGGTGTTTCTCGACAAGCGGAAGGCGCTTGAAGCTGCGAAGAAATATATTGACGAGGGGCACGAAGACATGTGTGGCATGTCTGATGATGCGACTGAGACCGCATACGTATATGAAGTTGAGTTTTACGGCTAAGGAGACGTGCATTTTGATTTTCTTTTTCTTTCTTTGTACGGTTTTCGTTCTTGGCGCGTTCAATTAAATGGAGGGACGTTGATTAATTGGATTCTTGCGGCAACGATTGTGCTTCTTGCGGTAGTTATCGTTCTATTTGCTGTTTTATTTGTGCTTTCGCGTGATAAAAGCAAGCGGAAGCGCTTTTGTTGGTACGCGTTGTGAGTCTGATAATGTAATTAACTCTACTGTGAAGATTATGGAGCGGATGACTTGACTTCTTTGTATGCTATTCTTGCTTACTTTGTCGGATTTATTCTCGCGGTTATCCTCACAAGACGATAGAATTTTATTGGGCTACACTGCATTTTGTGTAGCCTTTTTTGTTTTGTGGACATTTTATGGAAATTCCAGCTCGGCTGTTGACGCTTTTGGCGTTATGGTATACTCTCTTGAGAGAGTGATGAGACTAGCGATTGGAGTAGGTATGACTTCGGCAGAGTTTATCAACAAGTGTGATTTGATTGGTGGTATTGACGCGATGTTTAAGAGTGGGGATTTTTCTCCTTATGACATTGATATTAAAAACGATAAGGACCGTATGCTTTTTAACATTGTTGACTACGTGTTTGATATTTTTACGGTGGCGCAAGATGCCTTTGACGAGTACTATGATTTTGTGGAGAATGGAGATATCTAATGTTTGATTTTGACCCGTTTGAGGTCGGCAACCCTGAGACTCTTGGGTATGCAGAAGAAGAGCTCTATGACGAGCTTTCTTCACTTGCGGCCTATTCTCACGTTGGCGTTGTGAGCGCAAATGATGTTGCTGACGTGCTCGAGCGTTATTGCGCGTCTTATGACATGTTGCCGCAGTATCTTCGCGCTGAAATTGACAATATCGAGGTCTGTTAAGAGGAGGTGATAGTTTGAAGTTTGATATCGCTATTCCGTTTAAGATGAACTATGAGCTTAATGATAAAGCTCAAGAGTTTAACATTTATTTCGACCCCGATAAGAACAACTTTAACACGTTAATTGAGTTCATCCAAGAGTACAAGGACAAGCGTATTGACATTGAGTATCGCAATGGCATTGATGTAAAGACGGCTTCTGCACTTGCAAAGGTCGGAGACAACGTTGCGTTTCGGCTTCATGGCGAGGATGTTTTAAAGACAGATGCGCTAAAGAGTCGCGGATGTAAGTTCTTCTTTGATTCTACGGTGGCTGTCACAAACTGGATTACACTAAAGCGATTCGTTGAAACGGTTGGGGTTACAGATGTATATGTGGCCGATGATCTTGTATATGAGCTTGACAACGTTCGTGATTATTGCACGAAGAATGGCGTTTCGATGAGATGCGTAATCAATCGCGTTCCTATCACAGAAAAGCTAAAGCAGGGGAGCTACATTGCGCCGATGTATCGACCGCAGGACGTGCCTTTTTTGGAGACAGTCTATGATGTGGCTGAGTTTGATTGCGGCACGCCTTGCGACTTCAAAAAGCTTTCTGTTATGTACCGTGTCTACATTGAAAAGAAAAATTGGTACGGGCAGCTTGGAGAACTCAATCCAGACTTTGATGGGGTAGACGTTCCGTGCCCAGACATTATGGATGGGCTGGCCGAGAAGCGCTCAAAGTGCGCTCTAAGATGCCTTCGAGGTGGTTCTTGCCGCACGTGCAAGCTAGTGATGGATACGGCTCGCTCGCTTCGGGATATCGGCGGACGGTTCGCGTAACCCTGCAAATGGTCAAAATTGCATAAAATATACCTCCCAAAAAACATAAAGTAGTATGTGTGCCGCTTTTCATGGGCTGTTTTATGTTTACTAGGGAGGTATTTTTATACCAAATGAGAAAGACAACACAAACAGCGATAATTGTGATAGCGCTTGCTTTGTCTTTTGCCCCAAGGTTGGCTTTTGCACAGACTTTACAACAAGCCCTTGGCACACAATGGGGAGACGAAACTGTAGATACAAAGTCGTGCGACATTGCCGAGTTGAACTTCGATGAGTTCCAAGAGAGAACAGACGAATATGTAGATAGTCTTTTTGAAGAAGCTACCAAACTCGCAAATGAAGCCAAAAGGGCAAGAGATGATGAAATACAAAGACAACTTGCAAGAGAGCGTGCCTATGCGCTTGGAGAGCAGATAGCGGAGTCAAGTGAGTTCGTGGCTTCTCCTGGTAATGGTTGGTGCGCAAAATACGTGTCTTTATGCTATCAAGCGGCGGGTTACGCCTATCCAGGCGGAAATGCTTGCGACTTGTACTGGAAGTACTGCACATCGTCTGACGTTCGTGATATGATGCCAGGAATGGTGATTGCCGTCCCAACGCATACGCGAACGTATCTTGGCGGCATATATGGCCATTGTGGTATATTAGTCAAGCGCGGTGAGCAGTTCTTCGTGCGGCAAAATGTCGGTGTGATAAATGAGGTTCCAGTGACAGAGTGGATTTCGACCTATGGCACGACAGTAGAGCCAAAATGGGGTTTTGCCGCAGACATTTCTTTTTAGGAGGATGATTATATTAGTACTAAAAAAGGTTGTTGTTCCGTAATCGTATTGGCAATCGTGTTCCTTGTGATTGTATTGAGCATTCAAGTAACGTTTGCGTCGACAAAAGCAAACGGACTTGCTCTTAACCCTACTAGCCGCATGAAGGCGTTTAACATGACGCTTGATGGCAGGGAGTTTATGCAAGAAGGCTACGCGAGCTACGACGATTGGAAAGAGCAGCTTGACGCAGCTCTTGACAACGCGCGCTCAATCAAAAGCGAAATTGATAACATTAGCTCGTTTGTATCTGATGAGGACGCGAGCGTTCTTGACGCAACAGACATTGACTCTATTGGAAAGATTGAGGATGCAAACAACGCTGTTGGCACGCTAACGCAGATTAGAGACCGCGCAAACGAGGAAAAGACAAAGGCGGAAGAAGCGGCAAAGAGCGCAACATCAAATTCCGTCTCTACTTCTTCTAGTGGCGTCTATTATTCTGGCGATGGTTCTGGACTTACGCGCCAGAGTGGCGTAAACTACTATGGCGGCAGACGTGAGACCTACTATTCTTCAAATGTCCTCTATCATTATCGTACTAACGAGTGGACTGTTGATAGCGAGGGGTTCTACCGTACAAGTGATGGATGCTATGTAGTCGCGTCAAGCGATTTGCCGCAAGGTTCCACGTTCCAAGGCTCGAAGGGCACGTGCAAGGTTCTCGATAGTGGTTGCGCGGCTGGTACAACGGATTACTATACCTCTTGGTGATAATTTTTCTAAAACTGGGTATAATGACAGATGTACAATATGTCCAAGTTTGGTGGTTGACTTTGCCCGTTAGCATATGGTATGCTTGTTAAGCAAGTTGACCCAAGAGAAAGAAGGATTCAGTATGGCTTATGGTATGAAGACTACAGTTACCTGCGTTGTGAACGATGGTAGGTACGACCTCGGTTTTACGTACAACGATTCAGACGGCAATGCGATTGACAAGCAGCTTAATGGCAATGTCGATAACATCGCTTCTGATATTACGTCTGCGGCGTTCGACACTTACTTTGACCTCAAGAAGAGCACTAACGTAGAGAAGAAGCCAGAGAAGGTCGCTGAGACTTCTACGCCAAAGGTTAAGTCCTATGATGATAAGTTCGCGGAGCTTGAGGACGAGAATCGCCGTCTCAACAAGCAGATTGACGACATTCTTGCAGGTCGCAGCGCTCAAAAGGAGACGCCGCGAGAGAGCAAGCCGCATAGCATCGAAGACTATCGCCGCAACGGCGCTGTTGGCGAGCGTGTGGCCGACGAGCTTCTGTCTGATGAGATTCGCCGCCTTATGCGAATTCTTGGCATGTAATCGTTTGACTCTTGGATTGCGTGCATAGTATAATGTACTTGTAACCAAGAGAGAGGAAGAGTTTAGATGATTGCAGTCGCCATGCAGAACAACACGCCGCGCCCCGTTGATAGTCTTCATGACCTTCTTGAGCTTATTCAGCGCGACTATCAGATTAGCGCTGATGATTTCGCAGCCATTATGGAGGACTTCACTGCGCACTACGAGGAATATCCCGAGCTTCGATACATGTATGACTATATCGAGCAGGACGTTTCTCGTGACCGCAAGAACAATCAGGACGGCATCTATGGCGATGATTACTATGTCGCTTGTGAGCAGCTTGAGAACGCAAAGAACGAGCTTAAGGAGGTTTCTGGGCGTCTTCGTTCCAACACGCGTAAGGGCAACACTAAGGCAGACATTGCGAACGACATTGACATTATCGTATCTAACATGAACGGAATTCTCTAAGATTTGCGTTTGACTCTTGGGACGGCGGCATGATATAATGTAGTCGTTCGATGGGGAGGGGAGGTTGAGTTTGGCTTTCCCTTTCATTTTCCTCTCCTCCCCTCGCTGCTTCACTTGACAACAAAATATTGATTGTGATATAATGGTTTCAGAAAGCGAGTGTAGCTTTCGAATCTTAGGGCAAGTCACATTGTCTTAAGATTTGGAACTAGCTATTCCAAACGCTGGCATTGTTTTCCTAGGCTGAAACTCCAGACGAAAACAAAAAGTAAAAGTCTAGGCAGTAATTGTTCCGCTGTGAGGTGGCAACCGTAGGCACAGATGCGATGACAGGCTGTGCAAGTGGAAGAAACACGAGACGGACGCTGGTCAACAAGTCCAATACGTGAAAAGGTTCCTTCTTTGGTAGCGCTGCCAAGAAGGTCGTGCCAACGCAAGACGTGGATGAGGGTCACGCCCTAGGTAGCATAGGTACCGAAAGGAAAGCGGTCAACACTCAATTGACTCTTCTATGCTCCCATGGTAGAATGGCATTCGCAAAGGTTCGGTTCTCTACCTGCGCTTGAGAAACGCGAAAGAGAACCTATCCCAAGTTGCGTGTAGGCAAATTCCGACTTACACCCAACTTGGGATAGACCTAAAAATAAGCTCAATTGGCAGAGTAGCAGACTTTTAATCTGACAAATCTGGGTTCGAGTCCCAGGCAAGCAACCGCGCGCCTTTAACTCAGTTGGTAGAGTAGCTGACTCTTAATCAGAAAGTCCAGGGTTCGACCCCCTGAAGGCGCACCACCTATTACCAACCTTAATTGGTTGTCATATAAAGCCGCAATAGCTCAGTTGGTAGAGCAGCTGTCTTGTAAACAGCAGGTCATCGGTTCAAGTCCGATTCGCGGCTCCATTGCGCGGGGGAGAAACGGTTTCCTTGCTGGTTTCATAGGCCAGAGACACTAAGTTCGACTCTTAGACGCGCGACCATTTCTCCGTAGTTTCAAATGGCAAAACCTCGGATTCTGGTTCCGATATTCTAGGTTCGAACCCTAGCGGAGAAGCCACAACTTACAGTTGACTTTTGTTAACTTATTAGATATACTGCTTTTGTAAGGTAAGAGAGAGCCTTTGGAGGTCTTAAGTGAAGTATTGTACATTTATCGCAAAAGCCGACAATGGTTCCAGTAAAACGTATTATGTCGAAGCAGACAATCTGGTTTCCATCGAGGAAATGCGAGATTACGTTGGGCAGATTGCGGCAACTGACTTTGTGATTTCTGACGATGAAGTAGAGGACATAGACGTTCTAGACCCAACAGAGATGGACGAAGATGGTATGCTTGCGGTCGTGGCTGATGTTAAGATGCGGCCAAAGCTTATTCTAGCGTCTCTAAACAATATCTCAAACGTTGTTCTTGGTATCTATAGCCGCAACAATGACTTTGACATTGGTAGCATAGAATGCTTCTTGATTTCTGCCATTGCAGGGCAAGATGCTGACGTAACGGCCATTGAGAAGAGCGGTGGGGAAGAGAACACCCCAGTTGAGGTTGCAATTAATCGCGGCCAGATTGACTGCATTTCTCAACTCAAGCGCTATTGGCAAATCTCTGGGACGAAAATCGCAACGGGACTTCTTATTGTTCAGGCTATCACGGAAGAAGAGTACGACATGGAACTTTCAGAACGTGAAGTTGTGACAGTGTGATGTTTGACTCTTCGACTCTTGGCGTTGTATAATATACTCGTAAAGAGGAAGCGCAAAGGAAGGAAACGAAATGGGCTGCGACATCCACTGCTACGTTGCAAAGCGTGTTAAGGACAATAATGGTTACCACTACGAGGCGGCACCGATTTACCGCAAGCAGCGTAAGAATTGGCTTGACGACGACAGCGAGATGGTGTACAATCTTTGTGATATCGATGTGGGGCGTGATTATCAGCTCTTTGGTGTTCTTGCAGGCGTGAGGTATCTTGGGCTTGAGCAGATTGCGGATGCGCGTGGATTTGACGAGTTCTGCCCAGAAGAGATTCGAGCGCAGTACGAGGAGTTCTCAGTGGATTACCACGATGTGTCGTTCTATAATATGAACGAGATTAAAGAGGCGATTAAGGATAAGAAGCGCTATCCGAAGTGGAACACCTATGACACGGAAGACGAGGACGGAAACCTTGTCGAGGTAAAGGACAAGAATGATCCCGGCCCCCATCAGTCTCTTAAGTGGTTCTACAAGCATGTTATGGAGTTTGCGAATCAGGCGTGGTATTACGTTGAGCCTGAAGACGTTCGAGTCTACTTTTGGTTTGACAACTAAAGTAGAAAATTCTCTACTTGACAATTTGGTTCGTCTCGTTGTATAATGTACGAGACGTTGGGAGATGAAGAATCTCCAAAGTAGTGCGTTTGCTGGTATCGCCTCGAATAACCAGCCGTGCGCGTGAGATGCAAATTGTAAAATGTTTGTTTCTCACGGGCACGAACAGACCTTGAGTCTGCTACGGTCTATTCCCAACAGCCGAAACTATACTAGTTAATCGTCTTCGTGAGGGACGCCCACTTGTACGTTACAAGGCGCTAAACTGTTACACGTATCCGTTTTGACAACCACGAGACGGTTATGTCCGTGATGAAGCTATGCCGTAATAAGCTTCCGGTTTCAAGTCAAGAGGATTAGCTACCTTTAATGGCTGAAGTTCAGGAGTTATGAACTTTTTTTTTGCGCTTTTGTAATTTTATAGTGCGGAATTAGTTTAATTGGTAAAACAGCACTCTTATAAAGTGTATTATCGCCAGATTAGCGAAAATTTTTGGTTCGAGTCCAAAATTCCGCACTATAAAATTATAGTTTCTTAGCTTCTGTTAATATACATCTATCAAAGAAAAAGAGTAAAAGTGAATAAGTGTCTGATAACACTATAAGAAAATGGTGTATTAATTACGATCTTCCGTCAAAAGCTTCTTTTTACGCTGCAAAGCACAAAGAAAATGCTTGACTTTTCTTTGTGCGGCTGGTATGATAGTATCAGCAAGTGAAGGAAACCTTGAAAAGAGAATAAAAGGAGGTAACCTGTTCCGGCTATCTGCTCTATCTGTATCTCCCGCATTTCATCTTGCATGTAGAAATACAACGTTTGTTCAACACCGTTTTGGCAGGACGAAAGTTCGCCTTCTTTTATTCTCTTTTCGGGGTTTCCTGGTTCTTTTGGAGACATGGCGTAATGGTATCGCAACGCCCTGCTAAGGCGTCCTAGGCTATGCCTAGTCCGAGTTCGATTCTCGGTGTCTCCGCCACTAACTATCGTGCGTGACAACGCACGTTGATATGCAAGTTAGGCTCTAAGGAGTCTTTCTTGCGGAGTGTTGGCCGAGTCTGGTTTAAGGCACTTGTCTAGAAAACAAGCGAGCCGCAAGGTTCCGAAAGTTCGAATCTTTCACACTCCGCAAGCAAGACTTCTGGCGAAGAATAAGCCCAGTGAGCAGACTTCTCTCGAGAATGGCGCAATTCCGCTGATAGTCTGCAAATTGCATTCTTTAAAAAATAGAATAGGTCAAGTCGGCGTGCATCCCGATTGGTCTAGAGGACGGGGCCTCAAAAGCCTTTGACGGTAATCATTCCGTATGGGGGTTCGAATCCCCCCACGCCGACTTGACCTATTCTTTTTATTAATAAACTAAATAGACTGGTTAGAAAGCAGCTAGATATGCTAGATTCCGTTTGACTCTTGAAGCAAGTCTATGATACAATATGCTTGTAAGCAAGGCGGGCAAAAGTAGGGAGCTAAAATGTCCGACGAGAACTTCAAGAAGAACTTCCAGAACCACGTCAATGAGATTGCTGACTATCTTGAGGAGATTAAAGAGAACAATTTCTTCGAGGACGAGAACGAGGAGCAGTCTTATTTTGACGATACTTATAACGTCGATTTTATCTGGCGTCTTGGTTGTGGCCTTATGGGTGTCCGTATCATGGTAGCATGTGGCGGCCCGAACATCTGGGTTGACACTTACAATCGTGAGGTTCACGGTTATTGGGGATGTGATGAGGTGACAGCTCCGCTCTCTATTGATTGCTGTGATTTGATTGATGCTCTTTACGAGGATGGCGTACAAGATATGATTTATAACGATCGAAATTAATTCCAAGAGAAAAAGGAGATTATATGTCTATTAAGTCAGAGCTTTCCGCACTATACGACCGCAAGAACAAGCTTCTACAGAACGGTAAGAACGCCGAGGGGCAGGGTGTTCTTCGCAAGATTGACCGCAAGATTCACGAGCTTGAGAAGATGGCAAATAAGTAGACCTCTTTCTTTTGAGTGGGGCGTTCCTTTCCTTGGAATGCCCCACTTTTTTTATTGACTTTAAGTGCTACCTGTGGTATGCTTCTCTCCAAGAGAAGAAAGGAGCTGATGTTATGGCTTGGAACAAGGAAAAAGATTTGAAGCTAAAGTATGAATACGTTGACGGCGAGAATGATTCGCCGCACAGGAAGAGACGCAAGAAGACTTCCCCAAAAAAGGCTAACCACCGCCACGAGTATAAGAATATCGTGATTGACTTTCGTTACCCTAATGACTATCCTATCTCTAGGCTTGCGGGAACAGTCGGGCACACAATCGAATCGTACTGTACCGTTTGCGGCAAGGTGAGCGGCGGAAAGATTGACCCTGCCGCGAAGGAGCTTTTCCCGCATGTCGGATATGGTCATTTCGGGTACTCTATTGCAATTGCGGGCTATGAGAAGGAGACGCAAGAGTATCGCGCTTGGGCAAACGAGCATTATCCACATTACATGTTGACGGACTATTGGGATGGCTGTCTTAACAAATCGATGATTCTTGACCTGAATCATATAATTTCACCCAAAAGTCAAGAAAAGTAACAGAGAGGAACGTCTATGATTCAAATTGAGACAACTCTTGGGTATGGTTTTCATGTGCCGCGCGACCAAGCAGAAGGCGTAAAGAGTTCTGCTGACGAATATCTTTTGCGGCCTATGTGCGGCACATGCGGGCAGTCCCCGTATTTCTTCGGGCTTCCGCTGCATACAATCAACTCAAGAAGTGCGTATACCGAGTTTGACCTTTCAGAGTTCGAGGTAAAGGACTTGAACGGGTGCATGACCCGAGCACTGAACGAGGAATTTGAGAAGACTTTTGGCCGCAAGCCGCCTTTTGACCCAAAGTTTATGATGTTCACTGACATTATCGCGTAACGGCATGACTAGCATTCAAGATGGAAGGTTCATCAGCCCGAACGATATCAGAGCCGCTTGGAAGGCCGTGTGCGAGTCTGGGCAGGTAGCAGCCCCGCCCCAGGCCATGGAGACGTTAGGGCAGCTCGTGGTGGCTCAGGCGGTGGCTGTCGCGGCACGTGGTGGCGCGGCAAGCGCAGAGACGGACAAAGACGAGAGTACGGAGGAAAAGTGAAGGTTACTGTAGTAGACGCAACGCAGAATCCCATTGATATTATTTCCATTGCCGCTGGTTCCAGCACTAGGCGCGAGAATGTCAAGTTCAGCCGCGTGAAGAAGTGCATCGAGGACAAGCATAGCGTCCATGAGTTCGCGGATGTGACATTTAAGATTGAGGGAATTTCAAGAGCGTGTCTCGCGCAACTTACGCGCCACAGAATTGCAACTTATTGCGTTGAATCACAACGGTACAACAAGTATGACCTCACAAGCGACGATTGGTATGTTATTCCGCCTGTAATTGAAAATGATGCGCCACGTCTTGCGGCTTTTCAAGACGCAATGTCAAGTGCCGCTGGTGTCTATCGTGAGATGCTTGATGATGGGGTAAAGGCAGAGGACGCGCGTTTTGTTCTCCCAGAAGCGACAAAGACAAATCTGCATATGAAGATTAACGCACGTAGTCTTTGGAACTTCCTTAATCAGAGACGAGCACCGCACGCACAGTGGGAGATTCACGAGCTTGCAGACAAGATGATTGAGGCTCTTGACTCTTACAACGAGCAGTGGCACCAGATGATGGACATTTATCGCGGCACAGAAGAGCTGGTAAATTAACTTTTCTAATAGCGTCTTTCCAAAAGAAAGGCGCTATTTTTGTATCGACTTTTTACGCGTTTGGCGCTATACTGGTATCAACAAGCAGCGACGGAAGGAAAGAGTATGAGCAACGTCACGATGAACGCGGATGATTTTCTCAGTGAGTTCAATAAGAACTACGATGCAATCTATGATGGCCTTGTTGACTATGATACGGTTGACGCCGCAGTCTCTTTTGGGGACGAGTTCATCAAGACGCACAAGGACTTTGTGAGTGAGTTCGTGAAGTTCCGTGGTGATTTTCTCTCCAGCGACAGAGAGGTTGCGGCGTTCGCCCTTACCATTGCCGAGCACGTCAACTAATAGAGAGAAATAAATGATTACTCAATATTCTTATGGAAACAGCGCAAGCCCGAACATGTCAAACAACGTGATTGACAGATACAAGATGTGGACTGCCGCAGAGGTGCGGGCAGACCTAGACGAGAATCGAAGTGACGCCGTTTGTATCTTTGAGAATGTCGGGTATAATATCAACATCTCTTGTGCTATTCGCTCTCTTAATGCGTTTCTCGGCAAGGAATGCTATATCGTTGGCCGCAGACGCTATGACACGCGTGGCGCACGAGGTGTCAACCACTACGAGCACATCTTTCATGCGGACACAATTCAAGAGGTATTTGACAAGCTTGCTCCTCTTGGATACGAGTTTATCGCAATCGACAATATCATGGAGTGCAATCCGCAGAATATTTGGGACATCGACATGCAGAAGAAGACAGCTTTTGTATTTGGTTCTGAATCAGAAGGATTATCCCAAGAGGCAATTGACATTTGCGACAGAATGGCGTATATCAAGCAAGACGGTAGTGTGCGGTCAATGAACGTTGCTTGTGCCGCAAGTTGCGTATTAGCGGAGTATACACGTAGATTTAGGGGGTAGATATGTTGAATGATTTTTTATTTCTGGCCTACATTGTGTTTCTCGTCTTCTACATTGTCAAGATGACAGGAAATACTGACGAAATGATAGAGTTGTATATTAAGACAAAGACACATGTTAGAGAGTCAAGATTCTTTAGATGGATTTATCCTCTTATGCGTTGATTTAACCTTGGCAGATGGTGATAAAATACCGTCTGCTTTTTTCATAATAGATAGACAACGGCAATGGCCGCAATATCTATCAGCTGAAAAGATAGGAGTTAAATTGTCTCAACAACAAAAGATAATTGATATTCCAAGTTTTATCGATATAGTTGACTTTCTTGGGCCAAAAGATAGTTATCTCAATGTCATAAAAAAATACTTCGATGTGAGGATGAAGCTTGTTGAGAGACGATTAAGCATATTTGGTGAGACAGAAGAAGTATCGGACTGTTATTCAGTGCTCAACAGGATAAAAGAAGTCCTCGAAAGCAGCGAGAAGGTGCTAGAGCAAGACGTTGATTTATATTGCCGCCAAGAGAGAGACAATAGTCTCCCGGAAATGTCAAACGACATCATCCTAAAAATGGGTAAGACTGTTGTGAAGGCAAAGACGAAACACCAGCTTGAATACATAGACGCAATTGAGAATAACATTATCACTTTTGCTATTGGGAGCGCAGGTGTGGCAAAGACGTTTCTTGCCGCGACTTCTGCGGTTAAAGCGCTGAAAGAAAAGAAGGTTTCAAAGATTATTATCACGCGCTCTCCTATCGCATTAGAGGGGTATAGTATCGGCTATGTTCCTGGAACGGACAAAGATAAAATGGCTCCTTGGATTGCCCCACTAATTGATGTATTCGCAAAATTTTATTCGCAGGAAAAGCTAGAGTACATGATTGACAATGGTATCATCGAAGCAGTACCATTAGCTTATATCCGTGGACGTTCGTTTGAGAATAGTTTCGTGATTCTAGACGAGAGCCAGAATCTTTCAATAGGGGCGTTCAAGTCCGTAATGACGCGACTGGGCGTTGGTACGAAACTTGTTATATGCGGCGATACAAAGCAGAGCGACATCAATGGAGCTAGTGGACTTGAGACTGCCGCTAGAATCATGGAGGGCGCGCAAGGCGTTGCCGTGGTAAGATTCGGAATCGGAGATATTGTCCGTTCTGGAATTACAGCAGAAGTGATTAAGAGATTTGAGGAAGCGGGATACTGAAAGTGAGAAAAGAAAAAAGGATTGATGAGATGTGTAAGCTTCTTGCGAAAGCTTGGAAGAGAGTCCCCGATTGGCGTCTCACGCAACTGTTGTCTAACTATAGAATTCTTTCTGATGAAGGCGATAGAATCTACTTCTACCAAGAGGATGATAAGACGTACAATAAAATCTTAAAGATGATTAGCTCTCTTGAAAAAGACGGCAAATAATAAATCAAGATCAAGGCAAGTGTGAGAAATTCGCACTTGCCTTTTTGTGTTTGGGCGTGCTATACTAGCTTCAGCAAGTGAGGGAAAGCCCAAAGGAAGGATTCTTAAATGTCCAACATCAAGATGAGCGGCAGGGTTTACAACGCGATGATGAAGTTTGCCAACGGCACTAGCGCCTGTCCGCAGCTTGCGAACATGTTCTATTCCGAAGGCCGCGTGTATGCGACTGACTCCTACGCGGCCGTGCGTTGGACCCCTGCTGTGGAGCCTGATTTCGCGGAGTCGTTCTTCTTTTCAGCGAATAAGAAGCCAACTGCGTCCCAGCAGCTCTATATCAGTGCCGAGACCTGCGATATCGATATTGAGTCGATTGCTCCGAAGAACATGGACAAGCTCTTTGAGGAGCCTAACTTCGCGGCTATGCGTGGCGAGAACCGCGTTCCCGCTATCAACCCGACCTATCTTGCCGATATTGCGGCTCTTGGCAAGGCAGTGAAGTGTGACAAGTGCGGTAGCGATGGCTCTACGGTTCTTGAGTGGAAGAACGACACGCTTATTGCCCACATTTATGCTGGAGCTAATGGCAGGTTCGACGTTGTTGTCGCACCATGCTTTATCAACAAGATTGATTAAGAGGAAGTATGATGAGTGATTTTGTCGCTTGATTTGTTTGGACGCTCGTATACCTTGTAGCTACAATACTCGCAGCTTTTGTTTTTATATTTCTTATGGGCGGTGTCTTAACTGTCCTTGGAGATTTTTTTGATGCAATTGATAAGTTCTGGTCGCATTTTTTGAAGTAAGATGGCGGGGAGTTAATTCCCCGCTTTTTTTATTGACTCTTTGACTGCTGATGCGGTATAGTATAACCATACGCGATGGCGAGTGAGAGGAAACCTGATATGGCTTTTGTGCTTGAGTGCTGCAAGACTTGCGTCCGCTACAAGTACGGGAAAAATCGTTGCGGATATTGTCTCGGTCTTAGGTCAGAGGAAACCGGGTGCAATAGCTATAAGAAGTGTCCAACCCCGGGGAAGTATCACGGCGTGTATGAAGGCCAGTCGATTGCCCGCTGTCCGTTTTGCGGCGGCACTGCGGTTTTCACGTTGAAGACCAACGGCCACGTGCAGATTGAGTGCGGCAACGATGACTGCTGGGTTAGACCTCGACTTTGCAGCGATGGTAGCGCATACTATGCCATTAAGCGATGGAACACTCGTTACTAATAGGGGGATACCATGATTATCTACGACTATTGGGGTAGGCCGCAAGAGTTTGAGCCTGAGAACTATATCTTAAATGGTGACATTGATACAAAGAAGCTCTTAGACAAGGAGTTTGGTAAGGCGCGCGAACTTGACCTGTTCCAAGAGAACGATTGCGAGAAACTGTATCTTTATGACAGGGCAAAAGATGAGATTGCTTATGCGGCTAAGAAGTGCATAACCCATAATTACCATGACGAGGAAGCGATAACTGCCGCAAATATCCAAGAGGAACTAGAAGATGTGTTTGATAGCAAAGTCAAATGCACGAAAAACGATATCATCGTCTGGCAGCGTACGACTCTTAATTGTCTTTGCTATAATGCGGATGGGGCAAGCTTTCCATTTATGCCACGAGACATTAATAAGGCTATTATCTATACCTACGCAATAGCTAGCCTTTTTGAGTCGCCAGGAATTGCCCTTGTAGTTTCGTCTGATACAGCAGCACGAGACTATCTGAACCGCTATGGGCTTGATGATAAGACAACTCTCGACGCAATATCCGAGCGTGCCGCGAAAGAGAAATGGAAGGCTAGATAATTTGACTCTTTTCCTTAAACAAGATATACTGGATATATCAAGTGAGAGGAAAAGGGTCTTTTTTCATGAGTAATTTGAGTATCAAGAAGTCTGACAAGAAGTATTTCGACATTGCGCGAGAAGTCGCTAATCAAAGCGCATTTCCTCGCTTTCATGTTGGTTGCGTCCTCGCGTATCAAGGGCGTGTTTTGTCCAGCGCTTGTAATACGGAAAAGTCAGACCCCATTCAAAAGAAGTATAACAAGTACAGACATTTTAACTATTCTGTGAACGGCTATGTCAATCATGCTGGTCATGCAGAGATGATAGCACTAAAGAGAGTGTCATATCCAGTGGCACAACAGGTTGATTGGAAAAAGGTAAAGTGCTATACCTACAGAGTCTGTCCCGGTCTGCCGCTCGGGCGTGGGCTTTCCCGTCCGTGCCCCGCTTGCCGCGCCGCATTGCGCGACAAGGGCATTAGAGACTTTTACTATAGCACGGACGCAGGGTTTGCTCACGAGCGGATGGAGTAATTATGACAATTATTAGAGAGATAATAGAAAAAATCAAACAATATAAACTTGAGATTCTGGCAGTCTTTGTGATAATGTGGCTCGCTTGTATCGTGTGCTGGTTCTATGAGACAGATACCAAAGATTTTAGCGGGAACTATTCTATTCTTAACAATTATGCTGGTTACACAATCGTCGAGAAGGTATCAGGCATAAACCGCTATGGCACGATTATACATTCGATAGTTGTTGAGAAATATGGAGACTATAAGACGATAAGGAATGTTGACAACCAGACTTATTACAGTTTGGATGTCGGTGACTCGCTTTAATAAGAAGACATAAGAAGAATAAATAACGCTTTTTTAAAAGAAATGGAATTAAAATGATGAAATCTAGCATTCGTTATGGCAGCATTGCCAAATTCATTTATGCAGGAAACAAAAATGAATATGTCGGGATGCTGCTGAAGCGTATAATAGAGGAGCCGTCAAATAAAGACTTAAAGATTGTTCTCCACATTAATGGACGAAGAGAGTGCCAGAAGTTTACTGAGGCGACGAACTTCTTTAATCATAACGGATTCATTGTCACGCGTGATTTTATCGATGGCCCATGTGCGGTCATGGCTTTTGATGTTGAGGTTTCTATCATGGTGCCTATTATGGACTTAGGCTGGTGGGAGGATAGGGGTCAGCAATTCTTTAGAGAAAATATCTACCCCGAACTTTTTTGCGTCCATACGTGGGAAGACGCGATTGGAGATAATTATGCTTAATTTTCCTAGTATCAAAACGTGGGGTTTCTCTTACGAGGAAGTCGAAGACATAATGTATGAATGGAACCCCAAAAGCAAATCAGAGTATAACGGGTGCGTTGTGCGGGCGGAGACAGATGAAGATGTATATGATTTCGCATATATTCTGTCAAAGGTACGGCCAGAGCTTGGAATCTCGCCCGATGCTATCTCTATTTATCTTGACTGCGGGTATATCTATCCGCGCAAGGGGGTTGACGTGATTGTGGTTGATGGCATTCAAGATTCGCTTGGGGCAGTAAATGCCGCAAACGTCTAGACCGATTACACTCGTCTGTGGGACGCGCTCGCTTGGGTGGGTAGACCTAGACCGCTACCTATCCGTGAAGGCCGTGGGGGAGGTCGTGGGCGGCTCTAGCGGCGGCGTGGACGCGTGCGCGGAAGCGTGGGCTAAGCGGCACGGCGTGGAGTGGGTGTGCTATTTGCCGCAAAACCGCGTGTACGGTGCCAAGTATGCGCCGCAAAAGCTCGACGAGGAGATGGTGGCATTCTGTGACCAGATAGCCTATTTCTGGGACGGAAAGCCAGATGAAAGACTCGAGAGAATCAAAAGTCTTGCTGTCTCTTGGAAAGTTCCCATGCATATCCATATTATAGAAGACTTAGATTAGGAGCGATATGTTTAAGTTTCCGCTCTCTTGGGTATTTAAAAAGTCAATTAAGACTAGACAAAATTCGCAGAATGATGCGCAGCACATTCGGAAGGAAGTTGAGAACTACCAAAGAGACAAAGAGTGTGACAAGGAATCCGCTGTTGTCAGCACCTATCCATTTGACATAAAGAGCCATCGGAGTTAATATATACTTTGGGTAAGTGCGGCCAAAAAAACGAAAGGAAAAAATAATAAAATGAACGCATTGCAGAAGGCCCTTATTGACGCGGGTCTTGCCAAGGATGATAACCGCTATAGGGCGAATGGCGAGGGAAATGGAGCCTATAGGGGCAATAGCCATAGGAATGGTTCCTATAGGGGTCGCAAGCATCGAAATGGGGCCTATAGGGGAAATTCTCGTAGAACCACATGCCCCAAGTGCGGCGGCCATATGGAAAGGCGCGATGGAACCAACGTCTTCTCTTGCATTGACTGTGGGGCCTGCGTTATCATCGATGACGCCAAGACACGCTAACAAGGAGTGAAAATGCGTAATCTTATGAACGAGATTGACAATTACGAGGATGAGGACTATATGTCAATCGAGCGCTTTGGCCGCAAGGCCGGTTTTAAGGGAGAAGGAGCAAAGCGTGAGCGCAAGGGTGATTCGGTTCGCCGCAAGCGCCAACAGAAGGAACGTGAGCGTGAGCAGCTTGTGAAGGATTCTGAGGACGGGAACTGGTAAGGAGATAAGATGGACAAAGTTATCAAGGCTGAGTATAACGAGAAGGCTGGCACCTCTGAGGTGACTCTTATGACAAAGTGGGGTACGTTCACTCGCACGGTCAAGGTGCATGATGATGACAAGGATATTGCGAACAAATGGGACGGTTGCTATTTTGCAAACTATCTATGTGTGATTGATAAGCTCAAGGCAAAGGGCAACGCACTCATCCAGCGGGCGAAGGGCATCGAACATGCGGCTACGGTTGCCGCTCAGGCTCGTTACGCCGAGGGGTACTCTCACATCACAGAGCATACCGAGTTCAACGACACGCTTCAGATTCTTCGCCGTCAAGCAGCATGTCTCAGGCGCGATGGCACGAAGTGCCTTGAGACTGCCCGCGACATGAAGAAGAAATACCCCGAGTATGTAGAGAAGATGCTTGGCGAGCGAAAGAAGTTTATGGACTCCATCCTTAGCGACAATTAAGAAAGAAGATAATCATGGTGATAAGTGACGAAAGGCGCGAGGTGGCGGCGTTCCTCCGCAACAACTGCGTGCTCGACGACTACGCGGAGTCCCTTAGCGACATTGCGGGCTACGAATATCCCACAGACACGTTCGACGTAGCGGGCTATCTGGCAGACCTCATCGACCCAACGTGTGAGATGCGAGGTGCGCAGGAAGCTGTCATCACCTGTTCCGCGTGCGGAGCGCCACTAGTCCAGCCCGGTTACGCTATCGCGACCGAGAATGGGCTTGAGCTGCGCAGCCTAGCGTATTGCCCGAATTGCGGCGCAAGAGTAGTGAAGTTTAATTAAATTTCTTTTGGTGCCAGCTACCTAGTGTTTTTAAAATTGGGAGGGAGTGGATAAGTATTAATATTATTCTTATCTGCTCCCTTTGCTGTTAAAAATGAAAACCATGTAGGAAAGTAAAAAAAATGAAATTTATAGACAAAAAATACGCTTTTGTAATGCGCCTATGCAGAAAAATGAAAATCCTAGACAAAATTATATGAGAAAATGAGAATAAATGAACCTTAAAAACAATTTTGTCAGTACTGTAATTGGTATCGCTGACTTATCAGTCAGAGTTGAACAGGATAATATCAAATATAATGTAACACACGTAAGACGCTATTTCGGCGGCAGAAAGGTAAGGTGATAACTATAGACAAAACAATATATGATGCGGACTCAATTCAATCACTAGATGCCAGAAGCCACGTTCGTCTGAGAAGTGGCATGTACATTGGCGACAATGCGACTCCAAACCAGCTTCTCTTGGAGATTTTCAGCAACGCACTGGATGAGCACAATATTGGGCACGGAAACACAATTGAAGTCGAGATAAGAGAAGATAACTCCGTGCGCATCCTTGATAACGGGCAGGGTTTTCCAATAGATGAGATGCGTGATGATGGAAAATCAGTGTTTGAGGCAGCGTTCAGTGTTGTCAACACATCGGGTAAATTCTCTGACGATAGCGTTTATGGCGGGTCTGCACTTGGACTCAACGGCTTAGGCGCAAAAATTTCTAACTTTCTCTCAAAGAAGTTTTATGCTTACACTTATAACGGTGGCAAAAAAGAGAGCATTTATTTTGAGGACGGCATACTTGTTTCTCGTAAAGTAGAGAAATGCGATAAGAAACTACATGGGACTGTGGTAGAGTATACGCCTGACCCGCAATTCTTTGGTACGCCACAGACAGATGCGAACTATTTTCTTTACTTCTTCAAGGATATTACCTGTCTTTGTCCGAATCTTGAGATTGACTTCAAGAATGGCAACAAAAGCTATCATATCAAGTCCCAGCATGGTATAGAAGACCTCGTGCGTTCCAGAACTGTTGGCAAAAATGAAATTATTAAGAATAGATTTGTCTATCATGGAAGTGACTTTGACATTAGTTTTACTTTCACAGACGAATCGTCTGAAAAAATTCTTGCCTATGTCAATTATGGTTACACGGATTCTGGGCCGCACATCACTGGGCTAAAAACCACAGTCACTCGAACGTTCAACTCTTGGGCGAAGGAGCAGGGACTTCTTAAAGCCAAAGATAAGAATATTGACGGCGCCTCTCTCCAAGAGGGGTTGGTACTGGCGCTAAGCTTGGTGTCAGCTGGGGTATCTTACAATGCCCAGACAAAGGAAAAAATTGTCAAATGCGACACATCTTTTCTAGATGAGTTCTCAAGCCAACTTGAGGTGTGGCTCGACAACAATCCAGACGATGGCCGCACCATCATCGAGAAGGCGCTAGTTGCCAGACGCGCTGCCGAAGCTGCAAAGAAGGCTAGAGAAGCAGTGAAGCAGAAGGCAACGTCTAAAAAAGACAAGTTGTTCAAGCTTCCGACAAAACTCACAGACTGCTGGACGAAAGATAGAACTAAAGCCGAGCTGCTTATCTGCGAGGGCGATAGTGCTGCTAGTGGGTTGGTTGCAGCAAGAAATTCAGAGTTCCAAGCCATCTACGGCGTCCGCGGAAAAATGCTGTCGGTGCTTAAGACGAGTCCTGATAAGATAATGAAGAACCAAGAGATAAACAACGTTGTCGTTGCTCTTGGACTTGACTACAATCCCACTACGGGTAAAATGAAATATGACAAAGATAAATTGAGATATGGCAAAATTATTGCGTGCGCCGATGCTAAATAAAATTGGCTGTGTGCTTTCTTTCTGGTGTGCCGCCGGGGTGCGTTTATCGCGCTAACGGGGAAATCTCTTTGAGACAATCCCGTGGGAAATAATTCCTGTACAGACTATCCTCGAATCGGAGGAGTAAGAACACTATTGGTAAGTGTTTTGAAATGAATCCTTCCTGTGTTGGGAGAAAGATATAGTCGGGACCTGTGGAGACACAGGATTTTCTGGATTTTGATGGCTACGCGATTGAGAATTTGTTATTTAATATTTTGTGGTATCTTTGCCCTGAACTTATAATCAATGGGCATGTATATTCTTCTGTTCCACCGCTTTTTAGAATAACTACGAAAAAGAACGAATATATATATCTTAAAGACGAGGATGCGCTTCAAAGATATAAACAGAAGAACGCAGCAAAGATAAAAATAGTGGGGAGAATGAAAGGGCTGGGTGAGATGGATTCCGAGGAGCTTTCACAGGCCCTTCTAGACCCATCGACAAGAAACATCCTCCAACTTCAAGTAAACGATGTTGAACAAACTAACAAATTATTTAATGATTTATATGGGAAGGCGGTCGAACCAAGGGTGAGGTTCATTCTTGAGCATTCAGAGGAAGCGAGGGCAGATTAGTTGGACATTATTCAAGAGGTAAGTCAGAATTTTATTGATTCTGCCTACGATGTAAACACGAACCGTGCTTTTCCTGATGCACGAGATGGTTTGAAACCTGGTATGCGGGCCTGTCTTTGGACTATGTATAAGCAAGGGTACACGTCAAACAAGCCGCACGTGAAGTCTGCCAAGATTGACGGGCACGTTGCGGCAAACTTCTGGCCGCACGGTCGATTAACTGCATAATTATTGCTTTTTTGGTCAGTTTGTAGCAATTAAATGGGTACGTTTTTCATTATTGCCCCAACAACTTCTACTTATCTTGACAGAAAATATAATAATGCTTGTGCCGTGCTAAAACTGCTGGATTAAGCGGGAAGGCTAAGTTTAATATAAATGTTTATTATATTAAATATGCTAATCCGAACCGAAGGCTAGTGGTAACACACTGGTCAGGGGCAGAGCATAGAAGATGAAACTATAATTATAGAATATAATTCTTCCAAGAGCCAGCAGCTGTTTGATTTTATTAGACAGAAAAGATATGCCGAACTTATAGGAAACTATAAGAGGTAGAGGATAAAAAGCCTTTACGGTAACAAATTGACTACGGCAATCTACGAGACTTTTGCTCGCATGTCTCAGCCGTTCACGAACATCGTGCCCGAGGTTGATTTTCATGGAGCAAACGGCAACGTAATCCTTGGTGGAGATTCCATTGCCGCCGACAGGTACAGCGAAGCACGTCTCGCCCCCGTTGCGGAGAAATATATCCTCGACGGCGTTGAGAAGAACGCAGTAGATATGATTTGGAACTTCTCGGAAGACGAGCGGTGGCCTAGCGTCCTGCCGTCTGTCTTTCCGCGTCTGTTGGTAAACGGTTCTCAAGGAATCGGCGTGTCCATCGCCAATTCTTGGGCTTGCCATAACCTCCAAGAGACGTGCGATTTGCTGATTGAGTATATCAAGATAGGCAAGGTCGATAACGACAACTACTTGCCAGATTGGCCTTGCGGCGCTACGATTGTGAATAAGAGCGACCTTCCGCAAATCAACGTCACTGGCAAAGGAAAAATTGTCACTGAGGCCAAATATGAAATTGTCGGCAAGGAAATACGCTTTACAGAATTTCCTTTTCAAGTATACATCGAGCCTTTGATTGAGGAAATTAAGGACGCTATCGAAAAAGATAAAGTTCACAATGTTGTTAACGTTTACAACAAGAGCGATAAAAAGCAAGTGCTTCTTACTGTCACATGTTCAAGCGCAGCTAAAACTAAATTGACCCTCGAAGAACTCTTTGCTGCCACCTCTCTTCGCTCACAGTTCAATGTAAACCAAGTGGCAATTGTGGGCAAGACCCCAAAGCTTCTGACACTACATGATGTGTGTGATATCTATGTAAGACACAACATCTTGTGTATTAAGCGAGAGCATAAGTTTGACTTAGACAAGACGCTGGATAGAATCGAGATTCTTGATGGGCTCGTCAAGGCTCTTGGTAACATTGATGATATTATCAAGACCATTAAAGATTCTGACTCTGCGGCTAAGGCCAAAGAGAATCTTTTGTCTTGCGGCTTCTCTGAGCGCCAAGCCGATGCGATTCTTGCGATGAAACTCTCTAGGCTCGCGCATCTTGAGACGGAAGCTGTGCTAAAAGAACTCCAAGAGAAGAGGGAGCTGGCAGCCAAGCTCGAAAAGGTTGTCAGCTCTGAGAAGGAGCAAAAGAAAATTCTTATCAAGAAGCTGCGCTCCCTTGCGAAAGAGTTCGGAACTCCAAGGCGGTCTGTTGTAGTTCAAAAAAATATTGCAAAACCGCAAAAGCTAACGAAGAAAGCAGAACCGCAAGATGTTGTGGTTACTTACACCGCCAACGGCTATATAAAGTGTACCCCTGCATCTCAATATCGTCCCGCATCTGATAATATCGCTGAGATTAGAACGACTACAGATGGGTATATTCAGATTTACAACACGAGCAAGGTCTATCGTCTCAAGGTAGACGGCATCAAGCGTTGCCTAGCCGCAGACAAGGGCACCCCCATTGGCGTAATCCTTGGCACGGGGCTTACACACGTCAACGCGGTCATTGGGTGCGGCGAGGATAGAGACGTTGTGGCCGTGTCCAAGAGCGGGCGCATCAAGCGTTTTAACACAAGCCTGTTTGACGGTACGACACAGAGCCTCAAAGGGCAGGATTTCTTCCCCAAGAACGATGTGGTGGCAATCGTGCCGTTCGAAAATAAAGCAATGACAATCACCACAAACAGCGACAAGAGCCTGACCGTGGACATGTGCCAGCTCAACAGCAGCGGCAAATTCTCCACGGGGCGAGTTGGTGCTAAGATGGACGTCACAGATTTTGTCACAAACGTCTTTGTATCCAACAAGGAGAGCAAGATTCTTTCTTCTCTTGGGGCAAAAGTTAAATAGAACAATTTGACTTTTGGAGTTGTCGTGGGGTATAATACGGTTGTCCGTAGCCCAAGAGAAAGGGTTTATAGAAAAGATATAATTTATAAAAGATGTAGTTAAGAGAGAAAAGGAGAAAATTAATGAAGCAGAATATGACAAATGAGGTGTCTGTCCGAGGCTACGTGTTTTCACACACACTTCAGGAGCGCGATTCTACCAAGCGTCCTGGTGAGAAGGTAATCATCGGCCTTGTCAACATCGCGACAGATGATGATGCGGTTAATGTCGTTCCTGTTAACTTCTTTGTTAACGAGAAGACGAACAAGGGCGGTGTTAATTCTACCTTTGCCAACCTTCACCAGCTCATTCTTGAGAACAAGACGGTGGAGGAAGTCGGTGTTTCTGACGCAACTCGCGTCCGTGTTGACGGTTCTATTGACGTAAATGACTTCTATGGTCGAGACGGTCAGCTTGTCACGGGCAAGCGTGTGCGCGGTTCCTTCCTTCACTTCCTTAACGCCAACGAGGCGATTTCCACTGAGCGCACTCCCGCCACTTCCTTTGAAGCGGACGTGCTTATCCAGTCTGCGGCTGAGCGCGAGTCCAATGATGGTTCTACCTATGTTTCCATCTCTGGCTTTGCGTTTAACTATCGCAACGAGATTCTTCCTGTGACGTTCTCTGTCCAGTCTGAGGGCGGCAAGAACTTCTTCCTCAACGAGGATATCTCCACTGCCAATCCTTATTTCGGCAAGGTGTGGGGCAATATTAAGTCCACGGTTGTCGTGTCCACGCAGGAGCAGGATGATTCTTCTGCCGCCTTTGGTGCTCCACAAGTCCGTGAGACTTCTCGCACGTTCCGCACCTGGGAGGTTGTTGGTGCTAATGTAAACCTTGGCCTTGGCGAGGATACAGTCACCGAGGAGGAGCTTAAGGCCGCTGACGCTCACCGACAGGAGGTGCTGGCTGGTGTCCGCGCACGTTACGAGCAGCGACAGAACAGCTCTTCTGGTTCTACGGGTTTTCCCGCCAGCGCCATGCCGCAGCAGTCTAAGCCCCGCGCGGCTACCATGCCCGAGGATATTAGGTTCTAGCGAAGACTCTTAGACTCGGGATAATAGTTTTTTAGAGATAAAAGGAGAAAATAATATATGGCAATTGACCTTCTAAGCCTCAAGCCTCACAAGGTAAGTCGCGACCTGAGCGGATATATTACTTATATTTACGGCAAGGAGAAGATTGGCAAGACAAGTCTCGCTGCACAGGCACCTGACACACTTCTTCTTGCGGCTGAGCGTGGATACAATGGACTAAGCGGCATTATTGCACAGGATATCACCTCTTGGAGTGACATGCGGCAAACGTTCCGGGAGCTAAAGAAGCCCGAGGTGAAAGAGCGCTTTAAGGTTCTCATCGTAGACACGATTGACTTGATGGCAAAGTATTGCACCAAGTATGTATGCAACAACAACGGTATTTCAGACCTTGGCGAGCTCCCATACGGACGCGGCTATGCTGCGATGCGCAGCGAGTTTGAAGACGTGTTTAACGCCCTCGCCCAGATGGGTTATGCTGTTATTTTTATCAGCCACGATGCGGACAAGGTTATCAAGAGGGAAGACGGAACTGAATACAGCAGGATTGTGCCATCGCTTTCCCCTGACAAGGTAAACGCGATTATCGCGAATATGGCGGATATCTATGGCTACGCACATATCGTTCAAGATGCCGATGGTGTGCCTAAGCGAGTTCTAACGCTTCGCTCTCCAAACGATAGCATCGCTTGTGGTTGCCGTTTTGCCAACATTGACCCAGAGATTCCGTTCGGCTATCAGAGTCTTGTTGACGCGCTGAACCGAGCGATTGACTCTGTTGGCGAAGACAACATTACTGACGCTCCAATCGAGCCGCTTTCAACGCCTGACGACCTTGATTTCGATGCTCTTATCAACGAGTTCAATACTCTTGTCGGCAAGATTCAGTCCGTCACGGGTGCTGAGTTTGGCTCTAAGTGGGCACCTAAGATTTCTGGAATCGTCTCTAAGTATCTTGGGAAGAACAAGAAGGTTGCTGACTGCACTCCAGAGCAGGTGGAGCAGCTTTCTCTTATTGTCTCTGACCTCAAGGATGAGGTTGGAAACGGTCTGTAAGATTTAATTATTTTCAGCTAGACAAAGGGGAGGATGAAATATTCAATGTTTCGTCCTCCCTTTTTTCTTAAGGAAGGAAGGTTATGGCCGCACATACAAAAGGAGATGTGCTATCTTTGGTATCTGGCTGCTTTATGGATTGCGGCTATACGAGTTTTGACGGCAAGAAGGTAGAGCAGCAGCTGACTCAGATGGCTAAGGCTCTTAAGTTGACTTATAGTCAAATATACGATATAGTTAACTATTGGTTGGTAATCAGGCTTGTCGGCAAGCCTTACGCAGAAGCTCTCCAAGAGAAGAAGAAGTGTCTGAATAGGGTAACGTTTCTAACCTTCTCCAACGTGCGAGAGGAAGCCCAAGCATACTATGAGAAACAAGCGAAGATTGATGAAATCCGCAAGTCTCGCAAGAAGCAGGACACCGCACCGACTTCCAGGAGAATGACGGTAACAGAGAAACCAACCACAAGACCTATTGGTGTTTATTATTTCTCTCTTGACTAGAAAAGGAGGTTGTGCCATAAACGGGAACAAGTATTATGATACATCTGCCGTTGTGCAGATTCTTGGTAGCATATTCAAAGACTCTTCTTTTCTAGACCAAAAGGGAAAGTATTTTCTAACAGCCCAAGACTTTGCGCCGCAAGACTTTCACAGGGTGGTGTATGGCGCTGCGGCAGACCTTTACTCTAACGGTGCGAGAAACATCACCGTGACTGATATCGAGGACTACCTGAAAGACGGTAGACCAAACTCATGGAGTGTCTATCAGGCGTGCGGCGGGGCCAAATGGGTGGCAAGCGCCATAGATGCGGCTCACCCCGAGAACTTCAAGTTCTACTATGACAGGGTGAAAAAGTTCACTCTGCTGCGAAATTACACGAACGCGGGCATGGATGTCACGTGGGTGTATGACCCAGACAACCTCATTGACCCGAAAAAGCGCCAACAGCAACTAGACGAGCTTGACTCGACACCGCTTGCGAAGATTGCGGAAAAAGTGGAGTTCCGCATCTCAAGCGTGCGGCAAGATTCCGTGACCGTCATTGACAAGACAGCTGTAAAGGCTGGCGATTCAATTGACGCTCTCTTGGACGGCCTACGTGACAGACCAGAGACAGGAATGCCGTTCTCGTATGGCTGGGAAGAAGACGGGTATTCGGAGTTAATGAATCAAGTCGGGCTAGGTGCTAGGCTTGGCAAGTTCTTTCTGCGTAGTGCTGCGAGCGGTGTTGGCAAGTCAAGAAGTTTGGCCGCCGATGCCTGTATGTTGGCTTGCAAGCACATATGGCAAAACAACCAATGGATTGACTTGGTGAAAAATCCAGAGAACTCCAAGAGACGAGGGGTACTTTTTATCTCCACAGAGCTGAATGTGTCAGAGTTGCAGACGCTTTTCCTTTCCTTCATCTCGGGCGTGAACGAGGAAAAGATTCTTACGCATGAGATTACACCTGAAGAGAACGAGAGAATTCGTCTTGCGGCTGAGGAGTTAAAGGAAGCTCCGTTATATATCGAACTCCTTCCTAACTTTACCGTATCAGACGTAGAGAATGTAATTATTCGCAATCACACAGACCCTAACTATGGGTGCAACTATTTCTTCTATGACTATCTTGGCACCTCTCTTGGAATTCTTGAGGAAGTGGCAGGACGCGCGCGCGGCGTCTCGATGCGCGAGGATAGCATCTTGTTTCTCTTGGCAACCCGTCTAAAGGAGCTAGCTGTTCAATACAATATTTTTATCGAGAGTGCCACACAACTCAATGCAAGCTGGAAGACAGATATGATTCCAGACCAGAACCTCCTCCGTGGCTCGAAGGCTGTGGCGGATAGGATTGACTTAGGTACGATTCTTTTGAACGTGACTCCCGAAGATATTGCGAATATCAGACGTGCAGGGTATGTCGAGAATGAGTTTATGGGGGTAGAGCCGAATGTTAAGCTGTCTGTGTACAAGAACAGGCGCGGAAAATATGTGAACTGTTATATTTGGATGTACGCAGACAAGGGCACATGCCGATTCATCCCTCTTGGCGCTACCACTTGGGATTTGGAGCCTTATGAAATATCGCGTCTTCATTTGGACGCGATGGCTATCCCAGACCAGGTAGGTGATAAGTGATGGCATATAACAAAGACGAGGTAAAAGAGGCACTGGCTCCTGATGACATCTATGAGCTTCTTGAGCAATTGGGTGCTGAGCCTGAAATGTTTGAAGACCATATAGAGTCATTGACTATTTGCCATAGAGGCCATTCCCGTAAGCTATGGTATTTTTTTAATACTCAACTATTTAAGTGCTGGACGCACTGTCAAGATACGTTTGATGTCTTTGGCCTTCTTCAAAAGGTGAAAGACTTTACGTTGAACGATGCAGTCTATTATGTCGTATCATTCTTTAATCTAGACGCGAAGCTAGAGCAAACAGACGCCATCCAACTAACAGATGATTGGAAGCTTTTCAAGCATTATGAGGAGCTTACTTCAATTAAAGTGAACCATGACAAAATTGAACTCCCAGAAATCAGTCCAAACCCATTGGTTCACTATCCACAACCTGTTGTCAAAAACTGGGTGCAAGAAGACATTCCCAAGAGTGTTTGTGACTTTGCCAATATCCATTACGATCCCGTGAACGGCAGCGTCTTGATTCCGCATTACGATGAACAAAGTCGCCTTATAGGAATTCGTGAGCGTACTTTAGTGGAAGAGAATAAGGTCTTTGGCAAATACAAGCCTTGGAGACGCGGTAAGAAGATGTATAATCATCCACTTGCCTTCAATCTATACGGGCTGAATTGGTCAGCGCCGCAAATCAAAAAGATGCACGTCGCCCTTGTGTATGAGTCTGAGAAGTCGGTTTTACAAACAATCAATTATCTTGGGCTTGACGGAAATCTCGCTGTGGCCGTATGTGGGTCGTCTATCTCGAAGTATCAGTTTGAACTTCTTCGTTCTCTTGGGATGCGCGAGATGGTAATTTGCTTCGATAGGGACTTCGAGAGTATCGGAGATGATAACTACTATCGCGTTGTTCAAAAGCTTCAGAAGATATACGATAAATATTCGCCTTATGTCAATGTGAGCTTTTTGTTTGACAAGGACGGAAACAAGCTAGGTTACAAGGATTCTCCAACAGACAAAGGTAGGGAAGTTTTCTTAGAGCTTTGGAAAAATAGAGTAGTACTGTAAGATAAAGAGGTGAGCGATATAGAAATTAAGCAATACACCGAGAAGCTGCCTAAGTGGGTCACGACCCCGCTAGAGACGATTATGTACAACCGTGGCATCACCACGCCAATAGGCCAGGAGATATGGCTAAAGGCTGATTGCAGACAGACGTATGGCTGGGAGGATTTAGACGATGACGGTAAGATGCAGAAAGCATGCAAGAAGCTTTTCGACTGTGTCCAAGAGAACAAAGATGCGCAGATAATTGTTGATCCGGATTGTGACGGTTGGAATTCGAGCGCAATCCTAATTAATTATTTATATTCTCGTTACCCTAAATGGACAAGAGAGCATTGCAGCTACTTGTTTCATACGGGCAAGCAACACGGGATGTCAGACATGATGGATAGAATTGACTGTGACTTGCTTATCAGCCCAGATGGCGGCACGAACGACTTTGACCAACAGCAAGAACTTGTGTTACATCGTAATACGCAAGTGATAGTGCTAGATCACCACCAAATTGACAATCCAGAATTAGTTGAGGCAAGTGCAGCAACCATCATCAACGTGCAGAATAGTGCCTACCCAAACAAGGCGCTCACAGGCGGCGGGGTTGCTTATCGCTTTGTTAGTGCGTTTGAAGATTTGTACGTCCATGGGCCGCAACCAACGGAGTTTATGGATTTGTGCGCGGTGGCAAACATCGGCGACATGGCTGACGCACGAGAGCCTGAGATTAGAGCCATCGTGCGAGAAGGTCTGTCGAATATTAAAAATCCATTTTTGTTCGAGATGTGCAAGCAGCACAAGTACACTCTGGACAAGCGAAACGGATTGAACTATCGAAGCGTGGCTTTTGCCATCGTCCCTTTCATTAACGCTTTGACCCGCAGCGGAACTCCCCAAGAGCAAGAGCAAGTGTTCAGGGGTATGCTTACACAATATGCGTTTGACGATGTTGATTCTTCCAAGCGCGGCTTTGGTGGCTCAAAGGTAAAGCAGTATCAAGAGGCAGTGACAATTGCCGACAGGGTAAAGCGCCGACAAGACAAGCTTGTAAAAGAGTCGGTCGAGCGTCTTGAGAGAAAGATTAAGGAACAAAATCTCCTTGATAACTCCATCATTTTGCTTCTATGTGAGCCAGATGAGATAGAGGCTGCGCATTGCGGCTTGGTGGCGAACAAAATCCAAGCAAAATATCAACGCCCAACGCTAGTCTTGCGCCGCGTAAAAGACAAAGATAATGATGAGTATTATTATTCAGGCTCAGGCCGCAATTACTCTTTGTGCCCTATTGAGGATATGCGAAAGGTATGCGAGGACACAGGCGAGGTGATATTTGCTCAGAGCCACAATTCCGCTTTTGGTATAGCTATTTTCGAAAGTCGCGTCCCCGCATTCG